>NZ_UETR01000006.1:0-315012 GCF_900491745.1 Candidatus Amarolinea aalborgensis | reverse complement strand
ACCTTGCTAATGTTGGTCGCGTCCCACAAAATCGCCCCCGCCGGTGTTGACATCGCCCTGGGTCACCGCGCCGCCCCCTGTGTCAATGCGCACATTGGACGGGGTCTCCGCGCTCCCGGCGCGCAGCCGGCCGCGGTAGACCGCCACCTGCGCGGGGTTGATTTCTTCCACGCACTCGATCAAGCGCGCCACCTGCTGCCGTCTTTCCGCGTACTCCAACAGGAGTTGGATTTTCGCCGTACGCGCCATGCCCGCGCTGAATGCGTCGTACACCGGCCGGAAATGATCGAAGCAGAGGGTCGTCAGTTCCTCGTCCGACAGCGCGTGGTTGAGCAGGGCGCGCACCACGACCGTGTCATAGCCCTCGCGGCGCGCTGAAACGGGCGGCGGGCTGGGCGGCGGCGCCAGTTCGTTGAAGCTGCGGCCCAGGTTCTGCAAAGCCAGGCGGTTGAGACCATCTATGATCTGCGCCCGCTCCGCACGCAGGTTCTCTGTATCGCCAAAGCGGCGCGCGCTGCGCATGTTTTCAGTCAGTCGCTGCTCGTAGAGCAAGGCATCCCCGTAGTCAGGATGCCCGCTGCCCAGCGCAGTCCGCAGTTGGGTCAAAGCCTTCTGGTACGCATCGAACATGTCAGGCATCGGTATTTCCTTTCGTGACATTCGCCGTAGACAACCACAAGAGCTTTTTGCCACGAATAACACGAATTCATACGAAACCAATTCGTGAGAATTCGTGTCATTCGTGGCTAGAAATCACAACGCCCTCTCCACTATTTCCAACAGCTCATCTTCGGTCAAGGCCACGGGATTGCCCTTCATGCTGCTGGCGACCTGGGCCTTTGCAATCAACTCGGGAAAGTGATCGCGGCTCAGGCCGAACGTCGCCAGCCCCGGTGCGGCCAGCGCCGCGCACAGATCGTGCAGCCAGGCTGCGCCATCCGCGGCGCGTGCGCCCGCGTCGCCTGTGAGCAGCCGCGCCGTTTCGTCGAAACGCGCCAGGCCCGCGCCATCCACCTGGCGTTGGCGCAGCGCAGCGACATTGACCGCCATCACGTGCGGCAGCAGCGCCGCGCAGATCGCGCCGTGCGGCGCGTCCGGCAGCATGCCGCCCAATGGCCCGGCAAGTCCGTGCACCGCGCCCAGCGCCGCGTTGGCCAGGGCCAGGCCGCCCCACAAAGCGCCCAGCGCCATGTCCGCCCGCGCCGCGGTGTCTTGCCCATCGGCCGCGGCCCGCGGCAGGGCGCGTGCCACGCGGCCGATGCCCTCGCGGCACAGGGCGTCGGTCATGGGGTTGGCCTTGTGCGACACGAACGGCTCGATCAACTGCGTCAGCGCATCCAGCCCGGTGCTGATGGTGACGGCCCGCGGCAGGTCATAGGTCAGCTCCGGGTCTACCAGCGCCAGCCGCGGCAGCATCAACGGGCTGCGCAGGCTGACTTTGATCCGGTGCGCCGCCGAGCCGAGCACCGCGTTGCGCGTGACCTCGCTGCCAGTGCCAGCCGTGGTGGGAATCGCGATGAAGGGCACGGCCGGCTGCGTCAACGGCCGGCCCGCGCCGATGACCTCCAGGTAATCGAGCGGATCGCCGCCGTTGCTGAGCAGCGCGGCGATGGCCTTGCCCGCGTCGAGCGCGCTGCCGCCGCCGCAGGCGATGATCAGATCGGCGTCCGCGTCACGGCCGGCCTGCACGCCCTGGCGCGCCAAATCCGTGGTCGGCTCGCCGGGCACAACAAAGGGGCTGGCCGTGATCCCCGCCGCGGACAGCTGGCCGATCAACCCGGCTGCGCGGCCCGGATGGCTGCCCGTCACCAGCAGCGCCCGGCGTCCCAGCTCCGCGGCGAGCGGGCCAAGCTGGCGCAGGGTTCCCGCACCGAAGATGATGCGCGTGGCGGTGGCAAATTCAAAACGCATGGGCCTACCAGCCGGCATCCGCGGGAAACACGTTATGGTACTTGACACTGCTGCGCGGCGCGGCCATCATCGGCGCCACGGCGTCGCGCCAGGCGGCGTAATGTGCAGTTTCCTTGTGGCGCGCCGGCGCATCGGCCGTGCGATACACCTCGACCAGCAGAAAATGCGCGGCGTCATCCTGGCTTTGCAGCACATCGAAGCGCGCAATCCCCGCCTCCTGCACACTGGCGCTGGCGTTGGCCAGCGTCGCGGCCTTGAAAGCCTCCACGAACTCTGGTTTGACCTGGACATTGACATGCACAATCAGCATCGTACGGTTCTCCTTTTCTTCTTGGCGTTCTTGGCGTCTTCGCCGTAATTTACAAATCAGCGCGCCAGGCGTGAATCATCTCAGTGTGTTCAGCATAGTGCTCGTAGGTCACGGCGGCGATCCAGTTACGCACGAATCTGTAGTTCGCCAGCCATTCGGCCGGAATTCGCTGAATCATCGCCAGCAGCGCCGCGCGCGTGGTCATCAATTTTTCGCGCACCTCGGCCAGCGGCTGTTCCTGGCGCTGCGCGTACTGCGCCGCGTTCCACGCGTCGATGTCATAGCGCCGCGGCTCTTTGACCCCGGCAACGATCTGGCGCGCCATGTCCGGCAGCACGGTCAGCGTCTCCTCCTGCCAGGAGCAGAGGTGCGCGGCCACGTTCTTCAGCGTCCATTCCCCGGCCGCGCCTGGCGTCAGCCAGTGCGCGTCGCTCAACCCCTCCACCGCCGCCATCAGCGCCTGCCACGCGGCTGCTTCTTGTGCCAAGATCTCCTCGTGTGTCATTTGCTCTCCATTCATCCATCAATCAGTCTGCATGGGGCTTGCGCCGAATTGTAGCACGCTTCCGTCAAGTTTCGCAATGGTCGCCTCTCCAGTCGAAGGCAGGAAATAAACGCCAGGTCGCCAAGACGCCAAGAAATCCAGGGCATCGTCTGACATCAACCGCCGCACAAAGAAAAAGAGGACGAGACCCAAAGCCCCGTCCTCTCCCATTCTCACCTACTCACCGCACCACGCTTCTTATATCTGCGCTTTGCGCTTTGCACTCTGCGCTATTCCGCGTTCAACATTCCCAATTCCTCAATCCGCTGGCGCCCGTTGGATGCGGCCAGCGCCTCCGGCTCCTTGATCTCCACCGGCAGCAGGGCCACAGCCAGCGCCTCGTCAATCCGATCAACCGGCACAAAGGTCATAGCCTGGCGCACATCGTCCGGCAGGTCCTCCAGGTCGCGCTCGTTGCGCTTGGGCAGGATGACCGTGGTCAGCCCGGCGCGGTGCGCGGCCAGCACCTTCATCTTAACGCCGCCGATGGGCAGGACGCGGCCGCGCAGCGTCACTTCGCCGGTCATGCCCACGTCGCTGCGCACCGGGCGGCCGCTGAAGAGGCTCGCCATGGCCGTCACCATCGTGATGCCGGCCGAAGGGCCATCCTTGGGCACCGCGCCCGCGGGCACGTGAATGTGCACATCGGTTTGTTCGAAGATGTCCGCATTCACCCCCAGCGCCTGCGCCTTGGAACGGACATAGCTGTGGGCAATTTGCGCGCTCTCGCGCATCACATCGCCCAATTGACCAGTCAGGGTCAATCCACCCTTGCCGCGCATGCGCGTCGCCTCGATGAAGAGGATGTCGCCGCCCACGGCCGTCACGGCCAGGCCGGTGGCGATGCCCGGTATCTCGATGGCCTCGCTCGCCTCGGATTCGAAGCGTTCGCGCTTCAGATACTCGCGCACGATCTCCGGCGTCACCGCGATGGTTTGCACCTCGCCCGCGGCAATTTTCACCGCGCTCTTGCGGCAGATCGTGCCGATCTGGCGTTCCAGGTTGCGCACGCCAGCCTCACGTGTGTAGTCCTGCACCGTCTTGCGCAGGGCCTCTTCGCTAAACGTCACCTCGCCTTCACGCAGACCATTGGCCTTGACCTGGCGGGGCACCAGGAAGCCCTGCGCGATCTTGATCTTCTCATACTCGGTGTAGCCATCGAGCTGGATGATTTCCATGCGGTCGCGCAGCGGCGGCGGGATCGTCTCCAGGGTGTTGGCCGTGGTGATGAAGATGACGTCGCTCAGATCAAAGTCCACATCCAGGTAGTGATCGCGGAAGGCATGATTCTGCGCCGGGTCCAGCACTTCCAGCAGCGCGCTGCTCGGATCGCCGCGCCAATCATTGCCGATCTTATCTACTTCGTCCAGCATGAAAACCGGGTTGCGCGTACTGGCGCGCTTGATGGCCTGGATGATGCGGCCGGGCAGCGCGCCGATATACGTGCGGCGATGGCCGCGAATTTCAGCCTCGTCGCGCATGCCGCCCAGGCTCATGCGTGTGAACTTGCGGCCCAGGGCGCGCGCGATGCTCTGGCCGAGGCTGGTCTTGCCCACGCCGGGCGGCCCCACAAAGCACAGGATGGCGCCCATGGCTTCGCTGACCTTCTCCTCTTCGCCTGGCTCCGCGCGCACGCCGCGCTCCTGCACCAGTTTGCGCACGGCCAGGAATTCCAGGATCCGATCCTTGACCTCTTGCAGGTCATAATGATCCTCATCCAACACTTGGCGCGCGTGGACGATGTCGAGCTGATCCTCGCTCAGCTTGTTCCACGGCAGTTCGATCAGCCAGTCGAGGTAGGTCTTGATGACCGAATGTTCGGCGGCCTGCGGCGGCATCCCTTCCAGGCGCTTGAGCTCGCGCAGGGCTTCTTTCTTGGCCTCTTCTGGCAAACCGGCATCTTCGATCTTCTTGCGATAGTCATCGGCTGCGACCTGGCTCTCGTCTGCTTCGCCCAGTTCCTTCTGGATGGCGCGCAGCTGCTGGCGCAGGTAATACTCGCGCTGCGCTTTGTCCATCTCCTCACGGGCTTCGCTCTGAATCTTCTGACCCAGCGTCAACACTTCTTTTTCGCGCGTCAGATGGACCATCAAGGCGCGGAACTTGTCCTTGACGTTGTCCATTTCCAGGATCTTCTGGCCTTCAGCCACTTCCAGCCGCGAGTTGGCCGAAATGAGGTAGGCCAGGTAGCGTGGATCCTGCACTTGATCCAGGAATTTGCCTGCGTCCTCCGGCATATTGGGCGCAAGCGCAATCACTTCCTGGGCCAGTTCGCGCAGGCTGCGCTCCAACGCCTCCAGTTCCACATCTTGCGGCACGATGTCAGGCGCCAGCGAGATATGCGCACGCAGGTACGGCTCTGCGCCCAACCAGTATTCGACTTTGAGACGCTCCAGGCCCTGCACCACCACCTGCAAGGTGTTGTCCGGGGCGCGCACCACGCGGTGAATCATGGCGACGGTGCCGATCTCGTAGACCTGGCCTGGCAGCGGCTCTTCGATCGAGCCGTCCTTCATCGAAACCAGGCCGATCAGGCGATTGCCCTGCAGGGCATCCTCGATCAACTTGACCGAGCGCGGAATCCCCACCACCAGGGGAAGAACAGAAAACGGATAGGCCACGGTATTGCGCAGTGGCAGCATGGGGAGATCCCGCGGAATGCTGGCCACGCGATCGTTACTATCGTCAGGTTGCATAAAACTTGCCATTATCGTCTCTCCTAAACTCAAAACTCGTTTCCAATCAGTAATTACGTAACGCCGAGACGCCAGGTCGCCAAATGATCATAAATTCCTTCTATTGGCGTCTCCGCGCCCTTGCACCCTTGCGTTAAAGCGCGTTCACTACCCAATGAATACCTTCTTTGACGACCTTCTCACCGAACTCGTCTCAATCTCAGTCACGATTAGCCCCTGGTCTTGCGCAGGTCGGCCAACTGTTTGAACAGTTCCACTTCACGCGGGCTGAGATGGCGAGGCGTTGTCACCTGCACTTCGATGTACAAATCGCCGCGCTGATCGCCGCCCTTGATCAAGGGCATGCCCTGCCCGCGCAGGCGAATCGTCTTGCCATTGGCCGTCTCGGCCGGAATGGACAGCGCCACCGGGCCGGTCAGCGTCGGCACCTGGACATCGCCGCCCAGGATCGCCGTGTAGAGGTCAACCGGCGCCGTGGCGTACAGATCATCGCCGCGGCGCTCGAACACCGGATGGGGTTTGACCTCGATTTTGAGATAGAGGTCACCTGCGCTGCCGCCGGCCGCGCCGGCCCCGCCCACGCCGCTGACGCGTACGCGCGAGCCGGTCTGCACTCCCCGGGGAATTCTGACCTCGCCGCTGCTGCCATCCTCGCGCTGCAGCAAACGCGTCGTGCCATTGAAGGCTTCCTCCAGGGTGATCTCCAATGGCTGCTCGATGTCCTGACCGCGGCGTACACGGCTTTGGGCGCGGCCCGCGCCCGCAAACGGATCTGCGGCGCGGCTGCGCCGTCCGACGCCGCCAAAGAGCGACTCGAAGAAATCAGAAAAACCTGCGCTGCCCGCGCCGCCAAACATGCGCTCAAGGTCGTCCGCGTTGATTTCCTGCGTGTAGCCGCCGCCTTGACCGGGTCTGCCCCATTGCGACCAATCGAAGCCGCCGGGTCGGCCGCCAGACTGCTGGTATTGCTGCCACTGCGCGCCAAACTGATCGTACTTGGCGCGCTTCTCAGGATCTGACAGCACCTCATAGGCCTCGTTGAGGTCCTTGAAACGTCCTTCAGCGCCCTTGTCGCCGGGGTTCATGTCCGGGTGATGCTGGCGCGCCAGTTTGCGATACGCTTTCTTGATCTCTTTTTCGTTGGCATTGCGTTCCACGCCCAAAATCTGATAGTAATCTTTCGGTTGCATGGCGCACCTCCCTCTCTATGACCCTTACTGGCTGACCCGCACCCGCGCCGGCCGCAAAAGGGCATCCTTATAACGATACCCCGGGCTGACGACATCCACGACCATGCCTGGCTCCACGCCATCGGCGGCGGTCACGCTCACAGCCTCATGTTCCGTGGGGTCAAAAGGCCGCCCGGCTGCCTCCACCGGCGTGACTCCCTCCATCGCCAAAGTATGTACGAAATCCTTGAGCATCGTTTGCAGGGCAACTTCAGAACTATCGCCGTGCTGCACAGCCCACTGCAGATGATCTGCAAAGGGCAAAAAGGAACGCAACAGGCGCTGCTTTTCATGCTCTGCCTCGTCAGCAAAGCGCCGCTGCCATCGCGCACGCAGGTCGCCCAATTCTGTTTGCAGCGCCAGGAAGCGTTCCTGCCAGGGGTCGCCTGCCGCCTTCAGCCTGGCTTGCAGCGCCGCTTGTTCGGCCCGCACCTGGCGCAGGGCCTCTTGCTGCTGGACGGCCTCGGCCTGCGCCTTCTCCAGCGCCTGTCGCAGCTCGCTGTTCTCTCGCTGGAGGGCGGTCGTGAACGCTGGCGGCGCAGCCGGACTGAACAATGGCGACGCTTCATTGGACGATGGCGGTGACATGGGTGTCACCTGGTCAACGAACCGATCCCCCACCGGAGGCTGGCCTTCCTCAACCTCAGGCTCGGCGACCGCCGGTCGCGTTGGCGCGGGCCGCGGCGGCCACACCTGCACACGTCGTGGCTCAGCAAACGATCGGCGGCGATACGGATTATACTCGAACATCGTGTTGTCTCCTAGTTGCATTTACCATGACCACTGTATACCCATTGCATAAGAAAAACGTTGGAAAACAGCGGGACGATCAACAATGCTGAATGCGGAATGCTGTACGTCCGCCACGGTGCACCCCATCCATCGCACGGCCCTTTCCTCATTCCTCATTCCGCACGTGACTGACGCCGCGCCGATTCCGTCAATCACTGTAGAGCATATGCAGCGTGACGAAGTTTGAAGGGAGAAGCTTGAACTATGGAACGAGTCATTATTACGGGCGGCACGGGATTCATCGGCGCGCCGTTGGCGCGGCAGTTAGCGGCCAAATACGAGGTCGTAGTCCTGTCGCGTCACCCAGCCCGCGTGGGGAGCATAGGCAATGGCGTACAAGTTGTGGCCTGGGATGGGCGTACAGCCGAGGGTTGGGGCCAACTGGCTGACGGCGCGTTCGCGATCATCAACCTGGCTGGAGAAAACTTGAGCGCCGGTCGCTGGACGCCAGCGCGCAAGGCCGCCATCGTAGACAGTCGTCAGCAGGCTGCCCAGGCCGTCATTGCGGCCATCAGCCAGGCCGCGGTCAAGCCAACTGTACTCGTGCAGGCGTCGGCGGTCGGCTACTACGGCCCGCGCGGCGATGAAAAAATCAACGAGAACGAAAAGCCGGGCAGCACATTCGACGCGACCACCTGTGTGGCGTGGGAGAAAGCGACCGATGCGGTGGAGGCCATGGGCGTGCGACGGGTCATCATCCGCACCGGCGTCGTCATCGAAAAGAGCGGCGGCGCCCTGGCCCGCATGAGCCTGCCGTTCAAGCTGTTCGTGGGCGGGCCGGTGGGCAGCGGCAAGCAGTACTTCCCCTGGATTCACCTGACCGATGAGATCAACGCCATCCAGTTTTTGATGGAGAACAAGCAGCAGAAGGGCGTCTTCAACCTGTCTGCGCCGAATCCCGTCACGATGAAGGAGTTTGCGGTCGCGCTCGGCAAGGCCATGGGCCGCCCCGCTTTCATGCCGGCGCCAGGTTTTGCTTTGCAGATGTTGTTCGGCGAAATGGCAAGCATCCTCCTCAACGGCCAGCGCGTCATACCGAATCGCCTGCTGCAGCAGGGCTTCAAGTTCAAATACAGCACGGTGGATGCGGCCCTGTCCGCAATCTATCGGGCCTGAACCGCGCCATGCACGGATCGAACACAGAGAGACGAAGCCGTAGTTCCACATGTAGCACACATTCAACCACAAGGAGCACAGAGAGCACAAAGGTATGGCAGATTAGACGCAAATCGGCGACTTCTCTGCGTTCTTTGTAATCTCTGTGGTCAAAAAACCAGGCTGCATTTGGAACTGCTGGAGACAAAGAGCTTTGGTAGCGCCCTGCGTCTCTCTGTGATATAATTTCACATAGAGACGTTGTCAATCTTCCTGACATGCACGGCCGCAGCGTCTGACGCAACGCATGCCTTACCGTCGTGAGAACGAGGCCGTAGAAAATGGGGTTCTACCGGAGATACTTCTGGCGCCTGCTGGGCGCAGCCATCACTGCCATTCTTTTCGTGGGCTTGAGCCTGGGCGGCGCGGAGACCACACCACCCCGTGCGCCTGATCAGGACATGGAGGAGTTGCGCCAGGCTGTTTTGCGAGCCTGGGCGCGACCTGACGCGGTCGTGACTGAACTCCAGCGCAGTGGCCCATGGGCTGCCGGCGCCCTGGTGGAGATGCGGGAAGGCGCGTTTGTTACCGGCGAAGGCGTGCAGTTCGTCGCGCGGTGGCAAGACACCGCTTGGGATGTGACCTTCGAAGGAACGCCCGCCCTGCGCGCGCGGCTGCCCGCTGTACCCGACGCGCTGCTGTCGCCGGCAGCCAAAGCCAGCCTTGACTATGCCAGTTTCGACTCTACGGTGCCGCTACGCACACCCACCAGCTCACCGCAAGAATCTCCTTACAAACTACCCTGGCCTGCCGGGGTCACCTTCTTCATCACCCGTGCCTGGGCCACCGGCGCGTGTGAACACGGTTCACACGCGGTTGATGTCTCCATGCCGATTGGCAGTCCCATTGTCGCCATGCGCAGCGGGATCGTCGCCGTGGTGGAACAAGTCAGCACGGACTGCGGATGCACGGCGGGCAATGCGGGCACCAAGCTCATCATCCGCCATGTCCCAGATGATGGCCTATTTGATTGGTATGCGCATTTTGGCCAAGGCACGGTGACTGCCCAGGTCGGCGAGTATGTCGAACAGGGCCAGCTCCTGGCGCTGAGCAATCAGATCGGCTACACCTGCGGCAGCGGTACCTGCCCGGCTGGCACGTGCTATCTTGGCAACTGCTTCCCCGGCCCACATCTTCACTTTCATGTCCAGGATAGCAACGGCGAACGCATCTACATCCCCTTTGCCGACGCAGGCATGATCGAGGGCTGCACGTGGGTCACCTCTGGCAATACGGATCAAACGCTGCCCACCATTCACTTCACGACCGTTCCCGATAGCCAGACCTGGTACAACAGCAATCAGACGCTGGCCTGGAACATCGAAGATGTATCGGGGGTGTGGGGTTACAGCGCGGCCTGGGATACGCGGCCGCCTGGGCCTCCGCCGGCAGTCTACCACGCGGCTGGCCAGACTGACTTCAGCGGACTGCTGCCTGGTCAGCATCGGTTCACCCTCCGGGCCTGGGACCTGGCGCCTGCGCGACACGAACGCCTTGTTGAGCTGGGCTGGTTTGGCTTTGACCCCATTCCACCGACCGCGCCGGAAATCAACGCAAGCTGCCCGGAGCAGGGCCAACCCCCCGGACGCCTGGGATGTCGCAATCCAAAGTTCGCCTGGTACAGTGTTGACGAGCACTCCGGGTTGACTGGCGCGCAGGCTGGTTATCGCTTCGCCTGGCGCCGAGAGACAGAACCGCCCCAGTTCAGCGCGTGGCAAGCCAAGAACAACCTGCAGCCGTTACTGACGGAAGCGGGGCTGTACCGCCTGGATGTGCAGGCGCGTGATCTCGCGGGCAACGAGTCGCCCACCACCAGCCTGGGCTACCGTCTTGGCGATTATGTGTGGCATGATCTGAATGGCGATGGGATTCGCGAGGTTGGCGAGCCTGGCATCTCTTGGGTGTTCCTGAGTCTCTTTGCCAATTCCACGTGCACAGGCGCCGCGGCAGCAACTACCATCACCAACGCGGACGGCCTTTATCTCTTCAGCGGCCTGGCGCCTGGCGACTATTGCGTGCAGGTCAACAATTCTAACTTTGGCCCTGAAGGCGCGTTGTCAGGATGGCTGAGCAGCCCTCAGGATCAAGGCGATGATGATCTGTTCGATTCCGACGGCGATGTGATCACCCACCAGGCCATCGCCACCGTGATGGCGAGCACAGCCACGCCAGGGCTTGATTTCGGATTCTGGCGCGGCGCATGCCTGGGTGATTTTATCTTCACCGATTACAACACCAACGGCGTGCAGGACGGCTGCACCGATCCAGACGATCCGTTCAGCTGCGCTGAGCATGACGGCATCGCTGGCATCCCTATCCACATCGTTGGCGGCAACGGGTTGACAGCCACCGTTACCAGCCGCCTCAATCCCCGCGGCCTCTACCTGCTTGAGACATTGTCGCCTGGCGCCTACACCGTTACGGTGCCCGACCATCCGCAACCCGATCTCTGGATCACGACGCCGGCCCAGCGCACGGTGACGCTGGCGCCCGGCGAGTGCAATCGGCACGTTGATTTTGGCTTTGTCAGCCCCACCGGCCTGGCGCTGACGGAATTCCAACTTGCCTGGCGCGGCGTGCACCCGTTGATTACCTGGCAAACGAGCGACGAGCGCAGCGTCACCGGTTTCGATGTGTATCGTGCGCCCACGGATGCGGCCGCGCGCGTCCGCGTCAACACGACGCTCATTCCTGCGCATGGGCCTGGCCTGGCCTACGCTTTGCAGGATTCTGGCCTTTGGTCAGACACATCGGCCTGGTATTGGCTGTTGATTCAGCCGAGCGGGCAGTGGCTTGGCCCCTGGCCGTTGGCGGCGGCCGCGCACGAGCGCGCTTATCTGCCGCTCTTACAACACGCGGCGCATTGACTCGGGCTTCTGTTGCCATTTTGTCGCCTGCCTGTCCTTGACAATCCCTAACCTGTCGCGTATACTCAGCCCGCCATTGCCAGACATGGCGATGACGACAGCATATCAGATCAAAGGCTATGAGCGGTAGTAGTAGGTCAACGCGCAGAGAGCAGGCGGTTGGTGCAAGCCTGTAGACGCTCCCGCGTGCGTCAAGAGACCGAACTCGACCGGGAGCCGCGCACGTGAGGCCGTGTTTCGCATGGGCCTAGCCTGCGCCGTTTCGCCACCGTTAGCTGGCGCTTGAGCGAGTGTCAAACGGGCTGGCCGCCGCCGTGAGTGAGCGGCAAGGCCCGCAGAAGACGCTAATCAGGGTGGTACCGCGGAGCGTCGCTTCGTCCCTGCCAGGGATCGAGCGGCGTTTTTTGTTTGCCTTGTGCACAGGGCAGCGTAGAACGGAGATCGGAGACAGACCATGAATGAACGCTACGCATCGCAGGAATTCGAGCCGAAATGGCAGCAGCGATGGGATGAGTCGGGGATCAATCAGACCAGGGAACTGACCGGCGCCGCGAACGAGGAACGGCCCAAATGGTATTTTCTGACCATGCTGCCCTATCCATCGGGCGATCTGCACATCGGTCATTGGTACGCCATGGCCCCCTCGGACGCGGCCGCACGTTTCAAGCGTATGCAGGGCTACAACGTCTTCTTTCCCATGGGCTTCGATGCCTTTGGCCTGCCGGCTGAAAATGCCGCCATCAAGCGGGGCATTCACCCCGCAACCTGGACCATGTCGAACATCGAATACATGCGCAAGCAGCTGCGCTCGATGGGCGCCATGTTCGCCTGGGATCGTGAGGCCATCACCTGCGATCCTGACTATTACAAATGGACGCAGTGGTTCTTCCTGCGCCTGCACGAAGCCGGTCTGGCTTATCGCGCGTTTGCGCCGGTGGACTTCTGCCCGAAGTGCAATACCACCCTGGCGCGCGAGCAGGTTTGGGGCGAAGACCGCCACTGTGAACGCTGCGGCACGCCGGTCATCAAAAAAGAGCTGAATCAATGGTTCTTCAAGATCACCGACTACGCCGAAGAACTGCTGGATTTCAGCCGCATGCAGTGGCCGGACCGGGTGCAGGTGCTGCAGACCAATTGGATTGGCCGCAGCGAGGGCGCACGGGTGATCTTCCCGGCCGCCAGCGGCGACCCGATTGAGGTCTTCACCACGCGCCCGGATACGCTGTGGGGCGCCACGTTCATGGTGCTGGCGCCCGAACATCCGCTGGTGGACACGCTGACGACCGAGACGCAGGCCGCGGCCGTACAAGCCTATCGCGCCCAGGCCGGCCGCCAAAGCGATATTGACCGCATGGCCGCGGACAAAGACAAAACCGGCGTTTTCACGGGCGGCTTTGCTACGAACCCGGTCAACGGCGAACGCATCCCGGTGTGGATTGCCGACTATGTCCTGATGACCTACGGCACGGGCGCGATCATGGCTGTGCCCGCCCATGATGAACGCGACTTCGCCTTCGCAATCAAGTACGGCCTGCCGATCATCCCCGTCATTGCCCGCCCCGATGGCCTGAGCAAGAGTGTGGCCTGGAAAGATCATGTCGCTGCTGATTTCGCGGCGGCGTTGACGGCCGCCGGCATTGCGTTTGTGGAAACCGACGACGCTTTCCAGGTCAGCTTGACTCCCGCGCAGGTGGATGCCTATCTGGCTGTTGCGCAGCAGGCAAAGACGCCGGGCAAGTGGCTGGATGTGGCTGGCAGCCGCACGGCTTTCATTTTTGACGACGCTGTCATCGAGCTGGACAGCGTGGCGCACGACCAGGAGATCGTACAGCGCTGTCAGGCCATCGCGCCCGGCCGCGCGGGCCAGGCGACCATTGCCATGCATCTGCTGCAAGACAAAGCGTTCTATCAAGATGTGCTGTTTCATGACGCCTACCATACCATGATCAACTCCGGCGCCTTCAGCGGCACCGCGGGCGATGCCGCCAAGAGTAAGGTCAGCGCGTGGTTGGAGCAGCAAGGCGTCGGCAAGGCCTCGGTGAACTATCGCCTGCGCGATTGGCTAATCAGCCGTCAGCGTATGTGGGGCGCGCCGATTCCGATGATCCACTGTGAGAAGTGCGGCGTCGTGCCCGTGCCTTACGCAGACCTGCCAGTGCGCCTGCCGGCCGATGCGGAATTCCTGCCGACCGGTGAAAGCCCGTTGAAGTTTCACAAGGGGTTCCGCTTCGTGCAGTGTCCTACCTGCGGCGGCCCGGCCGAACGTGAAACCGACACGATGGACACGTTCATGTGCTCCTCGTGGTATCAGTACGCGTACGTCACGCCTTACCATAAGCGCGGACAGCCCATTCAGCGCGACGATCTGCCGTGGGATACAGCGCAGGGCGCGTACTGGCTGCCGGTTGATCAGTACACCGGCGGCATCGAGCATGCCACGATGCACCTGATGTACACGCGCTTCTTCACCAAAGCGCTGAGGGACATCGGCGTCGTCAATTTCGACGAACCGATGCGGCGCCTGTTCAACCAGGGTACGATCCTGGGCGAAGATGGCGAGAAAATGTCCAAGAGTCGGGGCAACGTGGTGTCACCAGATGACCTGGTGGCGAAGTATGGCGCTGATGTGGTGCGCGCCTACTTGATGTTCATCGGCCCCTGGGACATGGGCGGCCCCTGGAACAGCCGCGGCATCGAGGGCATTCAGCGCTTTGCGCATCGCATCTGGAGCGTTGTGCAGGCCGCACCCGACACGCGCACACCAGCGCCGGGCGATATGGCGGAACTGCAGCGCAAGACGCATCAGACGATTCAGCGGGTGACGGAAGACATGGCGGCGTTCAAATTCAACACCACCCTGGCCGCGCTGATGGAGTTCAACAACTACTTGATCAAGGCCAGGGAAACGGCGGTTTTCGGCAGCCCGGCCTGGCGCGAGGCCATCCGCAGCCTGATCCTGATGCTGGCGCCGCTGATGCCCTATGTCAGCGAGGAGCTGTGGGAACGCGTGGGCGGCGCGTACAGCGTTCATCAGCAAGCCTGGCCGGCCTTTGATCCTGAGATGGCCCGCGAAGATCTGATCACGCTGGTGGTGCAGGTCAACGGCAAGGTGCGTGAGCGCATCGAAGTGGCGGCCGATATCAGCGAGGAAGGCGCGCGCACGGCCGCGCTGGCCAGCGACAAGGTGCAGAAGTGGCTGGAAGGCAAACCTGTGCGCAAGGTGATCTACGCGCCGCAGAAATTGGTCAATATCGTGATTTAGTCACAGACGCCGGGTTTCTGGTAGAAACTCGGCGTCTGTTCGTGAAGAAGCGCGGCTCATGTGCAGCCTCGCCCAAAAAGCGGAAAAAGGAGACGCTAGACTATCCATGATGAAAACGAAAAGCTGTCAACACCTGGACATGATTCACGAGGTGACGCCGAGCGGAACCGGCTGCGTCGAATGCCTGGCCATGGGCGCGAGCTGGGTGCATCTGCGCCTCTGCCTGACCTGCGGGCATGTCGGCTGCTGCGATGACTCCCTGCACAAACATGCCACCAAACACTCCCACGCCAGCGGTCATCCCATCATTCAGTCGTTCGAGCCGGGCGAAACGTGGCGCTGGTGTAACGTAGATCAAATGCTCGTCTGAAAACCAGGCTCAGCCGATCAACGCCGCCTCGATCGCTTCGCTGATCGTGCGCACCCCGATGACCTCGATGCTCCCAGGCGCGCCGTCCAGTTTGCGCTGCGAATTGCGCGGCACGATGGCGCGCTTGAAACCGAGCTTGGCTGCCTCGTTGAGGCGCTTGCTGAGCTGGCTGATCGCGCGCAGCTCGCCGGACAGGCCAACCTCGCCCATGAGCGCCACATCCGCAGCGACCGGTGTGTTCTTGTAACTCGAGGCAATCGCCACCGCCACCGGTAGATCGGCCGCCGGCTCTTCCACCGTCAAGCCGCCTACCACGTTGACGAAGACATCTTGATCGGACAGGCGCAGGCCCACGCGCTTGCTCAACACCGCGACCAGCAGCAGCAGGCGGTTGAAATCAATGCCATTGGCGGTGCGTCGCGGCATCGAGAAACTGGTCGTGCTCGACAAGGCTTGCATCTCGACGAGCAGCGGCCGGGTGCCCTCCATCGTCACGGCAATGGCCGATCCGGCTGCATTGGGCAGGCGCTCAGCCAGGAAGACCTCCGAAGGATTCGTCACTTCGCTCATGCCCTGCGCGCCCATCTCGAAGACGCCCACTTCGTCCGTGGCGCCAAAGCGGTTCTTGACGCCGCGCAGCAAGCGGTAGGTATGGAAGCGCTCGCCCTCCAGGTAGAGCACCACATCCACCATGTGCTCCAACACGCGCGGCCCGGCAATCGCGCCCTCTTTGGTCACGTGGCCCACGAGGAAGATGGGCGTGTTTTGGGCCTTGGCCGCGCGCACCAGCATGGCGGCGCTCTCGCGCACCTGGCTCACGCTGCCCGCGGCCGACGAGATCGTTTCGGTGTAGATGGCCTGGATCGAATCCACGACGACCAGGGATGGCTGTAAATTCTGCATATGCACCATCATGCTCTCCACGTGCGTGTCTGCCAGCACAAAGAGCGTCTGGTCCGTTATGCCCAGCCGTTCGGCGCGCAGCTTGATCTGCGCGGCAGACTCCTCGCCGGAAACGTAAAGCACCACGCCGCGTTGGGCCAGCATGGAACACATCTGTAGGAGCAGCGTGCTTTTGCCGATGCCTGGGTCGCCGCCGATGAGGACGGCCGAGCCGGGCACAATGCCGCCGCCGAGCACACGACTCAGCTCGCCCATGGGCACGGGAATACGCGCGTAGCCGTCAGCCGGAATGTCAGGCAGGGCCTGCGGCGCGCTGTTGGAAGGCGCCAGGCCGCCGCGGCGACCGGTCGGCGGCTCAGGTTCCAGGGTGGTCTCGACCAGGGTGTTCCACTCGCCGCAGTCGGGGCAGCGTCCCATCCACTTAGGCGATGTATTGCCGCACTGTTGGCAGATGAAAACGGTCTTGGCTTTAGCTGCTGTTTTTGGCATCTGGCGATCCTATGGTAATGGCGGGGATGCGGCGCGGCGGCTTGGCAGCCACACGACGCTGGCGACGCTGACTGTGTTCTGGCAGCAGATCGAGCAGTGCATTGGCGATGTCGGTCGTGGCCTGCGGCCGCGCCATGCTTCGCGCACGTGCGGACATGGCCGCCAGACCAGGATTGCCTGGCGTCAGCCATTGGCTGACGATGCGGCCAATCTCCGCGGGGTCGCGGCTAAACGCGCCGATGCCGTTTTCCACCACATAGCTGACGTTGCCCGTCTCTTGCCCATCAATGTAATCGCTGAGCATGATCGGGCGTCCCACGATGCACGCTTCGACGATAGTGCCAGGGCCGGCCTTGGTCACCACGCAGTCGCTGGCGGCCATCCATTCCGCCATGTTGCGCACAAAACCTTGCACAGCCACCGGCGCGGGCCACTGCTGCCCCGCCAATTCGACCCGCAGCTTCTCATTGCGTCCACAAATCACCACCAGTTGCCCTTGCACCGCGCTGAGTTCCTGCGCCAGCGCCCGCGTGATGTCAGCCAAAGGCCCCATGCCCTCGCCGCCGCCAATCACCAGGGCCGTCGGGCGGTCTTCCGCCAGGTTGAGCGCCCGACGCAGCGAAGCCTGATCCTGACCCGGCGCGCCAAAGCGCGGGCTGACCGGTAAGCCGAGCATGCGCAGGCGCGTCTCTGGCACGCCGCGCGCAATGGCTAAATCGTACAGGGCTTGGCTGCCAACCGTCACCAGGTTCATCTCCGGACAGAACCAGGTTGGGTGGCCGCCGCCCAAATCGGTAACGACGGTCGCCGCGGGGCAGCGGTTGCCGGCCGCGCGCAGCAGGCGCAAAGCCACGTGATTGAGGAGTGGATGAACGGAAACATACAGATCAGGTTGCTGGATACGCAGGTAGCCGCCCAGGGGCCCGCGCAGCAGAGGCAAGAACGACCGTTCAAGCAGCTTCCAGCGCCAGGGCGCTTCGGGCAGCCACCAACTCAATTTCCATAAGGAAGGGGCCTTTGCCACAACCGGCGCGTACGCATGTCGCACCTGATTCAACGGCCAAAAAGTATGATTCGAGAGCAAATCGGCGATCACGACTTGCACCTCGTCGCCGCGCAGCTGCTTGATGACAGCCGCCAGCGATTCGGCGGCGCTGCGATGACCGCCGCCTGTGTCAGACATGCCGATAAGAATTTTTGGCACGGTTAGAAAGCACCTTCTCCCAGGATGACGCGAGGGATGGTCTTGAGGAGGATTTTGAGATCGAGTCCAAAAGACCAATTCTCGCAGTAAAATGTATCAAGAAGCACCATTTCTTCGAAGCCGACGAGGCTGCGGCCTGAAACCTGCCAGAGGCCGGTGATGCCGGGCGCGGCATCGAGGCGCCGTTTGTGCCATTCCTCATACTGGGCGACTTCGTCAGGCAAGGCTGGTCGCGGCCCCACCAGGCTCATGTCGCCCTGCAGGACGTTGAGGAACTGCGGCAGTTCGTCCAGGCTGGTGCGGCGCAGCCAACGCCCCACACGCGTCGTGCGCGGGTCTTCTTTGATTTTGAAAAGCGGGCCATCTGCTTCATTGAGGTCGCGCAGGCTGTCCTTCTGCTCCTCGGCGTTGGCCACCATCGAGCGAAACTTATGGACCACGAACGGCTTGCCATTGCGACCGATCCGCACCTGGTTGAAAAAAACCGGCCCAGGCGAATCGAGCTTGATCAAGATGGGCACGATGAGCCAGAATGGCGAGGTGACGGTGATCGCCGCAATGCTGGTCGCCACATCAACCAGACGTTTGGCCGCGCGGTTGATGCCGGTAATCGCGGCCGGCTGCATGCCGATGAGGGGAATCCCGTTGATCTGGTCAAGTCGCACACGACCGAGCATGAGCGCAAACAGGTCAGGCACAATGCGGGGGCGCACGTTGGCCTGCTGGACCTGCTGCACGACCTGCACAATTTTACGGTGTGCATGCCAGGGCAAGGCCACGATGACCTCATCTACCGGTGTGGTCTTGAGCACATCAAGCAGGCAGTCAATGGTGCCCAGCCCGCGTAAGCGGCCCAGGGTGGCGGCGCTCTTACTGGGGTCATCATCCAGGAAACCGACGATCTCATAGCCCAGTTCGGGTTGAGCCACGACGTTACGCATGACCATGCGGCCCACTTCGCCCGCGCCCACAATCAGGATGCGGTCTACGCCAATGCCGCGGCGGCGCAGATAGGCCAGCCAGGTGCGGAAGACGATGCGGGAGAGAATGAGGAATGCTGGAATGAGAATGCCCGTGTAGACGTAGATCAGACGGGAGTTGAGCTGAGGCCGCGTGAAGAATGAAATCGCCACCATGACGATGATCGCGGTCGCGGTGCCCGCGGTGATGCGATAGGCTTCTTCGATCAGGCTGCTGTCACGCCGAATGTCATAGGCGCCATCCACGCGATACGCCAAAAGCAGCACGACGGTCAGGAGCATGGCAAAAGGCACATACGCGTCGAAGCTGCGGTAGGTGCTCGGGTCGAGGTCGCGAAACCACTGCAGCTCATAGCGCAGATAGTAAGCCACGCCAAACGCAACGTTGATCAAGATGATATCCATGACAACCAGGATGGTGGAGAGGCGGCGACGTAGCGATGGCGTCATGCCGGGCGCTCCAACTTTGGGGGTAAACCGAGCGCTTCGCGGTAAACCGCAACGGTTTCCTGGGCGCAGCGCCGCCAGGAAAACTGCGCGGCCTGACGCACTCCGGCCGCGCTCAATTGGCCGCGCAGCGTCTCATCGTTCAAGAGACGCACCAGGGCCGCAGCCAACGCATCCACATCGGTTGGGTCCACCGATAAGGCGGCGTCGCCCACGACTTCAGGCAAGGATGACGTGTTTGACGTGATGACGGCTGTTCCGCTGGCCATGGCTTCCAATACCGGCAGACCAAATCCCTCGTATAGGGATGGATAAACAAAAACAGCGGCGGCCCGATACCACCAGGGCAACGCCTCGGCGGAGACAAAGCCCGGAAACAAAATGGCTGCACCTTGATCGAGCGACGCTGCGTGCGCAAAAATCTGTTCGTAGTACCAGCCTCTGCTGCCTGCAATGACCAGGTAGGTCTCGTCATGCAGACTGGCGCGCGCACGTGCAAAGGCTTCGATCAACCGCACCAGGTTCTTACGCGGTTCCAGGGTGCCCACAAAGAGAACAAAACGGGCCGGCAGGCCGTGCTGCTGGCGAAAGGCTTCAACGGCGGTGGGCGCGGCGGGCGCAAATTCCTCGCTTACGCCGTTGGGGACAGCAACCACACGGCCAGGGGGCAAGGCCAGCCAATCCATCAGTTCACGCCGCGTATGCTCCGACGTGGCAATGACACGCGCTGCGCGTCGGGCCGATAGGCGGGTGATCAAGCGCAAATAGACTCGATTGAACGGTCTTAGCATCGCGGCCTGATGGACAAAGGTCAGGTCGTGCACCGTAATGACCGTGGGACATGCCGCCAGCACAGGGCTGGCATAGACCGAGCCGTGCAACAGATCTACGCGCCGACTTGCCAACGCCAGCGCGCTCTGCTCCCAGGCGATGCGCGCCAACGGAGACCGGGTAGACCAGGACGGACGCCGCAGGGTCACGCCGGGGGCCGGCGTGAAGCGGCGATCACCAGCAAAAGCCACCAGGCGCAGGTCTGGGGCCGCCGCAGGCAGGTGACGGAGGAGCTGTGCGTTATAGTTGGAAACGCCTGCACTGCGGTACGTATCATCCAACGCCAGCAAGAGTGAGTTGATGCCAACCGTAGGCACAGATTTGCGCTCGAACCAGGGGTTAGGAACTGGCGCCAATCGCCAGCCCTGAAGCCGACGGCGCAGCAGCGGCCAACATTTGCTGGTAGACGCTGTAGGTCAGGGCTGCAATGCGCGCCTGCGTGTAATGAGCCAGAACCCTGGCGCGTCCCCGCAGCGCTAACTCGCGCCGCAGCGCAGCGTCTTGCTGCAGACGTCGCAGGCAGCCGCGTAAGGCTAAGACATCTCCTTCCGGGAAGACCAGCCCGGCATCGCCAATCACTTGCGGAATTTCGCCGCTGGCCGCGCCGATCACCGGTACGCCGCACGCCATCGCCTCGATGAGAACGCGGCCAAATTGCTCTTTCCAGTTCGGGGCGGTGCGTGAAGGCAGCACCAGGGCGTCCAATTGTGCATAGAAATCGGGCATAGCGGTAGATGTCAGCCGAGGCAAGAACTGGACGCGTTGGCCCAGTCCCAACTGCTGCGCCAGCGCGACCAGAGAAGGCTGCTGTGCGCCGCTGCCGGCCAGGCGCACCTCCACGTCGGACAGATCGGCAACCGCTTTCAACAGCAGATCAACGCCTTTTTCTGGCACCAGGCCGCCGGCATAGCCGATCACAAAACGCGGCGAGGGCGGCCGAGTCAGCGGTCGAAAAATTCGCGGGTCTACCCCAAACTGCGGCGCGAGGGTCACGGGCCCCTGGTAGCCTTTACGGCGCAGGATGTCAATCGCTTCGGCGTTGCCCGCCAGGGCATGGCGTATGTGGCGAAAGACATACTGCTCGAACCAACGAAACGGCGGCGGATAGGCGCGATACAGATTCTGCCAGGTGAAGAAACAGGCTGGCGCGCCAAACTGCTGCGCCAGCCATACAGCATGGAAAGTTGCCAGATTACACGGTTCTTCATCCATGTGGATCAGGTCGGGGCGTAAGGCAGTCAAGTGGGAGGCCAGCCGCGGGTAAAAATGAATATGGAAATGCCCATTGAAAACCAGCGGCGTTTCCAGCAGCTCGTAACCATTGACATGCGCCCGCTCCAGTCGGATATGACCGCGGCTGTCGCGCCAACCGGGCGGCGCCAAAACGGTCAGACGCATACCAGGCAGAAGCGAAAGTTCTTCCAGCTTGCGCTGATAAGCCCCAACCACGACCGCCTTGGATATCATGACGACATGCATAACAGTTTAGTGTGCGTAGAGCCGCTGCCACAACGCGACGGCCCTTTGCTCCAGTTCTTGCCACTCGGTCAGGTCTTTCCACATGGCAGAGAGCGTGGCCTTATCGGCGCGTGCATTGGCTTGCGCGCATGCTTTCTCGGCTAACTCGGCCGCATTGTCAACCTGGTACTGGCGCTGCAAGTTGAGCAGGCGCCAACGCACCAATTGAAAATCAGCCGAGAAGATGACCGGCGCCAAACGCGGCTGCGGCGCACGTTCCAGGCCAACGCTGGCAAACAGAACTTCAATTTCGGGCGCTGTCACACCAATACCAGGCCTCCCCGGTAGATTTCGTACTGTCCACTGATCGCGATTATAGCCGATTCGTGCAAAAATCTCAAACTCGCTGTCTTGTCGGCGCAGCGCGGCGTCGCTACAACCCTGTAGGATGGTCAAGCCAAACCGTGCGCACGGGAAAGCGAGCGCCCAGGTGGCGCGCCAGCGCCTTGAGACCGACGGTTTCGGTGGCATAATGCCCCGCATAGATCAGGTTGATCCCAAGGTCCTGCGCGGCGTAGAAGTCCACATGCGACGTCTCGCCGGTGATGAAGGTGTCGGCGCCGAGGGCTTTGGCTTCGGCGGCAAAGGACGCGCCGGAACCAGAAACGATCGCCACCTGCTGCACCTCTGCCGGGCCAAACCCCTGGACGCGCGGTGTGGTGTTCAAACGAGAACCGACTTGGGCCGACAGCGCAGCCAGCGTCAAACCGGCGGGCGCGGCGCCCAGGACGCCAATCAACGTGCCTTTTGCATCGCCCCACCAGCGCGTCACGGTGATGTTGAACAGCCGCGCCAGTTCGGCATTGTTGCCTACGTCTGGATGAGCATCAAGCGCCAGGTGCGCGGCGTAAAGCGAAAGGCCTGCCTCGAACAGACGGCGTACGCGCGCGCCAAACGGGCCGCGCAGCAGCTGCTCGTGGCCCCAAAACAGACCGTGGTGCACAATCAACATCTGCGCGCCGGCGTGCTGAGCGCTGGCAATGCAAGGCCAAGCTGAATCGGTGCTGAAGGCCAGGGTGTTCACCTCGTCGCCGCCGGCTTCCACCTGCAGCCCCTGCAAGCCATAATCCCTCACTTCGTTGATGTGGAGAAACGCGTCCAGATAGGCAACGAGTTCGCTCTTGAGCACGATGATGACTCCCCTTGAGATAATCCGACTGTAGCGGCTGACGCCCAGGCTGTGTCATTGGAATTGCCGTGCTTTTGGAGTTTGCTTTTGTTTTGTGGTAAACTCGCGTCACGGATACTTGCATCATAACACAACTTGCGGTTGATTGCTATTTATCCCTCATATCAACAAATGCGCTATTTGGCGTAGAGAAAATGGTGCGCGCATCGGATGTATACTGCGGCGCGCGCGACCATAATAGAGTCAATCGAAGCGTGCTGCGCCGGCAGCGCACATGCTTCGACTTTTTGTGGATGAAGGGAGAGAGTGTCATGAAGCATATCAACGAACGAAGCGCCCGCGCGGCGCTGGTGATCCTGCTCATCGCGCTGATGCTGAGCGCCTGCGCGCCGCAAGCGCCGGTGCGCGAGAAGCCTACGGCCGGGCCTGACAAGCCGCCGTCCACGCCAACCACCGACCGCGGGGTCGCGCCCGCGGCGGCGACGCTGGCGCGGCAAACCCTGGCCGCGGCGTTGGGCGTGTCAGAGGCCGATATCACGATCACCGATGTGAAGCCCATGCAGTGGCGCAACGGCTGCCTGGAACTCGAACAACCCGGCGAAATGTGCACGCAGGTCATCGTGCCGGGCTATCAGGTCATGCTGGAAGCCGGCGGCCAACCCTATGAATATCGCACCAACATGACCGGCTCAGTCGTGCGACCGGCCGTGGCGACCACTATGAACCCCGCGGTGCGGGCTGCGCAAGAGAAGCTGGCAGCCAGCCTGGGCAAGTCAGCGGCCGCTGCGAAGGTCGTGGCGGTCGAGCCGGTCACCTGGCGCGACGGCTGTTTGGAAGTCTATCAGGCGGACACAAAATGCACCGAAGCGCTGGTGCCTGGCTTCCGCGTGACGCTCGATGTGGGCGGTGAAATGCACGAGGTGCGCACAAACCAGGAAGGGACGGTGTCCGTGGTGGCGCCGCGTACCGAAACGGTGCTGACGTGGCATCGCGAAGGCGGCATTGCCGGTTTCTGCGATGATTTGAGCATTACCAGCGCCGGCGCGATTACGGGTACGAGCTGCAAAGGCAACCAGACCGCAGGGGCCATGCGCGCGAGCCTTGACGCCGACCAGCAGGCGCAGCTGCAGATCTGGCTGGCCCAGTTTGCGCCGATTGATTATCAGATGAAAGACCCAGCCCAGGCCGATGCCATGCTGCAAACGCTGACTTTCAAGGGCCAGGGGCAGGCCAAAGCATCTACGGCCGACATCAACGCGCTGCTGGCCTGGGTCAATGAGGTTTATTTGTCGCTCAAGAGCACACTGCCGCCCAGCGACAGCAAGCTGACGCCCACCCTGCAAGCGCAGCCGAGCAGCGGCGCCCTGCAATCCATCGTCAAACTGCATGGCGAAAATTGGCCCCTCGGCAAGAAGGTCAACATACACCTGGCCTCGGCTTCCGTGCCGTTCGACGCAGCCCAGGTGTATGCCGCCACGGTGGTCGGTGGATTCGGCGCTTTCGATGTGAGTGTGACTGTGCCGGCGACATGGCCCAACGGGACGGCCGTCAGCGAATCGGCGCTGACCTGGATTGCTTCTACGCCCGATGGCATGATCAAAGCCACGGCAGATTTTGCTGTAACCAAATAGCCACGCCAGCCCGCCCCGCCGCGCAAGTCAAAACCCAGGCCTCTGAACAGGGCCTGGGTTTTTGATATACAGGAAGTAATCTTACTTCCTGGTTTGTCATTTCTGCCTATCCTTTAAGCGCAACCTGTGCGAAATTGCTGTTCGATGTAACGTGTGTTACACTGAACGCCTCAAGTTCCCATGCCAAGATATTGCCTTGTGGAGGTACCACTGTGATTCGACAACGAGCCAGGGGATGGTGGTTGATCGTCGCTTGTCTTTTGGGCGCTGTCATGGCGCCCGCCGCCAGCGCCAACGAAGCGGTGAA
Source organism: Candidatus Amarolinea aalborgensis (assembly GCF_900491745.1). NCBI lineage: Bacteria > Bacillati > Chloroflexota > Caldilineae > Caldilineales > Candidatus Amarolineaceae > Candidatus Amarolinea > Candidatus Amarolinea aalborgensis. Next base: position 290,437 of record NZ_UETR01000006.1, on the reverse strand, counting down.
TCCCAACGCGGTACAAGGCGTGTGGACTCTCAAGGCGCCTATGCCCACAGCACGCGACCGCCTGGCGGTTGTGGGGGACGGCGCGCGCATTTGGGCCATTGGCGGCGAGTCACGCAGCGGCACCGATTACGTCGTGTCGAATGTCGTTGAAATTTATGACCCCGGCGCCGATACCTGGTCAACCGGGGCTGCTTTGCCCACGGCGGCGCGCGATCTCAGCGGCTGCGCGATGAACGGCAAAATCTACGTCCCCAACGGCCAGGGCGGCACTTATTCGGCGCCGACATTTCTAGCCACCTTGTGGATTTACACCATCAGCAGCAATACCTGGAGCACCGGCGCCAACTACCCTGGCACGCCGGTGCCTGTCCTGCAGGCGGTGGCGTGCGATGCAGCCAACAACCTGGTGTATGTGGCTGGCGGCGTGAGCGGCACGAGCACCAGCACCGCGATCAGCAACAAGGCCTATGTCTACAACGCCACAAGCAATGCGTGGACAGCGCTGCCCAATTTGCCGGCCGCGCGCTATGGCGCGATGGGCTTCTTTGCCAACGGACTTTTCCTGGTCGCCGGCGGCGACACCAATAACACCGCGCCGGCTCTGAACTCGGTCGTCGCCTACAACCCCTCAACCAATACCTGGTCCACGCAGGCCGCCACGATGACCACTGATCGCAACCTGGCAGCCGGGGCGACAGCGGGCGGCGCGCTGCTGGCAATTGGCGGCGGCTTCGCGTCCAGCAACAGCGTGCTCAACAGTGTGGACAGCTTCAACGGCAGCCAGTGGAGCGCATGGCCTTCACTGAATGTGGCGCGGCGCTTGTTGGGCGCAGGCACGGCCGGAGGATTCGTTTGCGCCATCGGCGGCTTTGATTTCTACCGCGCCGGCACGGCCTGCGACGTGGATTCTGGCCTGTGCCAGACGAACGAGTGCTATTCCTATGATCAGAGCTTTGCGGTGCAAAGCGCAACGCCAACCGCTTCGACCTGCGGCGCGGGCGACGCCGTGTACCAGCTGAGCCTGCAGGGTGTCAATGGTTACACCGGCAGCGTTACCCTGAGCGCGCTCAATCTGCCGGGCGGCGTCACGGCCCAATTCAACCCGAACCCCGTCCAGGTGCCTGGCAGCGCCCAACTGACCCTCAGCGTAGGCGGCGGCGCGGCGCCCGGCAGCTACACCATCACCGTGCAAGGCAGCGACGGCAGCAGCACGCAGACAACCAACGTCGTGCTGCAGGTGGTGACGGCTGCGCCGGGCGCGCCAAACCTCACGACCCCGGCCGACAATGCCACCAACGTCCCGCTCAATGCCACCATGACCTGGGCCGCAACCGCCAACGCCACGACCTATGATGTCCAGGTGGCCGAAGATAGGAACTTTGCCGCCGTGATCGCCAACCCCAGTGGCCAGTATGGGACGAGTTGGAGCGTGTCGTCCCTGCTGCATGCTTCACGCGTGCTGCACTGGCGGGCGCGAGCCGTCAATGCCTGCGGCGCCAGCGACTGGGCCAGCGCCAATCGTTTCTCAACCGTGGGTGGGCCTGATCCGGGCGGCAGCTGCCGTTTGGCCGACGTGAATTGTTCGGGCGGAGCTGTTGATGTGACGGATATTGCGCTGACTGCGCAGGCCTGGTTGGATCAGGTAACGCTTGGCTACTTCGAGGCTGACTTCAACCAGGACGGGAACAACGTGATCAACATCGCGGACGTGCAAATCGTCGCCGCGGCGTGGGGCCAGTAGACTCGAGGCAAACGCCAGCGCCGCGTGACCGACCACGGGTCGGAGCGCGACTGGCGTCAAGGGAGGCATTTCGATGAAGCGCATTGTGTTACAGGGATTACTGCTTGCGATTCTCGCCGTTGTGATAGCTAGTTGCAGTGTGCCTACCCTGGCTCCACCAAACCAGGCGTCTGCGCCCGCGGCAGGAGACGCCGTTGGTCGGGTCTTCGAGGGCATTCCGTCTGATCTGAACCTATCTCAGCCGCGCGAACAGGCAGCGTGCCCGCTGGCCGCGCTCGACAGCTATCAAGCCTGCGGCGGCGCGTTTTGCATTCGATCCTACGAAATGACCTTCAAGGTCAATGAGCCAATCAGGATTCTGTGGCTGCCGCAGAATGACTTCCGGGGCATCATGCAGTTCAAGGCCGAGCGCTTCGGCGGCGGCGAGGTGCTGACGCAGGACCGTGAGGATTCCATGTCGCCGGACTATCCCGATTACCCATCTGGGTGGACCTTCCCGCAGACCGGCTGTTGGTTGGTGGAGGCCACGGCCGGCGACGCCACCGGCAGCGTGGCTGTCTGGGTGGGCGACTGAAGCGCGACGGAGCGATCTAGACGAAAAAACCGGAGGTGGATGTTGATCCACCTCCGGTTTTCTTTGCGGCGCTTTTCCTGTTGGGCATGTCCGCCCCTCGAACTTACCTTGCCTCTGCATGTTGTTCCCGTGGGATGAGCAAATCCGCGACGATTTCCTGCCAATGCGACAAGAAAAGAAGATGCCCCACCGCGGGCAGAATGCGCAGCGTCGAGTTCGGCATGGCCTGCGCCATTGCGCGCGCCATGCCGATGGGCGTGGAGTTGTCGTCTTCGCCATGCCACAGCGTGATCGGCGTGCGTATGTCCTCAAGTCGAAAACCCCAGGGCTGCGCAACGAGCTGCACCTCCCAGGCAAAGGAGTCCAGGCCCTGGCGCGTGGATTCCGCATAGCTCGCCAGGAACATCGCCCGCACAGCGGGGCGCGCCAGCAGAGCCTGGTCAGATGGCGGATTGTGGCGCGTGAAGTTGGCGAAGAATTTCTCGGGATCGCGCCGTGGGTCGCCGCGCCAGCGAATCGTCAGGCCGAAAAGCGCAGGCGCGTGGCGCGCAAGCCAGTATCCGATGCGGCGTTCGCGCGCGATCCCCGCGAGCGCGCCTGGCGCATCAATCGGCCCTGAACCGCCGAGGATGGCCGCGCGAGGTATTCTGTCCGCCAGCCTGTAGGCGCAGGCGGCCACAAAAGGCCCGCCGCCGGAGGCGCCCACGACGGCAAATTGCTGCAGCTTGAGTGCGTCGGCAAAGTCGGCGACATCGTCAGCCCAGTCCAGCAGCGACCGGCCTGGTTTCGGATCAGAGCGGCCGAAACCAGGCCGGTCAGCCACCAGGAGACGCACACCGAGCGCGCGGGAAAGCTCCGCATCCGGGTGCATCAACCGGCAGCTGGGAAGGCCATGAAAGAAGAGTACGGGATGGCCGTCGGGGTCGCCATACGAGGCATAGGCGAGCATTCGACCGTCGCGCAAACGCATCCAGATCGGTTCAGTCATGGAACAGTCCTTCAACATGTTCGTTCGCCCTATTTCGTCTTCACAACAAAATCGAAGGTCGCAGTCAAGCCGTCGCTGGTCTCTTGCACGGTCAGCAGCATTTTGGGGTCAAAAATGCCGTCTTCGCTGTTGTTAGGCACGCCTGGGAAGAAGAGCTGACTCGTGATGATCGGCCCGCCTGGCGCTTGCACCTTGAGGTGAATGTGCTCCGTGCGGCCAGGGTAAAGGCCAGGCACCACCGTGGTCAGTTGGTAATGACCGGCCGCATCGGTGTACTGATGCCCACGCAGCGTGTAACCCGTGTTGTCGTACTGCCCGTTGGCGTCCGCCTGCCAAAAGTCCAACAAGGCATGAGCAACCGGCTGGCAATCGGTCGTGAAGACAGAGCCGCTCAACACTAATTTAGTTCCGGCCGTGCCCGCCTCCAGTAGCGACGCGCGCTCAGGCGAATTGGCTTTGAAGTAAGGCCCTTCGGTCAGTTCCGGAGTCAAGGACGCGGGGCTTTTGCACGTGGACGCGGGCGCCTGCGTCGCCGATGTCGGCGTGGCCGCCGCGGGCATGGCGGTTGGGACGAGCGTTGCGGCGGGCGCCTGGGCCGCCGTTGTCGGCGTGGCTGCGGGTGATACGCCAGCCGCCGGCGTGGGGGCCTGGCTGTTGCACGCAGTGAGCCAAAGCAGGCTTGCCAGCGCGAGGGCGATAGGTGTCAATTTGAGGGGCGGCAAACGGTTTCTCATGGTTCTCTCTCCAATCATATAAAAGACCCTTCAGGTCACGGGACCTGAAGGGTCTTTTGCTTCAAGCGAACCTTGACTACTTGCCGTGCTTCAGGGCCGCATGCGCCGCCGCCAGGCGGGCAATCGGCACACGGAACGGTGAGCAGGACACGTAGTTCAGACCCAGGCGGTGACAGAGATCAATGCTCTGCGGATCGCCGCCGTGTTCGCCGCAGATACCCACATCGAGAGTGGGGCGAGTTGCGCGGCCGGCCTTAACAGCCATACCCATCAGCGCGCCCACGCCGTTCTCGTCAATCGTAGCGAAGGGATTCTCTGGCAGAATCTTCTTGTCAATGTACTCCAGCAGGAAGCCCTTCTCAGCGTCGTCGCGCGAGATGCCAAAGGTCATCTGCGTGAGGTCGTTGGTGCCGAAGGAGAAGAACTGCGCCATCTCCGCGATCTCGCCCGCGGTCAGCGCCGCGCGCGGGATTTCGATCATGGTGCCGAACTGGTAATCAATCTCCATCCCCTTCTCCGCCATCACGGCCTTGGCTTCGGCCTCCAGCGCCGACTGCTGCACCTTCAGCTCATTGATATGCGCGGTCAGCGGAATCATGATCTTGGGGTGTACGTCCACGCCGTCCTTCGCACAATCACAAGCCGCCTCGAAGATGGCGCGCACCTGCATGCGGGTCAGGCTGGGGAAGTGAATGCCCAGGCGCACGCCGCGCAGACCCAGCATGGGGTTGGCTTCGTGCATGGACTGCACGGCCGACAGCAGCGACTCCTTCTCAGCCAGCTCCGGCGAGCCAGGCTTGGTGAAGCGCAGTTCGGTGACCTCAACCAACAGATCTTCCTGCGAGGGCAGGAACTCGTGCATGGGCGGGTCAATCAAGCGAATGGTGACGGGCAGGCCGTCCATGGCGCGGAAGAGGCCATCGAAGTCCTCGCGCTGGAAGGGGAGCAGCTTAGCCAGGGCCTCGTCGCGCTCGGTTTCGCTCTTCGCCAGAATCATCTTCTGTACGGTGGGCAAGCGATTGGTCTCGAAGAACATGTGCTCGGTGCGGGTCAAACCGATGCCCTCAGCGCCGAAGCGGCGGGCGCGCTGTGCGTCGCGTGGGTAGTCGGCGTTGGCCCACACGCCCAGCGTGCGGAACTCATCGGCCCAACTAAGCAGCTTGATCAGATAGGGGTCCTCGATGTCAGGCTCTTTGGTGGCAATCTTGCCGGCGAAAATCTCGCCCGTGGTGCCATCGAGGGAAGCCCAATCGCCTTCACGATAGACCGTGTCCTTGACCCTAAAGACACGCTCTTCCATGTTTACGTCCATCGCGGCCACACCGACCACGGCGGGGATGCCGAATTGGCGAGCGACCAGGGCGGCGTGGCTGGTGCGGCCGCCGCGGCTGGTCAGGATGCCCTTAGCCGCTAACATGCCATGCACGTCGTTCGGGGTCGTCTCCGGGCGCACCATGATGACGGCCTTCTTCTCTTCCTTTGCCCAACGCTCGGCGGTGTCAGCATCGAAGGTGATCTGGCCGACGGCTGCACCAGGCGACACGTTCAAGCCGATCGCAATGAGCTCGCCGCGGCCGGTGGCTGCCTTCTTGGCGGCCGTATCGAACTGCGGATGCAGGTAGAAATCTACGTGTTCGGGCATGACGCGCATGACGGCCTCGGACTTGGAGATCAGTCCCTCATCAACCATGTCCACGGCGATGCGAATGGCAGCCTGAGCCGTGCGCTTCGCGTTGCGTGTCTGCAAGATCCACAGCTTGCCGCGCTCGACCGTGAATTCGATGTCCTGCGTCTCACGGTAGTACTTCTCCAACTGACGACAAATCGCGGTCAGCTCGTCGTACATCACCGGCATCAGCGTCTTCATGTCAGACATGTGCAGGGTCTGCCGGGTGCCAGAGACCACGTCCTCGCCCTGGGCATTGATGAGAAAATCGCCTTCAATTTCTGGGGTGCCGTCAGACACGTTGCGGGTGGTCAACACACCAGTGCCGCTGTCTTGGCCCATGTTGCCAAAGACCATGGTGACGATGTTGACTGCGGTTCCCAGGTCGTGAGGAATCTTGGAAGCGTTGCGGTAATCGAAGGCGCGCTTGCCGTTCCACGACTTGAAAACGGCCTCAGTCGCCAGGCTGAGCTGCGCATAGGGATCATCAGGAAACTCGCTGCCAGTCTTCTCCTTGACAATCTCCTTGAACTTGGCGGTGATGGCCTTCAGATCTTCAACGGCGAGGTCAGAATCGCTGGCGACGCCCCGCTGATGGCGGTATGCTTCCAGCACCTTCTCGAAGTCTTCTTTCGAGACGTTGAGCACGACGGAACCAAACATCTGCACCAGGCGGCGATAGGAGTCGTAGACGAACTTCTCGTTTCCGGTCAGCGCAATCATGCCAGCGACCGTGGCGTCGTTGAGGCCGATGTTGAGCACGGTATCCATCATACCGGGCATGGAGAATTTGGCGCCAGAGCGGCATGAAACCAACAGCGGATTCGCAGGATCACCGAAACGTTTGCCGGTTGCGATCTCGGTGGCATGCATGGCCGCAATCTCTTGCTCCCACATATCTGCGGGGAACTGCTCGCCGGCCGCAAGATAGGCGTTGCAGGCTTCGGTTGTCACGGTGAAACCGGGTGGGACGGGCAGCTTGCCGCGATTCATATCGGCCAGGCCAGAGCCCTTTCCGCCCAGGAGGGCGCGCACAGCATCCCATTTGCCGCCGACATACTTCTCGGCCTCGTCCACCTCACTGAACAGGTAGACCCATTTCTTACTCATGGTTTTCTTACTCCTTGTAAAAGCGTGCAGATCATTATCTGTATATTCCAGTCGTTGAAAAACGATTATACGACCGGTGGAATCAATTGGCAAGAAAACGGCTGTGTCTTCTGGTGGCGCCGCCGCGCCGCGTTACGTCGCGATCAGGAAGCGGCGTCAGCCTTGCCCCGGAAGTACGCCAGGCGATCCTGCAGCGCCACGCTGCTGATGACCGCGACTAAGCTAGGCGCGATCAAAAAAAACAGGATGGTGGTCAATCCGCACAAGAGCACAATCACCGCCAACGCCGCAAGTAGGACGCCGGTATAAACCGGGCTGGCAAAGGCCAGGTAAAGCGCGTTACGAAAGACCATCCACACACGCAGATTCTGCTCGATGAGCACAGGAAAGAGATAAATCTGCATGGCTAACCAGGCGATGAGGATATAGAGCATGACCACGGAAAGGGCTTGCATCCATTGCGGAAACTGCGCTGGCAAGCCAGTGTAGAAGAAAAGACTGCTGATGATGATTGCCAGCATGCCGAGACTAATTCCGCTGATGATCCAACTGCGCACGAAATAGCGGCGAAATCCCTCCTTGAACACGTCGAAGTTGACCCTGCGCTCGCTGGCAATTCGGTTGGCAACGCAGTAAAGCGCAGCCGTGGCCGGCGGTCCAGGGATGATGATCAGCCAGCAGGCGCAAACAAGCAGGCTGAGCAGCGCCAACAGAAGCATCTCCTCGTAGGATGCTATGATGCCTGACCAAACGATGCGCAATGGGCGTATCATGAGATGCTCCTAGATTCTCTTTCGCTGGAGGCCAGCCCCAGGCGTACAATCATCCATGGCGCCAGCCAGATCATGGCGATGCCGACGATAGCGTAGCGGACAAAGCGCATGATGTCGGTACGCGGCAATAGGGCGCTCAAGCCGAGGTAGAAGATCAACACCACGACAAAACCGACCACAAAGCGCGCAAGGCGCTGCCAGATTGACCCGCGCACGCTGAACCCGATGGTCTGCGCCTCCAAAGGCAAGGCAATGCCCGCCCCGCACAGGAGGCCGAGGGATCGCGCGCTGGTGTCCGAACGCGCCAGGAAGAAAATCAGCACAGGCAACAGCGCGCCAACCGCCATCTGCTGCAACCAGGGCCAGCGCGCCACGATCCGACTGACCTTTGGCTCCAGCCAGATGAACAAGGCGAGCACGAGCAGGCCGATCAGCAGGCCGCCTACTACGTCTTGCGGATAATGGATGCCGAGGTAGAGGCGCGAGAAGGAGATGAGCAAGATCAGAAGGCCGGCGGCCAACCAAAACCAGGTGCGACGCACTACGTACGCCAGGTAGCCCCAAAAGATGATGCTTCCCTGTGAATGACCGCTAGGAAAAGCCAAGCTGTTCTCGGTGACGAGGACTTCCAATCGTGGATCGGACGGCCGCGGGGTGTGGAAGAGATCTTTGAGAAAGCCGTTGCTGAAATCATAGCCAAAGAAAAAGAGATAGGCCAGGCGGGCGCCCCAGCGCTTGTCGAGACACCAATAGAGGAGTGGAAAGATAAAAAGGTAGAAATTGTCGCCGTGCAAATTGGTGACGAAACGAAAGAAGTCGTTTAGGAAAGGGGTGCGCATCTGCTGCAGCGCCAACAGTAATTGCATTCCCCAGTCATTCAGGCTTATAAGCCAGTCGGTCATTTCTCCTCCTCGGCCACGGCTTGTCTGAGCGGTATTGGGCCTGCGCTCCACGGGGAACAGCGAACAAGCATCATTCACCAGTTCACGCAGCGATATCCTGGGCTGGTTCAGCAGCCAGCCTCAGGATACCGCCGCGCGTCGAATGTTCAGGCGTCCGACAACGGGGCGCTGCGATCAACCACCGCCGCCGCCCGTGCCCTGGATGCCGCCTTCAGTCATCTTGCGCGCGTCCAACAGCTCGTCAGCCTGCTCCGCGGTCAACAGCCCCTTCTCAACCACCACGTCCTTGATCGGCCGATTGGTGGCCAACGATTCCTTGGCCACTGCGGCGCCGTTCAAGTAACCGATCACGGGGTTGAGCGCGGTGACCAGGATTGCGTTCTTCGCCAACCAGCCCACGGCCTTCTCGCGGTTGGCAGTGATGCCCACGACGCACTTGCTGGCAAAAGCGTTGACGGCGCCGATCATCACGTGCATCATCTCGAAGAGATTGTGCGCGATGATCGGCATCATCACGTTCAGTTCCAATTGGCCGGCCTGCGCCGCCAGGGTGATCGTCAAATCGCAGCCGAGCACATGGAACATAGACATGTCGAGCATCTCGGCCAGGACCGGGTTCACCTTACCGGGCATGATGCTCGAACCTGGCTGCACCGCGGGCAGGCGAATCTCGTCTAGCCCGGTGGTTGGGCCGGATGAGAGCAGCCGGAAATCATTGGCGATGCGAATCAAGTCCTGGGCCACGGTGCGCAGCGCGCCGCTGAAGAAGACATTGTCCCCCATGCTTTGCATGGACTCGAACAGGTCATCCGAGGTATAGAGGGGCTGGCCCAACAGATCACTGAGCGCAGCGACCATGCGTGCGTGGTATTCAGGATGGGCGTTAAGTCCGGTGCCGGTGGCAGTGCCGCCAATACCGAGGCGCCGCAGGGACTCGGCCGCGTGTACGATCTTCTCACGGCCGCGCTCTACCGCGCGCGCGTACGCGCCAAATTCCTGACCCATGCGCACCGGCACCGCGTCCTGCAAATGCGTGCGGCCAGACTTGACGATGTCATCGAACTCGGCCGACTTCTGGCGCAGCGCCGCGGCCAGGCCGTCCAACGCCTTGACCAACTCCGGTAGACGCCACAGCGCGCCCAAGCGAATCGAGGTGGGAATCGTGTCATTGGTGGACTGCGCCATGTTGACATGATCGTTCGGGTTGACCGGCTTCTTGGGGTCCGTCAGTTCGAAACCGAGCAATTGGTTGGCGCGATTGGCGAGCACCTCATTGATGTTCATGTTGTGCGAAGTGCCAGCGCCGGCCTGGAAGGGATCTACCACGAAATGCTCGTTCAGGCTGCCTGCCAGCGCCTCGTCGGCTGCCTGAATGATAACGCCAGCGCGCTCCGCATCCAGCAGGCCGAGTTCCCGATTGACGATCGCGGCCGATCGTTTGATCGCGACCATAGACCAGACAAACGCGGGATAGGGCCGCATGCCGCTGATGGGGAAGTTGAGCACAGCGCGCTGGGTTTGCGCGCCATACAGCGCCTGCGCCGGGACCTTCATCTCACCTAGTGAGTCTTTTTCGATTCGATACGCAACATCAGACATTGCTTGTCCTCCTCATTGAGAATGAAAAGTGAGCATAACCACGAGTGCATGGAGAAGCGAGTAGAGAAACGATCTACGTGAGCTTCATCCAGCGAAATGACTCGGCATAAATCTCAACACCGTCTGGCGTCACGGTGCGCGCCCGCTCACGAAGACGCGCCTCCAACGCTGCCGGATCAGCAATCTGACTCTTGTGCGCCAAAATGGCAGCTATCTTCAAGTCGAACACCTCGCTGATGTCCACTTGGTAATTACTGTCGTGAGGCCCAGCCACGAAAACATGATGGACGCTGTGCGGCGCCAGGCCATCGGCTTCATGCTGCGGAAAATTGAGCCGCCCCCGTGCGATGGGGAAGACAGCCGCAAGGGCCGCTTCACCGGCTGCGCGGTGGTCAGGGTGATTGATGCGAGAATCACCCACAAAGTAAGTGGTGGGGTCAGGCAGGATGACCGTGTCGGGGCGATGCAGGCGAATCTGCCGCACCAGGTCCTCACGCAGGCGCATGTCGGGATACAGCTCACCGTCGTGGTAACCGAGGAATACGACTTCTTCGACGCCCAACAGCGCCGCGGCTGCGCGTTGTTCGCCCATGCGCAGGTCGGTCAGGCGTTCAGGCGTCATGTCAGGCGCATCACTGCCTTTGTCGCCGCGCGTGATGACCACGTAGGTCACCGCGCAGCCGGCGCGCGCCCAAAGCGCAACCGTGCCGCCGCAAAAAAATTCTGGATCGTCAGGGTGCGCCATGATCACCAAGGCGCGCTGCGGTAAATGCTCGCTCATGATTCACCCCAAGAGAACCCCTGCGGTTCACCAAAAAAGAACCCCTGCGGACAGGCAGAGGTTCCCGATCTGATTTTCGGCCTCATCTCAAAGGATGAGCGTCACTTAGCGTTATAGCCAGGCCCATCGCTGAAGAACCTGGCGTTGATCTCCGTCGAGGCAAAATACTGCGGTTCCAGGTCCTCTTCTGGGCGAATGGCATCAACAGGGCACTCTGGCACACAAGCGCCGCAGTCAATGCAGGTGTCAGGGTCAATGTAGTACCAGGGCCACTCGTCCTCGGGCTGGCCGGGAACGATGCACTCCACCGGGCAGACTTCTGCACAGGCGCCGTCGCGTATACAGAGGTCAAAAATCACATGGGTCATGAATTGATTCTCCTTCTTGGACGTAGAGAATACAGCAATTTAGGGATTTGTCGTGGCTTGCCTTACACGCACCGTGTCTTAGCAAACGAAGCTGATGTCATTTTACCTGACTTCCGATAGGATGTCAATTGTACAAATCGCCGCAAGTACGTCACGAATCGCAACCCTTCGTTCCTTGGCAACAACAACCTTGTAAACGCCGCGGGGGTCTTAGGCAGCCGGCGCGTGCAGCACAAACAATTGGCAGCAAGATTGCGGAAGCAAGAGGCGGAGAAACCTATACTCTCCCTTCATGAATGCAAGTTGCATCATGAATGCGGACGCTGGATTCAGGCAAGGAAGGTGCAGAGAGAACGATGATAACGCTCAACTGGAGTGAATTTCAGGAACTCACCGCCAACGACGACCAAGACCGCGAGCGAATTTACATCCGCCCCATCCCAGACCGTGGCCGACATCAGCGCCGCTTGACCACCTGTCGTGGTTGCGATTGGGTGGTGGACGAAGCGTTCATGTCTCCACGCGGTCTTTGTCCACGCTGCGAACGTGCGGCGCGCTAGCGCACACTGACCCACCGTCGGCGCGTGCGTGCTCCGCTCATCTATCCCCGCCTCATCATCAAAGCCGATGAAAACCCACTGTCTATCCAGGCGCTGATATGCCGAGTGTTGTTTGGCATGTGCGAGTGCATGTGTGCTACAATCAAAATGGCAGTTTGCCGCTGCGCTGATGGCATGTCGTACGGGCACGGGACGCAACCCGGCGCCCTGCAATCCTCAGCGACAAACGCCCCTTGGCGCGTCAGTCAGCACTCTGGATGGAGGATTCTATGTGGCAAGACTGGTTCTTTCGCCGACGGCGCAAACCACCTTCGACCGCAGCGCAGGACAACGTTGAGCGTGCGCGCTCCGGCAGCCGCCAGCGTCTGACCCTGCGTTTTCACGCGGAGACTGCGCAAACGGCCAGCCGCATGCAAAGCTCGAGCGCTGACGTGGATTGGAGCCGCCAACCCTCTATCTACAAGGTCTACCCATCCACCGCCCGTCTCCCGTTGACCGAGCAAATTGATTGTACTTTTCCTGATACCCTGGACGTGTTGCAGCACTGGTGGCCCAGGCCCGCTGATACGCAGCCGCCTGCGGCCTGGAATGTGGAGACCCTTTCGCGCCTGTGCTACTATGCCTATGGCCCCACCGCACAGCAGACCCTGCCCGGCGCCACGTTGACCTTGCGCGCGGCGCCGTCGGCCGGCGCTCTCTACCCGGCGGAACTCTATGTCGCCGTGCGGGGTGCAACCGGCGCCCGCAATGGCATCTATCACTACGCGCCCGGTGAGCATGCGCTCGAACTCCTGCGGCCGGCCGATTGGCTGGCCTGGTTGGCCGACGCGGCTGCCGATTGGCCGGCCGTCGCCGAAGCTGACGCCGTTTTTGCCATCTCCAGCGTCTGGTGGCGCACGGCGTGGAAATACGGAGCACGCGCCTACCGCTACTGCTTGCAAGACTGTGGTCATTTAGCGGGTAACGTCGCGTTGGTAGCCGCAGCCCTTGGTCACACCGCGACGGTGGTGTACTATTTTGTGGACGAGCTGGTCAATCGCCTGGTCGGGCTGTCTTCACCCCAGGAGAGAGTCCAGGTTCTGGTGGCCGTCCACGGCGCGCCCAACCATCTCCCACTGCGGGGCGTGCTTGATCCACCGGCGCCGCTCATGCTGGAATCATCGCTGCCGATCGCGCAGAGCGCCGCGGTAGATGCCCTTCTGCCCGCCGCCAACGCCGCCGAATTGCACACGCGAGTGGAGGTGCAGACCCTGCGCGGCTGCGTCGCCCCGTCTGTGTCTGAAACCCCAGCCAGTGAACTGCCGCCGATGACGCCTTTGCCGCTGGTGAGACCAACCGCGCCTGTCTCCCTATGCCAATCGCTTCTGGGGCGCCGTTCGTCGCATCAGTTCAAACTAGCGCCCGTACCCAAAGAAACCTTCAGCGCCATTTTGCAGGCACTGCAGCTGGCGCACTTGAGCGACTGCGCCCAGGGCGCGCTTGAATTCTATGTGATCGTCAACCGAGTCGAAGGGGTGCCGGAAGGCGCTTATCGTTATGACCCTGTCGGCCCCGGCCTGGCCCTGGTGCGCGCAGGCAACCTGTCTGAGTGGGCCATGCACCTTTCGCTTGATCAGGCTTTTTGCGGCCAGGCCGGCGCTGTGATCTTCTTTGCAGCCAACTTGAACGACCTGGTTCAACAGTGCGGTGATCGCATGTACCGGCAGCTGCACCTGGAGGCCGGCCTGCGTGCAGAGGTCGCGTATCTGGCCGCGCACGCGCTGGGCGTTGGCTGCACCGGCATCGGCGCTTTCTATGACCTGGAAACGGTGCGCTTCTTCAATTTGTCTGACACAACCGCCATCATCTACGAGCTGGCAATTGGCGTGCCAGCCTGAAATCAACCAGAGCGAAAAGAGGACCGATGAATCAGATTGACACACACCCGCCCATTCCCAAACGGGCCATGATCGTCTACGCACACCCGGATGATCCCGATTTTAGCATCGGCGGCACGGCCGCCGCGTGGAGCCTGGCCGGCGCTGAGGTGATCTACGTCTTGATTACCAGCGGCAACTCCGGCAGTCACGTCGAAGGCATGACCAAAGAGCGCCTGGCAGCCATCCGTGAGGATGAGCAGCGCGCGGCCGCGCGCGAATGCGGCGTCAACCAGGTAGTGTTCCTGCGTTACGATGACGGCGCCCTGCAGCCGACCCTGGCGCTGCGCAAGGACCTGGTGCGCGTGATGCGCCAATACCGACCAGATGTGGTTGTGTGCGGCGACCCAACCGCCTTTTTCTATGGCAACTTCTACATCAACCACCCCGATCACCGCGCCGCGGCGGTTGCTACCCTGGAGGCAGTCTTCCCCGCTGTTTCCATGCCCCTGGCATTCCCTGATCTGACAGCCGAGGGCTATGAAGCGCATCGTGTGCGCGAGGTCTGGATTACGGACAGCAGCGTGACAGACACCCTGGTGGACATTGGCGCGACCCTAGCGCATAAAATTGCGGCCTTGCGGCAGCACAAAAGCCAGATGGAAGACTGGGACCCCACCGACATGGTGACCTCATGGGCCAAAGAAGCGGGCGAGAAGGGCGGCGTGGCCCTGGCCGAAGCTTTCCGGCGCATGATCCTGGTGCGCGACGACAATGATCAGCCAATCACCCCGGCGGTTGGCACGCCGGCCGATGGTCAGGGCGCGGACAAGGCGCCCACGACCGAGCGCCTGATGACCAGCTACGGCGAGGTCAACCTGGCGCATTGCGCGCCCATGCTGCGCGAGGAAATTGCGCTCCTGGGGCAGGCTGATCCGTTCGAGTCGCAGCGTCAGGCTGTCACGCGCTTGCGCGCCATCCTGGCTGGGCTTGACGAGGCGGCGCTGCGCTGGCGTCCTGCGCCGGCGGAATGGTCCATCAACGAGGTGCTGGCGCACCTGGTGCAGACGGAAATCGTCTATGGCTACCGTTACCGGGCCATCGTTGCCAACCCGCACGCGCCGATCGCCGGTTTTGACCAGGACGCCTGGGTTCGTGAGCTGCCCGAGGCCGATCAGCCGACCGAGCAACTGCTCGCCGCGTTGGCGGCGCTCAAGCAGGTCAACGTCGCGTTGCTGCAAGGGCTTAACCTGGAGCAGCGCGCGCGCTGGGGTCAGCACAGCGAGCGTGGGCCAGAATCGGTGGCCGCCCTGATCGGCGCCATCGCCGGGCATGATCTCATCCACCAGGCGCAGATCCAGGAAAACATCCGCCTGTGGCAGGCGCACAGTTGAGCCTGAGCGTCTCGCGACGCCGGCCGATCTTCTAGCCATGCCGCCGATCTTCTGCGGACAGACGCTGAGGATCACACAAACAAAGCAACAGCGGTGTTCAGGGGCTGCCTGAACACCGCTGTTGCTTTGTCTTGCGCCCAGGTTACATCGGCGAAGCGGCCGCGTTGCACTTATTCAGGAATCCCACACCACACAAGGGTGGGCGTGTGGGCGCGGCGCCCGGTTTCAACACAAAATGAACAATTTTCGGGCTGTCGAATGAACAGCGCGCGGCGCGATAGTCTGCTCATGCACGACGCCCCGGTCGTTACACCAGAAAGCACAGAAAGGACGATTTTCGATGGCACTTGACATCGCCCAGGCGAATCTTTATACGCTTTCCAACGCAGACACCTCGGTCACGTACACACCGCTCGGTTTTGGCGGCACGGCGCAGCTCAACTATCGCCGCGGCGAACAGGACATTGTCTTTCGCGGCGCCGATGTGCGCACGCTTGCCACGGAGATCGGCGCGCTGGTGACCGTTGACCTGGATTTCATTCCCGACCTGGAAACGACCACGTTCAGCCTGTTCATCCCCGCGGTGAATCTACGCAACGGCGCAACTGAGGCCGCGGTGGAAACCGTTGGCCTGCTGACGGCCGCTCGCACCAGCTTTGGCGGCCCGGCGCTGGTGCAGGGTCAACTCAAAACCTACCAGGCGCTTGTGCTGACAGGCGCGGCGCAGCTGGTTGATTTCTAGACACAAGGAGATAACGATGGCGCTTGTAGGCACACAACCTAACTTGTTCGATCTGCAGGATCGCAAAAACAGCATTAGCTACACCCCGGCCGGCATCGGCGGCGTTCCACGCTTGACCTTTGAGAGCGGCGGTGCATCCCGTGTCTTTACGGACGCCAGCATTACCGTGACCGAGACCCCGGCGGGCGCCCTGGTGTCGGTGCTGGTAGAGGTCTTTCCCGACGTGCGCACGAAGACCCTGAACCTCTTCGTCCCCATTGTCAACCTGCCGGAGGATGCCACGGAATTTCCGGTGGAAACCGTGGCGGTTCTGGCCACCAAACGCACGCCGCTCGGCGGCACGCGTCTCTACCGCGGCCAGGCGCAAACCTACGAAACCTTGAAACTCAAAGGGACGGCGCGCCTGGTAGACTTCTAAACGCAAAATGCTGTCTCAGCTAACAATTTGTCTAACAAAAGGGCGCTATGATTATGTCAATCGAAGTTCACAAGGCGATTTCTCGTCGCTTCTACGAGGAGATCTTCAGCCAGGGCAAACTCGACGTAGCAGACGAAATCTGCGCCGCCAACTATGTCAAAGAATAGGAGATCACCAGCATGTCAACTCGCGATCACAAGGACGTCGCACAGCAGTTTTTTATGGAGCAGGACAAGCGCAAAGGCCCTCTCGATCCTACGCTTGTCACGCCAGATTACGCAGCCCAAATTGCCGGCTATCCGCGCATGGATGTTGACGGCCACTCTGGATTCGCCGTGGTTTTCTACCAGGGCTTCCCGGACCTGTATCACACGATTGACGAGGTGTTCGCCGAAGACGACAAGGTTGCGGTGCGGTTCACGTTGCGCGGCCATCATACCGAAAACTTCATGGGGATTCCGGCCACCGGCAAGCCCATCGAAGTAGGGGCTATCGCCATGATGACCTTTGCCGGCGACAAAATTGCCCGGCTCTCAGCGCAGTTCGATCAACTGGGGCTGATGCAGCAAATCGGCGTCATTCCCGCTTTGGGGTAGGAGGCCCGTAATGACCGATCAAGACCGACGCTTCATCGCCGCCGCGCGGTCGCTGTACGGCGGCGACGCGGCTGAGCGGGCCGCTATCCTGCAGGACATTGTCTGGCACGTGCCGGGACACAACCCGGTTTCAGGCGACTATCACGGCTTCGAGGAATTCACGCAGCTGATGCCCAGCCGCATGGCGCCGCTCGATCGCTGGGATTTCGCCCTGACTCATGTGATGGTCAACGGCCATTTCATCGTGGCGACGTTTCGTCTGCACGGCGAACGCAAGGGCATGACCGTTGACATGGGCGGCGGTCATCTGCTGCGCATGAGCGACGATGGCAAGATCGCCGAGGGCTGGGGCTTTGCCGGCGATCAAGACGCGCTCGACGCCTTCTTCCAGGCTTAGGATCAAGTCATCAGGCTGAAAGGCAGCCTGACACGGTACTCAGTGACAATCGCAGTGGAGGTTCAGTATGTCGTACGTGATCGTTCATCACACGGTCGAGGACTTTGCCCGGTGGAAACCGTTTTTCGACGGGGATGCCGATGTGCGCCGGGCGCATGGGTCGCTAGGTTGCCAGCTCATGCGCGGCGCCGACAACCCGAACGAAGTGGTCATCGTTTTCAAGTGGGACAGCGTGGAAAACGCACGCCAGTTCACCCAAATGCCCGCCCTGCGCGAGATTATGCAGCAGGCCGGCGTCGTCACCATGCCCGATTTCTACTTCCTGGAAGAAGTGGACCAAGGCGCAGCCTGACGCCAGCGAGCGGCTGTGCGTCCATGGTGTGTTGGGCGAGAAGTGCGGCGGGCAGTCCTGCCGGCTTCTCGCCCAACACCCTGGAAAAGAAATAAGCTGGCGGTCGCCGCTCCATTGACTCAGCACGGGGCATCTGATGAAAACAACACCCTTTGATCGTTACGCCAGCCTGGCGGCCATCTCGGCCGCGATCGTTGGCCTGCTCTATTCGATTTCGTTTGTCGTCCTTCAAAACGGTCTGCTGAGCGCGCTCTGCCTGCTCCTGGGCGGCCTGCTTTCGCTGGCAGCGCTCGTGGGCCTCTTTCAGCACCTGGCGCCGGTGGATGCGCCATCCGCGACGTTAGGCCTGATCCTGGGTGCGGTCAGCGCGCTCGGCGCCGCGATACACGGCGGTTACGACCTGGCCAATGCCATCCACGCGCCCGGTGAGCTGAGCGGCGCCCTGGCCAATCTGCCCAATCCCATTGACCCGCGGGGCATGCTGACCTTTGGCGTGGCTGGCCTGGCTGTGCTGCTGGCTGGTCTGCTCATGCGCGGCAGTCCGCGCTTTGGCCGCGGCTTCACCACGCTGACCTTGACGCTGGGCGCGCTGTTGATCATCGTCTACCTGGGCCGGCTGATCGTCTTGACGCCCTCCAGTCCCCTGGTGCTGCTGCCCGCGGCCGTCACCGGTTTCATCATCAACCCAGCCTGGTACCTGTGGCTGGGGGTGCTGCTGCGCCGCGGCGTGGCCCCTGAGCCGAGACTGAGCCAAGTCGGTTTGGGCACGCAGGGCGGCTGAGCAACAAAGACTTGTTACCCTCAAATAATGGAGATGTCATGTACGGCACTATCGCACGGGTCAAGATTGACCCATCCAGGCTGGAGGAACTGACAGCCCTCAATCGGCGTATCGCCACTGCGCCTGGTCAGCTCGCGCGCTACATTTACCAGATGGACGCCGACCCCGGAGAGGTTTTCCTGGTAGCAGTCTTCGAGAGCAAAGAGGCCTACTGGACCAATGCCAACAGCCCAGAGCAGCATCAGCGTTTCCAGGAATTCCGGGCCCTAATGCTCGCAGACCCGGAATGGCACGACGGCGAGATCGTTGACGTGGCGCCGTGAATCGCTTGCAGTCGGCATCAGGAGTATACGGTGATTGACCGATGATCCGGGAGAAACCATGATCGCCGTTGTCACGCTATTCCTCTGGGAGACATCATCATGCAACGAGCCTTACTGCTGATCGGCCCGGCCTTGTTTCTGTTGGCCGAAATCATCCTGCCAGGCGGAAGCGCTGACCCCGCGACCCGCACGGCCATTGTTCAAGCACATGGCGCGGCCTGGGCATTGGGCCACCAGGTGATCGCAGTGGCGTTCACCTTCCTTGTACTCTGGCTAGGCGACCTCTACACTTTCGTGCGCGTCGGCAACGAGCTGACGACATTTTTCGGCGCTCTCCTCTCGGTCTTTGCGCTCATTGCCGATTATGCGGTGGCTATGCTACAATTGCTCACCCTTGACCTGGTGCGGACTGAACCTGCTGACCAAGTCGCGCCGGTGTTAGCCCTCGTGGGGCGCAGTTCGAACTTAATGGCCCTGGCTTTCTTGCCGACGCTGGGGTTCTGCCTTGGCTTTGGATTGCTGGCGATCGGTTTCTACCGCCGTACGCGGCAGGCCCTGCCCGCGGCCCTGTTGGCCGCGGCGGGGCTTCTGATCACAGTCGCTGGCGTCATGCAGGTCAAGTGGGGGTTTGTTCTTGGCGCGCTGGCGCTGGCCGTGTTCGCGCTGCTCTTTGCCAGCGTCGGGAAGCGCTTCGATTAGCCTAGCAGAGGAGAGTGTATGCCTGTTGAAAACATAGAGACCGTGATCGTCGGCGGCGGGCAGGCCGGGCTGGCAACCAGCTATTGGCTCAAGCAGCATGGCCGGGAGCACGTTGTGCTGGAAAAGGCCGATCGGCCTGGTCACGCCTGGCGCCAGCGCTGGGACAGCTTTACCCTGGTGACGCCCAATTGGTCGTTCAGGCTGCCGGGCGCAGAGTACGCCGGCGATGATCCCGACGGCTTCATGCCGCGCGACGAAATAGTCTCTACCTTCGAGCGCTATGTGGATGCCAACCGCCTGCCGGTGATCTTCGGCGTGGATGTCACGGCCGTGGAACTGCTGGCTGACCGGCCTGGCTACCGCGTGCGCACGGCTGATGGGGAATACCGAGCGAACAACGTCGTCCTGGCGACCGGCCTTTTTCAGCGCGCCAAGATTCCGGCCTTTGCAGCGGGATTGCCGGCGGACGTGCTGCAATTGCCCTCGGCGTCCTATCGTAATCCAGCCAACCTGCCCCCTGGCGCGGTGCTCGTTGTGGGCAGTGGTCAGTCGGGCTGCCAGATCGCGGAGGAGCTGCTCAAGGCCGGTCGTCGGGTGTTTCTGTGCGTGGGCACGGGGGGGCGCGCGCCGCGGCGCTATCGGGGCAAGGACACCTACCAGTGGCTGACCCTGGCTGGCTTCTTCGACCGCACGCCCGACATGCTGCCATCGCCCGCGGCCCGCTTTGCGGCCAATCCCCAGCTCTCCGGCGCCAGCGGCGGCCACGACCTCAACCTGCACCAGTTTGCGGCCGATGGCATGACCTTGCTGGGGCATTTGCGCGGGATTGAGGAGGGCCAGTTGGGCCTGGCCGCCGACCTGCACGCCAGCCTCGCCAAGACCGATCAGATCGAAGCGCAGCTGCTGGCCCTGATTGACGGCTATATTGCCCGCTGCAGGTTGGACGCGCCGGCGGAGCAGCGGCCTGTGCTGCGGGACGGCTTCGCGCAGCCGCAGATCACCGAGATGGACGTGCAGCAGGCCGGCATCGGTTCGGTCATTTGGGCTGCAGGCTACAGCTTCGACTTTGGCCTGGTCAAGCTGCCGGTGACCGACACCGATGGCTTTCCGGTGCAGCAGCGCGGCGTCACTGCCTACCCTGGCCTCTATTTCATGGGTTTGCCCTGGTTGCACACACAGAAGTCCGGCCTGCTGATGGGTGTGGGCGACGATGCCGCGTTCATTGCCGCGTCCATCGCAGGCGCGCACATGACCGCCTCATAGTCACAGCCGACTCACGCGCTGAAGACCTCCTCCAGCGCCTGACGCATCACCGCCAGCGGCGCGTCGCGGCCGGTCCACAGGCGGAAGGCAATCGCGCCCTGGTTTACCAGCATGCCCAGGCCATCGAGCGTGCGCGCGCCGCGCGCAGCGGCTGCGGCCAGAAAGGCCGTCTTGGGCGGGTTCGGAATGACGTCGCAGACCAGCAGCCCAGGGCGGATGCTGTCCAGGGCCACCGCGGGCGCGTCCTCTACGCGCGGGAACAAACCAATTGAGGTGGCGTTGACCAGGATATCTGTCTCAGCCGGAACGACGAAGGGGCCGTCCCACAGAGCGAATTCGGCCTGCGCCGGGGTCTGACGGCGCAGCAGGTCCACCAGCGGCTGGCCGCGGTCGGCCGTGCGGTTGACAATCGTGATGGACGCGGCGCCAGCCAGCGCCATCTCGACCGCCATCGCCCGCGCGGCGCCCCCTGCGCCCAGGAAGACGACGCGCTGCCCAGACGGATGGATGCCGGCGTCCTCCTGCACCGAGCGCACAAAGCCCTTGCCATCGGTGTTGTGACCGATCAGCCGCTCACCCTCGCGCACCACCGTGTTGACCGCGCCGATCAGCGCGGCCTCGGCCGAGAGACCATCCAGGTATGGGAGGACGGTCACCTTATGCGGGATGGTCAGGTTGATGCCTGCCATGTTGAACGCGCGCAGCCCGCGCATCGCGTCGGCCAGTTGTTCGGCGCGCACCTCGATGTTCAGGTAGCGCCAATGAAGGCCAAGCGCACGAAACGCGGCCTCCTGCATCACAATCGTCGGGTTCTCAGCCACGGGGCAGCCAAAGACGCCGACCAACTTGGCCTGGTAAGACGGGACCTGGTAGCTCATTGAGTCCTCTCCTTGCGTTACGGGAGTTCTCCAGCGCGCGGCCATTGTCTCGCTCACTGCCTCATCGTGGGCAGGTTGAGTTGACCCCCGACTGCGCAGCGATCAGGACCGTCGCTGCAGCCGAGCTGCGCTGGCCATAGGCGACCAGAGGACTCGGCGGCGTCCGATCAGGCGTCCAGCGAGCCGAGGTAGCGCTGATAAGCCTGGATGAGCGTCTGCTCGATCGTGGCGTGCAGCGGCGTTTGGACGGCGGGCTTGCGTTGGCCCGCGGCCAGCATCTGCCTGGCGCAACGTTCGCACAACAGGTAGCCGATCAACACACCGCGCGGGCGATAAATGAAAGCATTGAGCGACAACGTGTCTTCGCCCTTGTACTTCACGGCGCCGACGGCGCGTCCGCAGCCGGGACAACCATCACCAACGTAAAACCATTGGCTCTTGACCGCGCTGCCGAATTGGGCTTTGGCGATGGCAAACATTTTGGCCAAAGCAGCATGGGCATGATCTTCCGGGTTCATCGTGACTCCTGACCTCCCATCATGACCTCGATTTCCAGGAGGTGCGCCAGCGTGTCCGCAGACAGTGCGCCAGGCACAATAGACCGATCTACCAGCAAACTAGTAATTTTGTCAATAGGATGAAATTTTTTATGGCAAAAATGTCAATAACAAGCGCTGCGGCAGGTGAATCACCACCCGTCGGATGCGACGGGGTCTGGCCTTTCGTGGATAGGAACAAATCTGGGGCTGAGTACTGGGGAAACGAAAGGGGCAGTGTTCAGGACTCTCTGAACACCGCCCCCCTGTTCTATCTTACGGACAGGTTGCGCCGGCGAAGCGCCCGGCAACCGCCTGCACATCCAGGATGTTGACCATGCCGTCAGGCGAAGGATACGATCCGCCGCCGCCGGCTACGTCGTTGCGAGGCGCAAAGCCGCTGGTCTTGCCCCAGTCGTTGGCCGTGAAAATGATATCAGCCACGTTGCTGGCGCCGCCGCAGCTGCAGTTGGTGTCATACCAGGCGCAAGCCTTGATGCCCACCAACACTGGGTCATGGTCCGATGAGCGATAGGCGTCGGGGGCGTAAAGGCTGATGACCTGGCCAGGCGATTTGAACTCGACGTTGTAGTCGAGGGAACGCGGCTCGTCCGCGTTGATATGCCACTCGGCGACGCCTGCGATCGTGGCCGCCATGGGCGCCGAAGCCAGCGCATGGTCGAGATAGCCGCTCTGCCCGTCGAAGACGTAGGAGTAGGCATGGACGCCGATGGTGTTCTCAACCAGGTTGACGTAGCCGGCGCTCTTGATGGCTGTGATCGGATCTTCCTTCGTGTACGAGTTCAAGTCGCCGATGATGATGAAGTCCCGATCGCCGCTGCCAGTGGGGTCAGTGCCAAGCCAGGCGGTCAGCTCATTAGCGGCCATTGTGCGCGTGATGTTGCAGTTACCCTGGCCGTCGCCCGTGTCCGGGTCAGGCGGGAAGACGCCGGCCGCGGTATCGCAGGCAGAGCCTTTGGACTTGAGGTGATTGACGACTACAGTGAACTTCTCGCCGAACGTGGTATCGGCAAAAGTCTGCACCATCGGCTGGCGGTTACGCCGTACGGCCGGGCTTTGATCGAAAGCGCCCGTGTTTAGGGTGACCGCTGCGCCGACAGGCGTAGCTTTCGCAGGGCGATAGATGATCCCAACCGTGATCTCGTCGCCGCCAAAAGTGGAGCCGCCAGGATTGATGAAGGCAAAGGTGCCGGGCGCGGTCGCGGCGTTCAGCCCGTTGACCAGGTCCTGAATGGCGCTGGTGGCGCCGTAGCCGTCATTCTCCAACTCCATCAAACCGATGACATCGGCGTTCAGGCCCACAATGGCGCTGATCGTCTTCGCGCGCTGGCGGTTGAACTCCGCCAGCGTGTTGGCGCCGCGCGGGGTGGGGAAGCCGCCGCCCAAGCCGTCGCCGTTGAAGTAGTTCAACACGTTGAAGCTGGCTACGCTCACGTTGCCGCCCACGGCAGACGGCGCCGCCGTGCGCGGGTTGCTGTGCGTAACGCTGACCGGCGCAACCGGTTCAATCATGTACTGCGCTGCATAATAGAACAGGACTCCGGTCAACCCGGTTACCGTATCGCCTGTGCGCAGCGTGTTGGACGCACTCAAAGCCGGCGGCGGGTAGACAATGGGGTCGCGATTCTGTTGCAGGTTGCCATCATCCAGCCAAATGCGACTGCGGTCATTCAAGTTCTGCAGAAGATCGCGTGGGCTGCCAGGGCCGCCGGGCAGCACCAGCGCGGTCGGCTGGTACAAGCGATCGCTGACGGAAAGAGCCACCTGGCCATAGCGTCCCAGGTCGTAATGTTCGGTCACATACAACGCAGCGGGCAGTTGAATGGCCATTCCTTCGTACTGTTCCAAGTCGCTCGGGCTGCTGACCGGTAGGGTGACGATGCTCGGCGTGGCCGTGGGACTGCCTGGACAAGGGCTCACGGCGCTAATGAGGTTCAACTCCGTCAGATTATTGAACTCAGCCACGGTTCCAGTCACGCGTACGACCTGACCAACGCTGACATCCACGCCAAAGCCGTTGTCGTAGACGAAGATGCCCTCGGAGGTGGCTGGATTGCCGTCGCTCTCGCTGTCCTCTTCCTGCACGAAGAAGCCGCTCAATTCGGTCGTCGTAGACTGGAAATCGCCCTTGACGACGCCTTCGATGGTCTGCGTCGTTCCGACCAGGGGACTGGCCGCGCCGCTGCCCTGGATGGCGCTGATGAGCGTGGCCGACGCGCCGCAGACGGAGACGCTGCCGGTGGTAAAGCTCCAGACGTAGTTGCTCGCCAGGGCATTGTTGGACAGGTCCGTGATGCCGGTGGTGAGGGTGGCGGTGTAGAGCGTGGTTGGCGCCAGCAAGGCGCTCGGCGTGAAGGTGCGGTTGGCGCCTGTGCCGCTGATCGCGCCGGTCACGGGGCCGCCCGCGCTGACCACGGTGAGTGTGCTGGTAGTCACGTTGCTCACAGGCTCGCTGAACGTGACCTGCACCGTGCTGTTGAGCAGCACATTGGTGGCGTTACTGATGGGGATCGTGCTGAGTACGGTGGGCGGTGTCGTGTCCGGCCCGCAGGAGTTGGTCGGGGAACCGCTGTTGCGTGGACTGGGCGTACCGGCGGTGAAGTCAGCGCTGTTGTTATCTGTGTCGGTGCAGCCGCCGTTGCCGCGCAAGGCCGCGGTGGTGTTGCTCAGGACGGGCGCCGCAGCAGACCCTTCATAGCAATTGGCACTGCCGTAGCCCACCTTATCCACAATACCTGCGCTGGGGCAAGCTCCATTTAAGGCCGTGGTGTTGTTGACTAATGCCACTTTCCCGTTGGTCGCGCTCATGCTGAGAGCACCGGTATCATCCACAGGTGGCAGATCGGCGCCGAGGGTGCCACAGCCCTCTTGAATCAGGACGTACTTATTGGGTTGGACTGTTAGCGTCAGGGCTAAGGTATCCACGAGCCAGTTGCCCGTTCCCGTAGCCGATCCATACTGCACAGACCAGCCATTAAGTGATACAGCGGTCGTGCCGGCATTGAATAGCTCGATATAGTCGCACTTGTAGGAGGGTGAGCCAGATGTAGCACCGCCGCCCCCGTACACCTGGCTGATGCGTATGTCATTGGCGTTAGGAGCATCGGTGTTGGCGCTGGCAAAAGCCAGAATGGTGGAGGCAAGAATCAATAGGCTGGCGACAAGAACGCTGAGTAGAAGCAAGGCGCTCCCACTGATGGTGCGGCGTCCACGCGGTGTGAAGGCTCTGGGTTGCACGGTCGGTTCCTTTCTCTCAAGCTGCTACGTTGCTGCTTTGCAGGACAATGAAGGGGGACTATCATGCCAGGGGTGTTTCTATTTTACTACCAATTGCCTGGATTGCCAACAGTTGACAATTCGCTTAGCGTGTGCGATACTGATAGTAGTTTGATTATGAACTACTATCGAGTGAGTTAATGAACGAACGTCTTCTGCGTCAACTGTGCGCCTTGGGGTTTACCGAGTACGAGGCGCGTGTCTACCTGGCGCTGCTGCAAAACAATGCCGCCACCGGCTATCAACTAGGCAAAGCATCAGGGGTGCCGCGCAGCATGGTCTATGAAGCGCTCGGCCGCCTGGCGCAGCGCGGCGCCATTCTCACCTTGCCCGAAGATTCCAAGGGGGTGCGCTATGCCCCATTGCCGCCGCATGAGCTGGTGGCGCAGATGCGTCGCCAGTTCGAGACCACCGTCGAGGGCCTGGTCACGGACCTGGCGGCGCTGGCGGTCCCAGCCCCACCGGCCCAAATCTGGAATATCGTGGGCGATGAGCAGATCGTACAGCGGGCGCAGGCGATGATGAATGCGGCGGCGACCGAGCTCTACGTGGGTCTGCACGACCGCACGCTGGCCGCCCTGCGGGGCGCGCTGATCGCCGCACATCTGCGCGGCGTCGAGGTGCACACACTGTTGTTTGGGGACAGTACACTGGAAGCGGGTGAGGTGCGTCATCACCCCAGGGCCGAAACCGAGGTGCACCGCGTCGGTCGCGGCATCGTCATCGTGGTGGCCGATCGGCAGACTGCATTGATTGGCGGCACCACGGAGGCGACCAGCGCCGCGTGGACAACCAATCCCCACCTGGTGTTTGTGGCGCGCGAATACATCTGGCAAGAGCTATTCACCCAGCGTCTGGGCGAGCAAATGCCGCTCGACATGCTGGCGCGCCTGGCGCCGCTCGATCGCGCGGTGCTGGGGCGTGAGCTCTGACGGTACCTGAGGAGGCAGACATGGCAACAGCAGGCAGTACGCTGATCCCGGCCCGCGAGAGTCACGGGTTTGGCGCGCGGTTGAGCGAAATCATCTTGGGCGGGCAGGACGGCCTGGTCAATACGTTGGGAGTCATTCTGGGCATTGCGGCCGCATCGCAGGATATTCGGATCATCATTGCCGGCGGCCTGGCGGCCACCTTTGCCGAGTCCATTTCCATGGGCGCGGTCGCTTACACCTCATCATTGGCCGACGCGGATTTCTATCATGCGCAGATGGCCCGTGAGCGGCGCGAAATCAAGGAAATGCCAGACCTGGAGCGCCTGGAGATCCGTGAGATTTTCCAGGGTTGGAGCTTCGAGGGTGAACTGCTGGACAAAGTGGTAGATCATGTCAGCCAGCATGAAGAGCATTGGGTGGACATCATGATGGCGCATGAGCTTGAACTGCAGCCGGTGGACAATAACGGCCTGCTCAAGACCGCGCTCCTGGTCGGCTTCTCGGCCGTAATCGGGTCCATCATCCCGCTTTTTCCCTTCTTCTTCTTGCCGCCGGCGCAAGGCATGGTGGTCGCCCTGGTGCTGTCGGCTCTGGCGCTGTTCATCGTCGGTTATTTCAAAGCCCGCATCACCGTAGGCGTGCCTGCGCGCAGCGGTCTGCAAATGATGATCATCGGCATTGCGTCTGCCCTGGCCGGCTATCTCATCGGCGCGCTGTTTGGCGCGCCAGCGAATTGAACATCTTGGGTTTCCAAGCTCCTGAAATTAGACCGTTCACGCAGTACGCGGTTGCCTGAATGGGCGGGCGCCCAAAGCAACAAGCAAGAACGGGTCGAGTCTCTGATGAAACTCGACCCGTTTGCTTATGCCGCACGCTGACCTACGCGTCGCGGAAGGCGCGCTCACATTCCGGGCAGGGGCACAGGCCGCGCAACAATCCCCAGGTGTAGATGCCGGTGTTGTGACCGTCGGCCCAGGTGAAGCTGATGGCGTAGGCGCCCACGAATTCGGCGCCTTGAATTTCGCTGGAGCCGTTGGGCTGGGCAAACAACTGGCTGCGCGCGATCGGCTGCGCCATTTCGGCATGCCCGCCGCGGCACGAAACGCACGGGCAGACCGCGCGAATGCCGCTGAGCGGGTATTCGCTGTGATGACCCTCTTGCCATTCAATGATCAGCAGGCCTGCCTGCCGATTGACGGTGACGATGCGCGGTTTCTCAACAGATTGAACCATACGTGCTCCATTTTCCCTGCAATAGATAGTTGTGCTAAAGTTGGGCACCTTCTGCGAAACGGATGTGAGGCCATGCCATCAACCGCTTATTGTTACGATGCCCACGAACGCGATCACGATCAGCCCGGTCATCCAGAGAACCGCCGGCGCCTGGAGAGCACCCTACGCCTGCTCAAGCAGACTGGTCTGCTGCCTCAGTTACAGGCTGTGCCCTGCACACCGCTGAGCGATGAACGGCTGCTGCGCGTCCATCCCCGCCGGCACATCGAACGCATCGAAGGGCTGGCTGCCCGCGGCGGAGGATATCTGGACCCTGACACCTATGTCAGCCCCGGTTCTGCACAAGCCGCACGCCTGGCGGCCGGCGGGCTGGTCAATCTGACCCTGGCGGTGCTCGATGGCCAGGCCAGCAACGGCTTTGCCTTGATTCGACCGCCGGGGCATCATGCTACGGCTGACTCCGCCATGGGCTTCTGCCTCTTCAGCAACGTGGCCCTGGCCGCGCGCACCGCCCAGGCCGAACGCGGCGTGCAGCGGATTTTGATCGTAGACTACGATGTACATCATGGCAATGGCACCGAGGCCATTTTCTATGATGATCCTGGCGTGCTCTTCTTTTCGACGCACCAGTACCCGTATTACCCGGGCACCGGCGCCATCAACGACGCTGGCGCCGGCGCTGGCGTTGGCGCCACGATCAATGTGCCGCTGCCGCCCGGGGTCGGCGACCAGGGCTACGCCGCAATCTTCGAACACATTCTATGGCCGGCCGCGCGACGTTTCCAACCGCAGCTGATCCTGGTCTCGGCCGGTTACGATGCGCACTGGGACGATCCGCTGGCCGGCATGGCGTTATCGCTGACCGGCTACGCGCACCTGGTCAGCGAACTACTGGGCATGGCGGACGAATTGTGTGCGGGCAAGATCGTGTGTGCGCTCGAAGGCGGCTATAACCTGGATGTGCTGGCGTGCGGGGTGCTCAACACTCTCAGCTTGCTGCATGATCGTGGGGCGGTCATCCAAGACCCGTTTGGCCCCGCGCCGCGGCCCGAGCGCGACGCCAGTATGTTGATTCAGCGTGTGCGCGCGCTGCACGGTTTGCGACCGCGTGACGATCAGGCGTAATTCCAGAACCAGTAGGCAAGTCCCTTCCACGCGCCCCACGGCGCAAACGCGGCTTCCACCTCGGCGCGGCCGATGGGTTGGCCGTCGTGCCATTCCTTCGACACCACCTTCAGCGCCCACGAATCCACGGGAATAAAATCGTAGCGGCCGAGGATCATGAGCAGGTTAGCGGCCGCATAATCGCCGATGCCCTTGATGGCAAGCAGCTGCTTGCGCACCTCCAGCGTCGGCGCGGTGGACTCTTTGAGCGCTTCCAGATCCAAATCGCCGACGGCCACAGCCTGCGCCAGGCCCAAGACAAACGGCGCGCGAAAGCCCAGTTTGGCGTTGGCGCGCAAGTCCTGCTCGCTGGCCGCGGCCAGGCGCGCGGCCGTGGGAAAGGCGCGCTGCCCTGGCGCGTGCGCGTGCTCTGCGCCATAACCTTTCACCAGGCCGCGCACCATGCGCTTCGTCCCGGCCCAGGAGGTGTTGACCGTGCACAGCGTCTTGACCGCGTCCTCGAACAGCGTGGCCGAGCGCAGGATGCGCCCGCGGCCTTGCTCGGCCATGGACGCCAGCTTCGGTTCGGCGCGCGCCAGGTCATAGAACGGCGTCAGATCCTGGTCTAGCCCCAGCATCCAGGTCACGCGGCCGATGAGCTCCTCCGCCTCAGCCGGGTTCAAAGCCGCGGTCGTCTCCATCTGCACATCGCCGCCATCCGCCGGACGCACGCGCAGGTCAATCACCTGGCCGCTGCTCAGCTCCATCAGGTAGTCGAAGCCGTCCGATTCCTTATCATGGCTGAACGGCGCCAGTTGCACCCAGCCATGGGAATTGACCACAACGGACAAGTTGAACGGGCGACGCGCGGACAGTACAAAGTTCATCGGTTACTCGCCTTTCCAATCTCACCATCCCAAATCCCAAGCGTCGTCATCTACTACACCATCCCACCATGATCTCCGGTCTCCGGTCTCCGGTCTCCGGTCTCCGGTCTCCGGTCTCCGATCTCCAATCTCCGATCTCCAATCTACGGTCTCCAATCTACGGTCTCCAATCTACGGTCTCCAATCTCCTAATGCAGGCGTGCGCTGGGCAAGAACTGCGGCGGCCGCCGGGCCAGGGTGGCCTGCTCGAACGCGTAGGCCAGGCGAATCAAGGTTGCCTCCTGATACGCGCCGCCGAAGAACGACAGGCCGATCGGCAGGCCGGCGATCAAACCGGCTGGTACGCTGATGTGCGGATAACCGGTCACCGCGGCCGGCGATGTACAGCTGCCCTGGTAATGATCGCCGTTGACCGGGTCGGTCAGCCAGGGCAACGTGCAGGTGGCGGCGACGATGGCATCCAGCCGATGCGCGCGTAGCGTGGCGTCAATGCCTTCATCGCGCGCCAGGCGCCGGTTGGCTGCCAGGGCTTGGAGATAAGCTTGATCGGTCAACAGCCCCTGCGCCTGCGCTTTGAGCATCAAATCGTGTCCGAAAAAGGGCATTACTTGCTCAGCGTGGCGTTCGTTGAACTCGATGATGTCAGCCAGCGACTGCATGGGCTTGGTGTTAGCAGCCAGCGACTGCACGGGCAGGGTGTTAGCAGCCAGCGACTGCATGGGCGCTGCCGCGGCGCGCTGCGCAAGATAGGCGTCCAGACCTGCCTTGAACTCGGTCAGGAGCACCAGGGTTTCGCTCTCTGCAAACTGGCCGGCCGTCAACACCGGCGCGGGATCAATCACCTCCGCGCCCTGACGGCGCAGCACCTCCAGGCAGGTTTCCAGCAGCCGATCCACCTGTTCGTTGAAGCCAAAGAAGTTGCGCGCCACGCCGATGCGCGCGCCGGCCAGCCTCTGCGGATCAAGGAACGGCGTATAGTCCTGGTAGACCGGGCCGTCGCGGTCAATCATCGCAGCATCCTGTGCATCGGCCGCGGTCATGGCGCCCAAGAGGATGGCCGCGTCGGCCACGCTGCGCGCCATAGGACCGGCCGTGTCCTGGCTGTGCGCGATGGGAATGATGCCGCGGCGGCTGACCAGCCCCACTGTCGGTTTGAGGCCTACAATCCCGTTCACCGACGCCGGCGACGTGATCGAGCCGTCGGTTTCGGTGCCTACGGCTGCAGCGCACAGGTTGGCCGCCACGGCCACGGCCGATCCCGAACTGGAACCGGAGGGGTTGCGATCCAACGCGTAGGGATTGCGCGTTTGCCCGCCGCGGCTGCTCCAGCCGCTGGTGGAGTAGGACGAGCGGAAATTGGCCCATTCGCTCAGGTTGGTCTTGCCCAGGATGACCGCGCCAGCGCGGCGCAGTTGGCTGACGATGAAGGCATCGGTCGGTGCGGGTGATCCAACCAGCGCCAACGAGCCAGCCGTAGTCTGCATCTGATCGGCCGTATCAATGTTGTCCTTGAGCAAGATGGGGATGCCGTGCAGCGGGCCGCGAGCGCCGCTTTGGCCGCGTTCGGCATCCAGCGCCGCAGCGATGGCGATGGCGTCCGGGTTGATCTCGATGACGGCGTTGAGGGTTGGCCCTTGACGATCAATGGCGGCGATGCGCGCCAGGTACATCTCCACCAGCCCGCGGCTGGTGAGCGTTCCGGCGGTCATGCGCGCCTGTAGTTCTTGAATCGTCATCTCTGGGATAGTCATGCGCAGTCTCCCGCAACTGAAATGCGCCGCATGGGCGGCAGGCTATTGTAACACAGCGCCGCGCGGGATCGCAAACAAAGCCGATTGACGCCGGTTTCTCAGGCTTGGGCGATTGAAACGGTGTGGAAACGTAACCAGGCGCTGATTTGCGCAAAGGATACGGCCGACTGGGCCACAGCGAGGGTAAAGGCTTCTAACTCGTGGTTGGCCGCCGTCAGCCGCCATCCGTTACGGCGCAAGAAAAGGCCGGTCGCCGTGGTGCCGACGCGCTTGTTGCCATCCACAAAGGGGTAGTTGCGGATGATCGAATCCAGCAGCGCCGCGGCCTTGTGGAACAGATCGGGGTGCAGGTCCTCGCCGCCAAAGGTCGGCTGCGGGCGAGAGACCGCGGAGGCCAGCAGACCCAGGTCGCGCACGCCTGGGCTGCCGCCAGTCTCGGCAAGCAATCGCATATGGATGAAAAGAACCTGCTCCACGGTGAGATAGTTCACGCTTTGGCCAGCGCCTCCAAGGCAGGACGATACTGGGTAATGAAGTCGCTCAACTGCTGAGCGAACTGCTCGTCAACGCCGTTGAATGCGACCGGCGTCGGGGTAAGCTCGATCAGGCCCCTGGCCCGATCAAACTGCAAGTCCACTTCGGCGCCTTCGGTCAGGCGCAGGGCATCGAGCCACTCCTTGGGCAGCGACACAACGATGCTGTTGCCGGTTTTGAAAATCCTGCGTATCATGCCAAACACCTCACTATGAACGATTGCTGTATAGACGCTGTAAGCACGTTCATCATATCACGCACGAAGGCTTGGCGCAAATCTCAGCCAAAAGGCGCGTCGCGCCGCGCTCCGCTCGCCGCGTTGGCGCTTGGCGCGCAGCCAGGTTTGCGCTACAATGACTCGTGCCCCCTGGCATCTCGTTTGTATTTCGACCAGAGGCTGTCATGTCCGCATCAACCACCAGCACCACCCTGTTCGATCTGCGCCGCCAGCAGGCGACCGCTGACGAGGCGCCGCTGGCCGCGCGCATGCGCCCGCGCACGCTGGACGAGTTCATCGGCCAGGAACACATCGTTGGGCCGGGCCGTCTGCTGCGCCGCGCGATTCAAGCCGACCAGTTGTCGTCGGTCATCTTCTGGGGGCCGCCCGGCAGCGGCAAGACCACCCTGGCGCGCATCATCGCCAACACCACGTCCGCCCATTTCATCGCCATCAACGCCGTGCTGGCCGGGGTCAAGGACATCCGCGACGCCGTGGCGGTGGCGCAGGAGCGCCGCGGGCTGCACGGCCAGAAGACGATCCTCTTTGTGGATGAAGTCCACCGCTTCAACAAGGCGCAACAAGACGCGCTCCTGCCCTGGGTGGAGAACGGCACCGTCATCCTGATCGGCGCGACCACTGAAAATCCCTATTTCGAGGTCAACAAGGCGCTGGTCAGCCGCAGCCGCATCTTCCAGCTGCGCAGCCTGAGCGAGGACGACTTGCGCGCCGTGGCGCGCCAGGCCCTGGCCGATCCCGAACGCGGCTACGGCGCGCTGCCGGTCGTGCTCGATGAGGACGCGCTCGATCACCTGGTGAGCGTAGCCAACGGCGATGCGCGCAGTGTGCTCAACGCGCTGGAACTGGCTGTGGAGACCACGCAGCCCGGCGCCGAAGCGGCGCACAGCGCGAACCAGCCGCAGATCCACATCACGCGCGACGTCGCCGCCGAGTCCATTCAGCGCCGTGCGGTGCTCTACGACAAGGATGGCGACGCGCATTTCGACACGATCAGCGCGTTCATCAAGTCCTTGCGCGGATCAGACGCGGACGCTGCGCTCTACTGGATGGCGAAGATGGTCTATGCTGGCGAGGACCCGCGCTTCATCTTCCGGCGCATGCTGATCTTTGCCGGCGAAGATGTGGGCCTGGCCGATCCGCACGCCTTGCAGGTAGTGGTGGCCGCGGCGCAGGCGTTCGATTATGTGGGACTGCCGGAGGGGCGCTTTCACCTGGCGATGGCCTGCCTCTACCTGGCGACTGCGCCGAAGAGCAACAGCGCGTTCGCTTTCTTCGACGCGCTGGGCGTGGTGGAGAAGGAGCAGGAAGCCGAGGTGCCGAATCAGCTCAAGGATGCCAGCCGCGACGCGGAGGACATGGGGCACGGCAAGGGCTACCTCTACCCGCACGCCTACCGCGATCACTGGGTCGCGCAGCAGTACCTGCCGGCCAGCCTGCAAGGCCGCGTCTTCTACCAGCCAGGCAACCTGGGCTATGAGCGCCAGATTCGGGATGATGTCGCGCGCCGCCGCGAGGCGCAGTTGGCCGCCATGCTCGAGGGCGAGGAGGCCGCACCGGTGCCAGGGCGCGACACCTGGGGCGCGGATCGGCCTTACCAGGGGCCGCCCGCGTCCAACCTGTGGCTGCAGCGCACCCTGAGCAGCCTGGGCGAGCAGTTGACGCGGCTGCGTGAGCGCGTCATGGCGCTGGCGGGGATCGAACGGCACAGCCTGGTGTTGGATCTCAACGCGGGCAATGGCCTGCTCACCTGGGAGGCGGTGCGCCGTGCGCCGGTCGGCGGCGTGTGGGCGTTGGTCTCAACCGCGCGTGAGGCCCAGGCCTTGCAGCAGATGGCGGCGCAACTCGACCAGGTAGAGCGGCCGGTGATCCTGACTGGCGCTGTGAGCGAGCTGCCAGCGTTGGTGGCGACCGTGGACGCGGCCACGCGCTTCGACGTGATCGTGGGACGCAGCGCGCTGACCACGCAGCCGGACAAAGCCGCCGCGTTGCGCAGCCTGCGCGGCCTCTTGCGGCCCGGCGGCCGCCTGGCGCTGGCGCAGACGGTGCCCGCGGCCACGCAGCGCATCTACGCGCTGGTGGACCGCAGCAGCCTGCCGGAAGACCTGGCGCAGGCCTGGCAGACCGCGGAAGAAGCCATCTACACGGATGCGGACGATGCCATGGTCAACTGGCACATGGAGGATCTGCGGCACATGGCGCTGACGGCCGGTTTGCACGACGTGAGCGTGGAGACGGTGGCAGAAATGAGCGAAGTGCGCATCACCCCGGCGCTGTTGGCGCGCTGGTTTGCTGAAAACGAGGAGGGCGGGCGGCCGAGCTATCTGCAGCGCCTGGCGCAGCAGCTCGACGGCGACGCGCTGGCCTTTGTGCGCGCCCTGATCGAGCGGCAGTTGTTGGGGCAGACCGTGTCATGGGGCAGCGTGGTGGCTTATGTGAGAGGGGTGCGTGATCCGAACTGACGTTTCCCGATTAGCTTCTTCTGGGTAACATGGAGGCATCATTGAGAAGCAGCGTGTTGCCCAGCGGTCCATCCAACAGCATCTTGAGGCGATTGATGACATTGCGTCCCAAAACACACTCATTGCCTCGGTCATCACCCACGACATAGATACACGGGAGGTCGAAGTCGCCAATCTTCATGTCCGCAACGTAGAGATAAACCCGTCGTGGTTCGCCCCACTGGCTGCGTAAACGGGCTTCATGAGCGCGGCGGGCGCCGATTTTTCTCAATTGGGAAACCGGAATGATCGTGGCATCAGCCCCAGTATCAATGATTGCTGATAGCGTCAGTCTTAGTCCTGAAGAAGTCACGATCAAGGTTGTTTCACACACAGGTATTGCGGGCGAATAGCTGGTATCGTATGGAAAATCGTTCACGGGGTGTCTCCTTCCCGGTCAAGGCGTCCACCGCGCCACTGTAACTCCAATCGGGTGTTGCCTGTCACTGGTGCAATCAGAACGGGAAGGAAGCCATAGCGGTGACGAATTCGTTCTTCCAGGTGTGCGAGGTCTTGATCATGATCCACCACGCGGCCCTCGATCATCGCCACATGTTCTCCTGGGTATTGACCGCGCAGTTCATCAAGTTGGGCCAGGAAAATGCCGGTCTCGGCATGGATTGCTTCTTGTTCGAGCCAGTCGAAATAGGATTGCACAGCTGCTTCCAGAACGTTACTCGCTGGCCGCTTAGTTACAGCCGCCAGTTGTTCGATCTGCCGGATGAGCGTTGGCTCCTTGAGCTCGAGCGTGGTCATTTCACACCTCATTTGTGTCAATGCGTCCTCTATCCTGCGCAGCCGTTCTTGGCGTCCACGCAGACGGAAACTGCCTAAGCGCCTGAATCAGATGCTCTCCGGCAGTCCCATCGTCACTGTGGCTGTCATTAGACATTCCTCCATTTGGCTCTTACCCTGCGTATTCTAGCGCACATGACTGGAATTCACAAGCTACCACGGCAAATTGCCCTTCACGTTAAGCCAACTCTGCACGAGATGGGAATTGGCTTCGGTCAGTCGTCGTATCATTTACCCGATTCACGTCTGTCTCTTGGCTTATCTCTGATTTACCGACTCCAGGTGTAGGCTGTGCAGAATTCGATGGGCCAATGGCGCCACCATGATGCCGGCGATGGCCAGGAAGGCCATGCCGGCGAAAAGCGCATAAGCCGAGGCAAACAGCTTACCGCCCACGGTGTGCAGCTCGTTCACCGGGCCCATCCCGCCGAGGATCATGGACGCATTCAGGATCGCATCGAGCCACGAAAGCCCTTCCGTGAGGTAATAGCCCAGAACGCCGACGGCCAGAGACACGAACAGGAGCGAGAGCGCAACGAGACCGTGTCCAAGCATCCGGCGCAGAAACAACGGCCAAGACAACAAAGGCTGCGAGCGATGCTCGTAAATGGCGAGATTCTTCATCGTTCTCATGCTTTTCTGACCTCACTAATTCTCCGGCGGTGTTTGTTTAAGCCGCCGGGAGCTACGCGTCATGTCAACTCGCGGGGTATGAGAGCCACGCGTTCGCGGGCATATGGAGCCAGGGAGAGCGTCGAGAATACCTGGTTTCTCCAGTTGTTAGAGATCGACTTGGGCAGTCCCGAAACTGCAATCCGGGTGCCGGTGTCGGCTCAATTTGAGCGTTGTTTCATGGTGATCTAAAAGTCGTTGTTAACGAGTGCGCCCGGTGTCGGGCGCAGACGATCAAGTGAGCTGCTCGACTTGACATGGTGCTTGTCTTGCCTAAAATGGGAGTTA
Organism: Candidatus Amarolinea aalborgensis; assembly: GCF_900491745.1. Lineage (NCBI taxonomy): Bacteria > Bacillati > Chloroflexota > Caldilineae > Caldilineales > Candidatus Amarolineaceae > Candidatus Amarolinea > Candidatus Amarolinea aalborgensis. The sequence goes on along the minus strand of NZ_UETR01000006.1, from coordinate 254,177 downwards.
CCCACCCAGAGAAGGCGAGAGGGTCAGGTCGCCGACCAGACCACCTCGTCTTTTCGTTATCTTTGGCCTGATAGGTGTCCAGTTGGATGGGCCACTCTGAACCAGTGTCACCGGCGGCGCCCTGGGCCTGGCTGAATAAAGCATGTATCACTCCTTGTGCGCCGCCAGGAAGTGGCGGTCACGTGCGCGATAGCTGGCGCCCGTGATGATCATGATCTGGGCGTTGTCCACGAGGCGATCGAGGGCGGCCGAGGCGATCAAAGGGTCTTGAAAGATCTCAGGCCATTCACTCGGTGCGCGATTGCTGGTTATCAGGATCGAGCCCCGTTCGTACCGTTCGAGGATGACGTCAAACATGTCCTCCGGCGCTGGGGGACGCATGGGCTTGAGGCCGAAATCGTCGATAATCAAGAGCGCAGGCCGCAGATAGGTCTGCAGACGCCGGTCGTAGGTTCCATCAGCGCGGCCGGCGTTGAGATGAGCGAGCATCTTGTGGGCGCTGACGAACAGAACGTCGTGGCCGCGGCGACACGCTTCGTGCCCCAACGCTTGAGCCAGATGACTTTTACCTACCCCGGTCGGCCCACAGATCAGGGTGTTGCGGTGTCGCTGGATGTAGGCACAGGTGGCGAGGTCAAGCACCTGCTGACGGTTGATCGTCGGGTTGAAGCCAAAGTCAAAGGCCTCCAGCGTCCTGTCGCTATGGAATGCGGCGCGGCGCAGTCGCAACTGGAGCTGCTTCTGGGTCCGCCGCTCCACTTCGTCCTGAATGAGCCGGTTCAGGAATTCGACGTAGGAGAGCTTGTCCTGGATGGCCTGCTGGTTGCGCAGTTCCAGCGTGTCAAGGATGCCTGACAACCGTAACCGCTTGAGATGGGTATTGAGTTGGTGCGTTAGTTCCATGACATGTCTCCCAGGCCGGGCAAGAGCTCGTGGGCCGAGCGACCGAAGCGCCGCGGCGTCAGTTCAACAACCAATGGGGGGAGTGCAGCCAAGTCCAGGCGCTTTTCCAGGATCTGGCGGATGGTGCGAGTCGTGCAATCCTCGAAGTGCAGCGCCCGCATACAGGCTCGTTCCAGCCGGGGTGCGCCGAACTCCTCGGCCAGGCGCAAGATGCGCCACACCATGCGCAAGCGGTCAAGCGGACGCTCGGCCAGCAGCCGTGCGACCACATCGGCGGTGTGGATGCCGATCTCGTCGGCGCGTTTTTGGCAGGCTTCACGGGTGTTGAGCAGACCGGCGGCCTTGTGAGTCGGCAGATGGTCCGGGTTCGTGAGCCGTTCGCCTGGCGCCTTGGCCGGTTGATGCGTGGCCACGAGGGTGTATTCGCTGAAGATCTGCACGGACTGCAGACCGCCACGCACCCAGACCTGTTGGCCGACCAAGCGAAACGGCGCCGAATAGTAGGCTTTTTCGAATACGACGTAGCAGTCGCGGTGCACCAGGACTTGCTTCCAAACCGCCAGATCGTAGCGGGTGGCAGGTAGAGGTTGCAACGCCATCTTCTCGATCCCCTCGAAACGGTCCGTCGGTTTGGCTTTCGTCGTGCCATGAATCCGTTGACTGGCTATCTTCTCGACCCAGGCCAGCGCCTTGACATTGGCCTCGGTCAGATCGGTGAAGGTTTGACCGGCGAGGAAGTTGCGCTTCACGTAGTGAACGCCGCTCTCCACTTTGCCCTTATGCTGGGGCGTCCGGGGCCGATTGGGTGCAATCAGGAACTCATAGTGTTCGGCAAGGTCTCGGTAGCTGCGCTGCACGACGGGATCTTCCAAAGAAGCTCGCACAATCCCGGCCTTGAGATTGTCCAACACGACTCGGCGGGGCGTGCCGTCAAAGTAGGTAAACGCATTGATGTGCAGCTTCAGCCAGGTCTCGACGGTCTGGTCGAAGACCAGTTCGGCGTACTGGTGTCGGCTCCAAGAAAGCGTCATGACGAACACCCAGGCCTTGCGCATCTCCCCGCTTTGCGGGTCGCGGATCAACCCAGCATAGCCAAAGTCGACCTGGGCCTCTTCGCCTGGCTTCGTTTCGATGCGGATCGTCACGTCGGGCGTCGCCGGTTCCATACGGCGCACGAAGCGCCAGACGCTCGAATAGGTGCCACGATACTGGTGCTGTTCCTGCAGCCGTTGGAAGATCACTTGGATTTCCAAACCCCGTGTTCGCCATTCCCGAATGACTTCCTGAAAGGGAACAATGGTCGAAGCCACTGTAGAGGTTCCGGTGTCTGGCATGGTTGATTGTAAAAGAGCGTGTATCTCGTCTGTCGGGGGAAGATCTCCCGCCAACAATCCCGCCTTATCGGCCCATTCGCGATATTTCTTGACCGTATGCCGGCCAACTGATAGCGCCTTGGCCGTGGCACGATCGCTTTCGCCAGCGCGCAGCCGACGCAAGATTTCGCGTACATCTAACACGTTCGTTCTCCTTCCACTCATCGTCATTCCTTTCTGTTCCGCAATAGCTGCTTGCAAACAGAAGGAATTATCACCGTCTCAGAAGGAGAAACCAAGTTCTCGATTCGCCTTAGTGGCGCCGCATCACGCGAACGACCGGCGTCATTGGCCGCGAATCGGTGGCTCCATATGCTCGCGAACGCATAGCTCCGTATCCTTGCGAACACATGGCTCCCTATGCTCGCGAATCACTGGCGCTCTATGCCCGCGAACAGGTGGCAACTTTACCACGCGAAATGACACGTCACGACGTGGAGATGATCCCGGCCGCCCAGCCGCTGTGCAATCCACCGCATCCAACATCAGTAGCAGGGCTCCATGAGGCCGAAACTGAACCATTGGTGTTACAAACAAGATTAAGCCCCACAGGAGTAGAGGGAGCAGAAATATCTCTATTAATATTCACCCAATTCGATGTATTTCCATAACGTCCGGATGCATTTATCCCTGCAACCCTGACACCGTATCCGCCTGTGGCCATGCCTGAATTAAAACTTGAAGTAAAAGAGGTAGTTGTCTGGATGCTTGTCCAATCCCAGTTTGTTCCTGTTCCTACTGTATGACGTTCAATATCATACGATACTGCGTTTGATACCGGTGACCATGCCCACGTGCTGTTACTATTGGTACAGATAGGCGGAGTCACGTTTACCACCGGAGTACCGGGAACACCGGGTGTGGGAGTGGGACAGGTATTAATCGCGACAGGCTGTTGAGTGCTGCACCCATAATTGATATTATTTTTATTACAGCAAACCTGAAAGTTATAGTTTCCCGGATTAAAATTAGGCGACGTTGTATTTGTTGCTGTATTTGCTAAAGGATTGGCAGGACTAAATCCGCTTTGCAACCAATTGCTGCCGTTATGATAAAAAGCTAACACATAAGAAGTCTCGATTGGACTGTTTACTGTCCAATGTAAATTAACCGTTGTAGCTCCGCAGGAATTATTTTTAGTTGCAGTAAAATTTGATATTGAGCAGACCGGGATTGGTGTGGGTGTAGGCACGGTTGGACAGTCTTGAAAACATGCACCGCATTCATGATCAATTTGACACCAGGGATCTGTACAGGGCGGAGGTGAATTCGGGCATTCATTACCGCCGCTACAACCTGGAATAGTATTGGGTCCACAACCTATAGTATGATTTCCTAGGTTATAGCTCCGGCAGCTGATCTTCCATGGACAAGAGGCGTTATCGCATCCCCAACCTTCAGGTACACAATAGTTACAACAGCTTGTTCCAGGTGTCGTGCATTTTTTACAATAACCATCATTTGTATCACAGGTTCCGTCTCCACATCCCCTGCTTCGGCAATCATACGAACCTGCCACAGTACCGCACACTTGTCCACTACAGTTGGCATGACATGTGTTTCCACCGGCAGGAGGAGGGGTTGGAGTTGGTACTCCAGGAGGAGGTGTTACTCCGCCTGGCGGGGGTTGTGGAACTGATGTCGGAGGTATTACAGGAATTGAAGTCGGACACGGGTTGCCCACGCCAGGGCGGCAATAATTGTCGCCTGAACATACATATCCGCATTGACAATTCAAATTAGAATCACAATCTTCAGGAGGATAATATGCAAGAGCAAAGTGAATTCTGTTAACCAACAGCAAACTTATCAGGATAAAAAAGAGACTCACTCTGATTTTCTTCCAGTTTGTCATAGTTTTCGGGTAATAGTAAGCGGAATTATTCGTCCATTGACAACATTATGTTGCCTCCATGTAACCAATAACCGCATTGTATCAACAAGAGGAAACGGAATATTCTCCTGGATGGTGCTTGAAAAACCATTTTGAAAAATAGTTCTGGAATAAAATTTCGTATTGGAATCTGTTTGCATCGTGGCTGTTTGATGGTCTATGAAGCGAACGGTACACAAAGAAGAAGATGTACCGGTTTTTTCCACAGTCACTATCGCTGCATCAATTTGGCCTTTGACATCGGGATAAGAATGTATTTCGGACAAAAGCCACTCTTTTTGTTTGAACGGATCTGTTTGGGGTGTACTGGTTATATTTCTTTTTTGCTCTTGGACAACAGGATTTTTTGGGACATTCTTTTGTTTTTGAGTGGATAAGGTATAAAACCATAGTTCTCCGCCAATAACACAAATCAGTAAAACTAAAATAAAAGGTAAGGCTTTTATCATACGTATACATTATGAAAGAAAATATAGCTTGTGTCAAGCAAGATTATGGATAATTGGGTCACCAACCTCTTCGTTTTGCTTCATCGTTGAATTGACGTTGATAAATGTTAACAATTTGTTCTATTTCATTTCTGGTATGATTGTTTGAAATCAATCGACTACCGTCAGCTTTTTCTGCATTAAGGAGATCTCGCAGTACAACAACGTACATTGTCATTGATGCAACATCTGCATAATGACTATCTTTATTAAAACTGGGCGAATATTCAGTCATCCATTCGTTTGACATAGCTTCTTTCATCACACCTGCAATCTGTTTATACCACTGGACTTCATTCATATTAGCACGTCTGATAAAATCAGATCGACTTTCACCGGGCAATTGCCCCATACCAAATAAAATGTCTAACTTGACTGCACCAGGTTCATCTCCATCTCCAGACCAAATACCTTTTCCTGGATTATTGATAATTCTTTTTGCATTTTCCAAAAATCTGAGTGGAAAATCAGGAGAAAATGGAGCATGAAACCAGGGGAATATATTTTCTATTTGTTCGTTTTTTTTCGGTGTAACATATTTGAGCGCATCAAAATACTGAAGCAACTTCTTTTTTTCTTGTGGTGTATATCCAACTATGTTTCCCGGAGCCTCAATTTTCTGCCGCCATTCAGTCAGAATCTGCTCCGATGTTTTAAGCTGGGCTTTTGGTTCAAGCGGAGATACCGTCGTCCACGTATTAGTTCCCTCATTATATATGTGCGAAATCAATATATCATTTTCATCCGATACCACAACTGTCCCCCATGCTTCACTCCACCATATTTTTGGGAACCTGATTCCAAATTGCTCAAGTTGCTTCTTGCTAATTGATTGGCTGCTGTCCGACCGAACCATCTTTGGAGCCGTAGTAACGACAAGTTGCGCATCACGATATACATAGACTGCCTGTTTTCCCACAATCACTACTTTTCCTTGCCCCAATGGAGTGTATTCATTTGACTTAATTACTCCTGATTTGACGTTTGCTATGTCTGCGTACTTTTCCAACCAGGCCAATTGCTGAGAAACATCACCGCCTGATGGCAGCACAAATATTGTTCCATTTTCGTCTTGAAAAACACGGCCTGTAAACAATTCCGGACCATGTGTTCCTACAAAACCTGCATAAGGCGCTCCAAATTTTCCATCAAAACTGACATAGGGCGCTATTGTATTAGAAATAGCACTATTATTTTCTATACTAACTTGTCGTAATGTAAATGCACCTGCTTTTATTTCAACTACCGGAGTAGGAGAAGGGATCTGCGTTTCATCCGGAACTGGAGTATCTGTTGCGGGAGGAGTTGCAGTATCGGTTGAAGGAGGAGTTGCGCCTGGAGTTGGGATTACCTCCGTCGCTGTTGCGGCCGGGCTTGGAGAAACCTTTGCTGTTGGTGAGCCTGGTGATGGTGGAGGTTCAGTGGATGGAACGACGGTCGCAGGCGAAGTCGAGGTTTCCGGCCCGGCCGCCGGGGTGACGGTTTCAGCCGCGCGGTCGGCGGTGGGCGCTGCTGACTGACACGCGCTCAGGAGGAGCAGCGCGCAGACAGCCAGAGAGGCTGTGCATAGCAAATGACGCCGCATCTTCATCGTTGGCCTCCGCCATCGGCTGCGTCCGCGCGGCGAGCGCCGATTCTTAGCTATCCCGGCCACATCTCCGGCGGCCAAACAGCAAACACAATATCCATGCGACCAACAGCTGGCCGTCAGCGTACCAAGCTGGCGCGAGCATGGCTGACTGAGCCTTCAGCTGCGCGATGCTGGCGGCTGCTCGCCTGGCAGAAAGTAGTCCATCAAATCTTGGAATACAGCCGGCGCCAGGCGATGAAGGGTGCGTAGAATTTCCTCGGCGGCCTGCCGAATCTCCCACTGCGCGGCCTTGTCGCAGCGCAGCCAGCAGAAGTGACGCCAGGCGCCAAAATCCATCGTGACCACGATGCGCGTGACCGCGGCATTGGGCAGCAAGAAGCGGCTGTCTTCCTTGCGAATGCCCAACGCGCGCAGTTCCCCGTACGCTTGCTCCAGGTCGCGCATGGCCTGCTCGAAGCGCGCGCGCGCCTCCGGGTTCTGCGCGATGGCCGGCGGAATCACGGTCAGCTCGACGCCAGACTGCGCAATTTTGCCCAGGTCAACATAGCGCTGACTTTCCTGGCTGAAAGAGGCGAGCCGATGGCGCACCAGTTGGTGACTGGCCGCGCGCGAGATGCCATCGAGCAAGAAGGTCGCCGCGCCGTGATGCTGCAGCTCGTCTGCGGACAGGGCAGCAGGCACGAGGCTGCCGAGCAAGAGCACGTTCATGCTTTCTCTCCTGCCAGGTCCGCGTACAGCATCGGCCATTCCTGCGCGGCCGCGGCCAAGAGATGACGCGCCAGCTCAGAATTGGCGTTCTTGATGATATCGCGCAGCGTGCGCGCGTTCATGCTGAGCAGAACCGACTCAGAACGCCGCGTGAAGCGCAGGCCATGCGCCGCCTGGAAGGCCTGCAAAATGTCCGTCTCCGGCGCGTCCCACGCCTCGAAGACCATCTGCAGATGTTCGATAATGTCCTCATGCCCTTCACGGACGCGGGCGCTGATGAAACTCGGCGCCGTTCCCATCTTGTCGGTGGAACGGTAGCAGACGCGGCCCGCGTACTCGATGAGGGCCGATCCGAACGATTGCGGCCCCTGGGCGACCAGGTATCGCACATCACTTGTCTCTAGGTCTTGCGTCAACAAATCGGGGTTGATCTGGGTTGCCGCCAGCAACGTCACACGCATGATAAATTCGGCCTCCAAGCCTTCCGAAGTCTCGCAGGCTTCGGAAGGCTGCCACCGCAGTCTAGCTGACCTCGGAAGTCTGCTAACGGATGTTTATGCTTCGCGAATGTCAATGATCTCGCCGACTAAGCGCCCCAGGGTTTCCTGCACGGTAGCCAGGTCGAGATCGGAGACTTTGAGCATGACCTCGAAGGTGCCGGGCTTGATGCCCTCCAGCGTGCTCAGGGCCACGATGTTGCCGCCCTTCAGGGTAATGGCCGAGGTCATAGCCGCCAGCTGACCTTTGACATCCGGCACGATCAGGGTGGAACGTACGCCCCGCCGCCGCGCGCCGAGCAGATCCACGAAAATCTTGAACAGATCGGATTCGGTGATGATGCCAACCATGTTGTCGCCGTCTACCACGGGCAGGCCGCCGATTTTCTTGTCCGCCATGATGCGGGCTGCTTCTTCCAGCGGCGCTTTGGGCGTGACGGTGATGACCGGCGTGGACATGATCTTCTCAACGACCAGGCGCGAGAGAAGATAGCGCAGTTCAAAGATGTCAAGCGATGTAGCTGGTGAGGGAGAAGCCAGGTAGAGATCTTTGTCTGACACAATACCCACCAGTTTACCGTTCTTGTCCATCACAGGCAGGCGACGGACATTTTTGTCGCGCATTAGGCGCAGGGCGTCATCAACGCCCGTGTCGCGGGTGATCACGATGGGGTTCTTACTCATGCGCTCGCCAACTAACATAGGTTCCTCCTTCGTAACTTGGTGGTAACTATTCAGGCGTCGCGCCGTGGCAAGCGAGCGATTGAAATCGCGCCTGATGGGCGTTCCGCCAGGCGTCCACCTGAGTGGACGCGGCGCCGGTCGGCTCCGGCCGACCTGGCGGCGGCACGCCCTTGCGGCCCGAATTCATTCGGCGGCTGCAGTCGGCGCAGGATGCCTGAATAGTTACCTTTGGTGTACACATGCAGAAAAAGCGCCACTGGCTAGGGCGCCTTACGTCCCAGCACCTCCAGCGCCAGGTCGGGGCGATCGGTGATGATGCCATCTATGCCGATGTCAAGCAAGCGGCGCATGGATTCAACATCGTTGATGGTCCACGCGTGAACCGCGACGTCACGCGCATGGGCGGCCTGCACAAAGTGCGGTGATAGAACTTGGATATTACCAAAATTCTCAGGCACTTGCAGCGCATCGGCTGTTGGGCGATAGAGGGCGGAGACGCGCAGGGTTTGCGCGTAGAAGAAACTGCGCACTTCACTTTCGGACGCGCCAGTTGCCACCTCAGGCATCAAGGCCCGGAAGCGCTCGATGACATCGCTGTTGCTCGCCACCACCAGCACCCGTTCTTGCGCGCCCGCCTGCTGGATCAGGTCGGCCACCGCCTGTTCCATGGGTGGATCAGCCTGTTTGATTTCGATGTTGATGCGTAAAGTCGGAAACGCAGCCAGCACTTCCTGCAAAGTAGGAATCGTGACGCCCTGACCACGGAAGGGAAAGGTTTGGCCATTATCAGTGCTGAACTGATACCCGGCATCCAGCTTCTGGAGATCGCTCAACGCCAGATCGTGCACGCGGCCCGTACCGTTGGTCGTGCGATCCACAGTCGCGTCATGGATGACAACCACGACGCCGTCCTTTGTCGTGTGCACGTCTAGCTCTAGCACATCAACGCCCATCTGCGCCGCGTTGCGGAATGCAGCCATCGTGTTGCTGGGCGCGAGATCCGCGCCGCCTTGATGAGCCATCACGAGGGGTCGCGATGTCTGCACATAAGCCTTGTAGGGTCGCGGCTTGATCGTAATCAAACGATAGATGGCGAAGAACACCGCCACTACGAGCAACGTCAAGGCAATGCGACCGATGATGCGCTTCATGTTTACCTCTTACCCTTACTGCCCTCGCCCACGCGGGCCGTTCGGCAAGGTCTTCTGACCGCAGTCGGATGGTCGCGACCGCGCGCAGCTTAGCGATCCGCAGCGTAGCCGAATCGCCGCAGGTAGGCCAGATCGCGCCGCCAGTGCGGCACCACTTTGACCCACAACTCCAAGTAGACTTTGGTCTCAAGCATCTCTTCGATGCCCACGCGGGCCTGCTGACCGATTTGTTTCAACATGCGGCCGCCCTGGCCGAGCACGATCGCCTTTTGCGACTCCCGTTCCACGTAGACGGTGGCTGAGATGTAGGTCATGTCAGGCCCACGCGTCTTGAACTCCTCCACGACCACGGCCACCGCATGGGGCACTTCCTCGCGCAAGTGATGAATCACCGCTTCGCGCACCAACTCCGCAGCAATGAAACGTTCCTGCACATCGGTCACTTGATCGGCCGGATAGTAGGCCGGGCTTAGCGGCAGCAGCGGCTGCAAGCTGGCGGCCAGGTTGTCAACGCCCTGGCCTGTCGCCGCGGCCAGTTCCAGCATCAACGCCGGCTTGATCAGCGCGGTGAACATGGCCTGACGTTTCTGCAGCGTGGCCTTGTCCACCAGATCAATCTTGTTGCAGCCGATGACGACAGGCCGCGCCTCGGCTTTTTGAATCAGCAGGCTCGCAATCTGTTCATCTTCGGCAAAGGGCGGCTCTGAGATGTCCACGAGCCACAGAATGACATCCGCATCGGGCAGCGCCATGACCGCCTGGTCTACCATGTACTCGCCCAGCTTATGACGTGGACGATGGATGCCAGGGGTATCCACAAAGACGATCTGAGCCTGCGGCAGGGTCAGAATGCCAAGCAGACGGTTGCGCGTCGTTTGCGGCTTTGACGCGGTGATGGCGATCTTCTGTCCCAAAAGGGCATTCAGCAGCGTGGACTTACCCACATTCGGGCGGCCAATAATGGCCACAAATCCAGCATGATGGTCATGGTCAGTCAGCGACGCCGGTTGCGCCGCGCTCTGGGCGATCTCAGCCGCGGGCGCTTCGACGGCAGGACTCTCTTGGGTCACAGATCACTTCCCCTCATCGAGACTGCGTTTCAAGGTGAAATGGATTGAAATCGGTATGGATGTCGTAATAATCCTCGTTTTCCAGGCGTTTGAGCAAGCCTACGATCTGGTAGGTGAGCGGGGTAAAGGCCACTTCGATGCCAACTTTGAAAATGTAGTTGGCGACGATCAAGGTGAGGGCAATTTCCCACGGAAAAACCCCGGTCAGGCAGGCAACGATCACAAAAAGGACGGAGTCAATTCCTTCACCCACCAGCGTTGAGCCAATCGTGCGCAGCCACAGCCAGCGCCCGCGCGTCGCCACCTTGAGCCGCGCCAGCGTGTAGGAATTGGAAAACTCGCCGGCAAAATAGGCCGCCAAACTGGCAATGATGAGGCCGCCGCGGCTCACGCCGCCGAGCACCGCGTCATAGGCGGTCTGGCCCACACTCTGCTGCCAGGTGGCTTCACCAGGCATTCGCCCCACCAGCCACAGGGTTACGCTCATCAACGCCGCCGCGCCGAAGCCTACCCAGATGACGCGCCGTGAGCGGCGATAGCCATAGACTTCCGTCAGCACGTCGCCAAAAATGTAAGAAATCGGAAAGAGCAGCGTCCCCGCGTCGAAGGCGAGGGGCAAGCCGCCCAGCCACCGCGGCAGCGACACGCCCCAATCCACAATTTTGGCCGAAGACGCGATGTTGCTGACCAGCAGAACAGTCACAAAAAGCGCCATGACCAGGTCCAAAAAACGGTAAGCGCGAGATGAGGCTGCGGATGTCATGCAGGAAATGTCAACCCCAGGCCCAGCTTATCTGGACAAATGCCCATGTTCGTCAATTTCTCCGGCCCAGATGCGCGTACTGCTGATAGGATTGCCATCATCGGCCAGAACCCAGGCGATTTCTGCAATACGCAAGGGCGCTTTTCCTGCCTCGCGGCGCTTCTCGTTGATACGCAGCGCGCCAGCCAGGGTCTCTGGCGATACGACGAGCAGGTCGTAATCTTCACTCACGGTGTGACCATAGGTGTCATGCAGGGGAGCAATGATCACCGGCAAATCTGGGGACAAGGTGCGCACATAATCCAGGACGCCCGCGACGCGTGCATCGAAGGGCGCAATCGGGTGCTCTTTGTTCTGCACCATACTGTTGACGGTCACGCCCACAATCAGCTCGCTGGCCTGACTGGCGGCGTAACGCAGCAGCGCCCGATGGCCGTCATGAAGTGGGGAAAAAGTCCCGCCGAGAACCACGCGCATCGGTTATCTCGCCTCTCGTGGGCAATCACAGGTCATGGCGGCTGCGGCCCTTTCGCTCAAAGTGATTTTGCGCTGCATCCTAAAATGTTCCGAACACAGCGATTTTACTCGATGTGATGGCAAATGACAAAGTGCAGGTTCGGTCTCCTGGCCGCACCATGTGACCTGGCGGCGCTGTGACTGACAGAAGTCGTTTGTGTGGCGCGCGACCGCCGGCATTTGCTGGTTTTTGGGGTTGAAGTGCTAAAATGGCGCACCGCAAGCGTTGGCTGTTGGGGAGAGGGAGGGAGGCAAGGATCAGCATGCATCTGTCGAAACGCGCCGCGATCATCGGTCTATGGGTCATGGCCCTGTTGCTTAGCAGCGTCTCGAGTGAATCGGTGCAGGCATGGCCGGCCGCGGCCTGCCCTGATGAGAAGTCGCCAGCGGCCGCGCCTTGCTTGCCTTCCGCCGATGGAATGCCCCTGGTGCGGCCGGCCGCGTGGCCGGCCGCACCGCTGTCGCGCGCATTCTTTGGCATGCACATTCATCGCCCGCACACTATCTGGCCGTCGTTGAACGGCAGCCTGGGCGCGGTGCGCATTTGGGACACAGCCGCACAATGGGCTGATGTCAATCCAGCCAAAGGCGTCTTCCAGTGGGCTGTCCTGGATTATCACGTCAGCCGCGCGCGCGCCCATGGCGCAGATGTCATCATGACCCTGGGGCGCACGCCGCGCTGGGCCAGCGCGCGGCCGACTGAACCGAGCGCGTATGGTCCGGGCCAGGCGGCCGAACCAGCGCTCGACCAGTACTGGCAGGATTGGGTGCGCGCGGTTGCCACGCGCTACCAGGGCAAAATTCGCTACTGGGAAATCTGGAATGAACCAAACGACCCGGCGTTCTTTTCTGGCAGCGCCGAAAAACTGGTAGACCTTTCCCGCCAGGCCTACACGATTCTGAAGACGAGCGATCCACAGAACCAGGTTCTCAGCCCCAGCCCCTACGAGATCAGCTATCTCGATTACTACCTGTCCCTGGGAGGCGGCGCAGTCGCCGATGTGATTGGCTATCATTTCTACCTCGATGAGGCGCCGGAAGCGCTGGCAAACTGGTACATCCCCAGGGTATGGGCCGTTCTGGAGGCCCACGGGCAGGCGGCCAAGCCGCTGTGGAACACCGAGGGAGGCTACCTGCGGCCAGTCATCCCCGGGCCGAAAACCCTCAGCGACGATTTGGGCGCAGCGTATCTCGCGCGAACCTACCTGCTCAATTGGGCCGGCGGCGTCAGTCGTTTCTACTTCTACGCGTGGGATAATCACACGACCACCAATATCGAGTTGACCGCAGCCGATGATGTCGCCTTGACCACCGCGGGCGTGGCTTACCGCGAATTGGCCGGTTGGCTGCTGGGCGCACGCCTGACCGATCTGAGCGTGGACGAAAACGGCGTCTGGATTGTCTCGTTCGACCAGGCGACGGGCGACCGCGCGCACATCGTTTGGCGCACCTCGACGACCGTCACGTTTGCCCCGCCCCCAGCATGGAATGTGCAATCGGCGCGCATGCTGACTGGCGCGCGACGCAGCCTGGCCGGCCGCACACAACTGGCCGTGGGTCTCAGTCCGCTGCTCTTGGAATCAACGCCAGTGAACAGCCTTTTCTTGCCGCTGGTCAGCGGATGGCCGCATTGAAGGAGGCGCTTTCAAGATGACCATCGAGGCGTACACCAAATTTCTGAAAGCGGCATTGGTCGTCTGTGGACCGCTGCTCTTGCTGGCCTTACCCTGGGTATTGACTGCCTGCCAGGCGTCGCCGGCGCAGGCCGTCATCACCGCAACGCCGCGCCGGCCAGACGCGCAGATCGAGGTGACGCAGACGCCCACGCAGACGCTGCTGACGGTGGTCAGCCAGGGCGGCATCGGCGAGGCAGACGTCAGCTTGACGCCGGGCGCCAAGCCCGCGCGCCTCATCTTTCGCCTGCACTTGCGCGGCCTGGAACAATTCCGCCTGATCTACGGCGACACGCTCATCACGGCAGCGGTGGCGAGCGCAGGCCAGCCCATCGTCAGGCAGCAGCGCAGCCTGCTCAGCGCACCGGGTACCGAAGAATCACTGACAGCTGCCAGCCGCTTTTGGCTGCCGCTGCGCCTGGTAACGGACACGGCGGGGGAGGCACGGATTCCGCTGGAAAACGGCTTCTTTGAATTGGAAGCCCCGCCCGATCTGCTAGCTGGAGACGCTCGCGCCTTTCGCTTCGAGTGGATAGACTTCTTTCGCTAATACGGGCGAAAAAGTCGCATTTTTTGCCCACCTCTGGTATAGTATCGCGCCATGACGGACATGCGTTTGGCCCTCCCCCTTCTGCTTACCCTGACTGGCGCAGCCCTGGCCGCAGCCTACGGCCATCCCGCGCTCAATCGTCGTCTGACGATGACGCAGGCCGCCTGGCTGCTGGCCCTCTTCCCGCTCGCGGCGTTCGTCTTCATTTTGGGCCGCCTGCCCGCCATTGCGAACGGCAGCGCGCTCACCGTGGCCGTGGATTGGATGCCCTCGCTCGGTGTGACGGCCAGCCTCTATCTCGACAGCCTCAGCGCGCTCTTCCTGCTGCTGGTAACGGGCATCGGCACGCTGGTCGTAGTCTACACCGGCTACTACTTCAAGGGCGACCACAGCGCGTGGCGCTTCCTGGCTTACCTGTTCCTCTTTATGACGATGATGCTCGGCGTGCTGCTGGCCGGCGACGTGATCACCCTGTTCGTCTTCTGGGAAGGCACCAGCCTCACGTCGTTCCTGCTGATCGCATACAAGTATAAAGATGAGGCGGCGCGGCGGGGCGCGTTCAAGTCGCTCTTCATCACCGGCGGCGGCGGGATCGCGCTGCTGGCCGGGCTGATCTTCGTCGGCTCGACCGCGGGCGGCATGGACTACGCCACGATTCTCCGCAGCGGCGATGTGCTGCGCAGCAGCCCGCTTTACGGCGTGATGCTCGGGCTGGTGGCGTTCGGCGCGTTCACCAAGAGCGCGCAGGTGCCCGCGCACATCTGGCTGCCCGACGCCATGACCGCGCCCACGCCCGCCAGCGCGTACCTGCATTCGGCGACGATGGTCAAGGCCGGCGTCTACCTGCTGGCGCGCATGAACCCGGCCTTGGGCCTGACCGACGCCTGGTTCTGGCTGCTCACCAGTTTCGGGCTGGTGACGATGCTGACCGGCGCCTACCTGGGCTTGAAGCAGCACGATCTCAAGGCGCTGCTGGCCTATTCCACCATCAGCCAGCTTGGCGTGTTGGTGATGCTCATCGGCGGCGACACCTCGGCCGCGTTCAAGGCGCTGGTGATCAGCGTGGTGGCGCACGCGCTTTACAAGTCGGCCCTCTTCCTGATCGCCGGCATCGTGGATCACGAGGCGGGGACGCGCGATCTGCGCCGGCTGGGTGGGCTGCGCCAGGCGATGCCGCTGACCTTTGCCGTGGGCACGGTCGCCGCGCTCTCGATGGCCGGGCTGCCGCCGATGTTCGGCTTCCTGGCCAAAGAGACGCTGCTCGCCTCGGTGACGCATCCGAGCATCCCGCTCCTGGGCAGCGCGTTTCTCTCAGCGGCCGTCGTGGCCGCGGGCGCGCTGATCCTGGCCCAGGCCGGCCTGTTGATTTGGGACACCTTCCTCGGCCGGCCGCGCGATCCGCACGTGCAGGCGCACGAAGCGCCGCGCTGGATGATCGCGATGCCGTTCGTCCCGGCGCTGCTGTCGTTCGCGCTCGGCCTGCTGCCCGAACCGGAGCGCCTGGCCGCCTTCTTCGCCAACGCGGCCGCGGCCGCCTACGGCGACAAGGTCAAGGTGTCGCTGGCGCTGTGGGCCGGCATCACCCCCCCGCTGATCTTGAGCATCGTGGCCGTGTCGTTGGGGCTGATCCTCTGGCTGTTCCGTGCCCGCGTGCGAACACTGCAAAGCCGCGTGCCTGAGCGCTTCAGCTTCAACGCCCTGCACACCGGCGCCTTGCGGATGCTGGATGGCGGCGCCTACCTGGCGACGCGCACCCAAGCGGGCCAACTGCGCCGCTACCTGGCGGTCATGCTGGTGAGCCTGGTCGTGCTCATGCTGCTGTTCGGCCGGCTGCCCCTGCCGACCGCGTTGCCGCCATTTGTGCTGGACGAGCTGGCGATCCTACGCGTCTTCGTGTTGGGCCTGGCGACGGCCGCGGCGGGCCTCAGCATTTTCCTGCGCCGCGACTTCAACGCGATCCTGGCGCTGGGCGCATCGGGCCTGAGCGTGGCCGTGATGATGGTGCTGGAGCCTGCGCCCGACGTCGCGTTGGTGCAGGTGGTGGTAGACATCCTCAGCGTGGTTATTTTGGTGTTGGCGCTGAGCAGCCTGCCGCGCGAGCAGCGCCGCCGCGCCTGGGAGCTGACCTTCAAGCAGAGCCGCTGGGGGCTGGTGCGGGATGTCGCCATCGCGGCCGCGGCCGGCTCTGCCGTGATGCTCCTGACCTTCTTCGCACTGACCTCACGGCCGCGACTGAGCATCGTCACGCCGTTTTACGAAGCCAACGCCAAGCCGCTCACCGGCGCGGCCGACATCGTGGGCGCGGTGGTGGTGGACTTCCGCGGCTTCGACACACTGATCGAGATCGCCGTCTTCGGCCTGGCCGGGCTGGGGGTATACACGCTGCTGCGGTATGCGGCGCGTGGGGAATGGGCAAATCAGCGAATCGGCGAATCACGAATCACGAATCACGCAGCGCCCGGTACGCCCCACGAATACGGTCTCGGCGATGAGCATCACGACGAGGCGATTATGGGCATCGGCGGGACGCGGCCGTCGCCGTTGGTGCGCGCCCTGGCGCAGATCTTGCTGCCGGTGATGCTGGTGCTCGGCGCGGTGCAAATGATGTACGGTCACGATCAGGCCGGCGACGGCTTCACCGCGGGCGTGATCGTCAGCCTGGCGATCGCGTTCTGGTACATCGTGTTTGGCTACAATGAGACGCGGCGCCGGCTGCCGTGGCTGCGGCCCTTCAGCCTGATCGGCGCGGGGCTGCTGCTGGTGATCCTGGATGCGGTCCTCTCGGCCGCGCTGACCGGCGCCTTTTTCGCGCACCTGGACTACGGCAAGCTGCTGGGGCTGACGCTGCCGAAGGGCTTCGGCCTGACCACCTCGTTCATCTTCGAGATCGCCATCTGCCTGACGGTGCTGGGCGGCGCGTCCATGACGCTGGCCGCGCTCGGGCATCCGAAAGAGGATTTCTCACACGGAGACACAAAGACACCAAGAAAAAAAGGCTGAAAATCTCTGTGTCTTCGTGTCTTTGTGTGCGCAAGGAGAAGAACTAAAGAGGATTTCTCACACGGAGACACAAAGACACCAAGAAAAAAAGGCTGAAAATCTCTGTGTCTTCGTGTCTTTGTGTGCGCAAGGAGAAGAACTAAAGAGGATTTCTCACACGGAGACACAAAGACACCAAGAGAAAAACTAAAGATATCTTTGTGCCTCCGTGTCTTTGTGTGAGAATGAGTAAGAAGCTCACACGGAGACACAAAGACACCAAGAGAAAAACTAAAGATATCTTTGTGCGTCCGTGTCTTTGTGTGAGAATGAGTAAGTAGCTCACACGGAGACACAAAGACACCAAGAGAAAAACTAAAGATATCTTTGTGCCTCCGTGTCTTTGTGTGAGAATCAAGAGGAAGTATGAACCTGCTCAAAGCACTTACCATCGGCGCGATGTTCGGGATCGGCGTATTCCAGATGCTGCGCCGCAACGTGATCCGCTCGACTATCGGGCTGATCATCATCGCTAACGCGGTGAACCTGTTCCTGCTGTCCACCGGTGCGTACCAGGGCGCGGTCGCGGCGTATGTCAACGCGACCGGCCAACGCAGCGATGCGCTGCCCCAGGCGCTGGTGCTCACCGCCATCGTGATCAGCATGGCCGGCTTCTCGCTGGTGCTGGGGCTGCTCTACGTGCTCTCGACGCGCTACCACACGGCGGATGCGGATGAGATTGCCGAGCTGAAGCACTGAAATCTCACACAGAGACACAAAGGCACAAAGGATTTTCTGGTTCTTGGTATCTTCGTGTCTTTGTGTGAGCCAAACAAGGTTCCAATCAGTGAACACACACCTGGTTTTGCTTCCCATCCTCATCCCGCTGACCGGCGCGGCGGTCGGGCTGCTGCTGTGGCGCGCGCCGCGGGTGCAGCGGGCGTGGTCGTTCGGCGCGCTGCTCACGTCGGCGACGGCAAGCGCGGCGCTGCTGTGGGCCGTGTGGACGCGCGGGCCGGTCGTCTTCCAGCTCGGCGGCTGGGCCGCGCCGTTCGGTATCAGCCTGGTGGGCGACCTGCTGGGTGCGACGATGGTCATCATGGCGCAGGGGGTGCTGGTGGCAGGGATGATCTACGCGCTGGGCTGCCGCGACAAGTGTGCGACGTACCCAGCCTTCTTCCCGCTCTTTCTGACCCTGACGACCGGGCTGACGGGCACCTTCCTGACCGGCGACATCTTCACGCTGTTCGTCTTCGCCGAGCTGCTGGTGTCATCGGGCGCGGTGCTGACAGCCATTTCAGACGACCGCACTGGCGCAGAGGCGGCGTACAAGTACTTCTTCATCAGCCTGTTCGCCGGCATTTTCCTGCTGAGCGCGGTCGGCGGGCTGTACGTCTCCTACGGTACGCTGAACATGGCTGATCTGGCTGCTCGCATCCTGAGCCTGTCGAAGGATGCGGGTGGGGCGCCGCCGCTGCACTACATGGCGATGGTGCTGATGTTTGTCTTTTTCATGGTGAAGAGCGCGGTGGCGCCGTTTCACTTCTGGCAGCCCGACTTCCACACGGCCGCGCCCACGGCGGTCAGTGCGATGCTGTCGTCGGTGGTGGTGAAGGTGGGGGTGTACGGCTTTCTGCGCATGACCACGCTGCTCTTCGTACCGCAGGCCGCGACGCTGCGAGGTCTGCTGGTCGTCCTGGGGGTCGGCGGCGTGATCTTCGGCGGGTTGGCCGCGCTGGGCACGCACAACGCCAAGCGCATGCTGGCCTACTCGACCCTGGCGCAGATCGGTTTCATCCTGGTCGGCATCGGCTGGGGCACGCCGGTCGCGCTGGCCGCCGCGATCGTGCTGACGGTGAACCACAGCCTGATCAAGGCCGCGCTGCTGATGCTGGCCGGCGCCACCGCCAGCCGGGCGCCGATCAAGTCGGCCGCATTCGCCAATATCACCGGCCTGGGCAAGTCGCTGCCGGGCATGGGCGCGCTCTTCCTGCTCGGTGGGCTGGCGCTGGCCGGCATCCCGCCCACCAACGGCTTCATCGGCAAGTTGGCGCTCTTCCGCGGGGGCGTGCTGGCCGGCCAGTACCCGGCGCTGGCCGCGATCGGCGTCGCCAGCATCATCACGCTGGTCTACGTGGTGCGCGCGTTCCAGCTCATCTGGTGGACGCCGCCCGCTGAAGGCGTCAAGGCCAAGCCGGGCGGAGACAACCTCCTGGCTCCCGCGCTGCTGATCGGCCTGTGCCTGCTGCTGGGCTTCTGGGCCGAGCCGCTGCTGCGCCTGGCGAACGACGTGGCCGCGTGGCTGGGGGATCCGGGACTCTATATCGCGGCGGTGCTGGGGAGATAAGAGAGGTTTCACACGAAAACACAAAGGCACAAAGAGATGAAAAAAGAAACCTTAGTGTCTTCGTGTCTTTGTGTGAGATACTCTCCCGTTCTTGGAGGCTATGCGGTGCACCATCTTCGAACAATTCTCATTCTGTTGGTCATCTACCTGGCGCTGACTGGCAACTGGCAGCCAAGCAACATCCTCTTGGGCGGGTTGGTTGCCGGAGGTGCAACGTTGCTGTTGCGGCCGCAAGGCGGGCAGATGGATCTGCGCCGGCTGCCGGCGGCGGCGTGGGCAGTTGTCCGCTACATTGCCATCCTGGCCGCCGACGTGGTCAAGAGCGGCATCGGCGTGGCGCGCATCGTGCTCGACCCGGCGCTGCCGATCCGGCCGGGCATTGTCGCCATTGATTCCGGGTGTGACAGCGAATGGGGCGCGGCGCTCAGCGCACATGCCATCTCCATCACACCCGGCGAGCTGGTAATTGGCATCAGCCAGGATGGCATCCTGTACACGCACTGCCTGGACGCTACCCACTCGGCCGAGTATGCCGCGGAGGCGCAGACGATGCGCCGCGATCTATTGAGCAAGATTGTCGTATGAGCCAAATCCTTGCCATCGTCTTGAACATCGCCCTGGCGATCCACATCGCGCTGATCGCGGTCTGCGTGTGGCGGGTGTGGCGCGGGGAAAACGTCATTGACCGGCTGATCGGCGCCGACCTGGTGGGCACGCTGATGTTGGCGGTGCTGGTACTGATCGCCCTGATCCTGGTCAATGCAACCACCATTGACGTGGCCCTGGGCCTGGCCGCGTTGGGCTTCGTGAGCACGATTGCGCTGGCAAAGTATATCGCGGATCAACAGATGTTTTGAGTGATGACGTGATTGCGTGAATCGTGATTGCATGTTCACGCATCACGTGTCACGTATCACGCAGCAGAGACCCAATCCCATGCAAACAATCGTTGAACTAATCGCCATCCTCGCAGTCGTGACCGGCACGACTTTTTCGGTGTTGGGCGTGCTTGGCTACATTCGTATGCCCGATGTCTATACACGGCTGCACGCAACAGGCAAGGTCAGCGTGTTCGGCGTCGTGCTACTTCTGCTGGCGACGGTCGCGCTGACGCCGCTCGATTTCGGCAAAGGGCTTGTCCTGATCGCGCTGCTGGTGATCGGCGGCCCCGCGACCTCTCACGCCATTGGCTCCGCGGCCCATCGCATCGGCATCCCGCTGAAACAGGCGATCCGAGATGATCTGGCCCAGCTCGAAGCGGACCATGCCCAGGGAGACAACGGACAGGCGCGGCCTATTTGAGGGGAGGTGTTCGTGAACTGCGGACCTTCGATGCTCAAGCGTTTCCAGATGAATGGCCTGACGCTAGAAAGGGAGATGGTGGCTGATCGGTTGTTGCTGACATACTGATCAGATGGGCCGCGGCGATGGCTCGCTGGGTCGGCGCGTTGAGCCAGGATTGGCGCAGGGCCGGAGACTGCGTCTCCGCGGCCACGGTCTGGCAGCGCTCGTAGGCGCACTGCAGATAGTCCTGCGCAGCCGCCATGTTGCCTTGCGCCTGCGCCACGCGGCTGCAGGTGAAAAGCACGGCTTCTTGCCACATCAGCGAGGGCGCCGCTTCGAGCGTTTTCAGCGCCTGCTGCGCGTCGCGCCAGGCTTCATCGAGCTGGCCGGCCAGCAGATGCAGCTCGGCGGCCGCGTGAATCGCCATCATGTACCCCAGGTCATCCACGGCGGCCGGCAGCTGCACCAGGGCCGCGCGCGCATCGCTCAATGCCGCGGCGATCCGCCCTGGATCGCCGGCGCGCCAGCCAAGCCGTGCGCGCAGGGCACCCAGAGCGGCGCCTGCATCTTGACGACCGTCGGCGGCCAGCAGCCCTTGGGCCTGCGCCATGAGCGCGTCAGCCTGCTCCACCTCGCCTAACTCCCCGCGTATCAGCGCCCGGCTGGCCAGGTGTTCGTACCGGTAAAGCCCGGGGTACAGGGCTTCCGACATCTGCATCCTGCGTTCGTTCGTCTGCAACGCGGCTTCAAACGCCCCAAGAAAAATCAGCAGCAGTTCTTGATATTTCAGGCACAGCACGTGCAACATGTCGTTGTGCAGCTGCCTGGCAACCTTGATCCGTTCGCTGATGAAGTTCAGGCCAGCCTCGTAACGGGCGCCCGGCAGGTAGTAAAACCACATCCACTGCGTCACCGCCGTGTTGATCGCCATGCTGGTGCCGATGGCGTCGGCCACCTCTAACGCCTGGCGCAGGTAGTGCTCGACATCGTCAGGTCGGCGCAGGTGGCAGAGAATTTCGCCCAGGTTGCCCAGGGCGTAACTCTCGCTCGTGCGATCACCCAGTGCGCGGTGCAGCCTGAGCGCCTCCTCCGTCAGGCGCAAGGCTTCGTCGTAACGCCGCTGGTAGTTGTACACCGCGGCCAGGCGGCGTACGCTGATCGCCTCTTGCCAGCGATCGTTAACCTGGCGGCTGACCGCCAGGGCTTCTTCCGCCGTGCGTTCGGCCGCGGCCAGATCGCGCAGGTTGATGAAGGTCATTGCCAGGTTGTGCAGGCATTGGGCAACCTTGTCGAGCCGTCCTGCTTCACGGAAGCGGGCTACAGCCATCTCCAGCTCCTGGCGTCCCTGCTCAAGATCGGTCATCCGGCTGTCAAAACTGAGGCATGCCAGCGCGTGGCCTTCGCGCTGCGGATCGCCCAAACGTTGGGCAATCTGCAGCGCGCGCGTGGCCGGTTCGCGCACTTCGCGTAGATTGATCTGCAGGCTGTAGTCGGCCTCGGCCAGCAGCGCGTCGCACAGCCGGGCTTCGTCATGCAGATGCTCCACCAGGGCCAACATCGCCTGGACATCCTGCGCCTGCGCATCCGGCCGCGCCATCACATTGTAAACCTGGGCGCGCGCCTTGAGGACATCGAAACGCTGCACATCTACCTCCGGCAGCAGGTGCAGGGCTTCCGTGTAGAACCGCGCGGCCTCTTCGTTGGCATACACGCGGGTGGCGCGGTCGGCTGCGCGCACATAGTTCGCCAGGGCGTGCGCTTCATCACCGCCCTGTTCATAGTGGTAAGCCAGCGCCTCGAAGTCGTCCGGTCGCAGTGTTTCAATGGCCGCGGCCACACGTCGGTGCAAACGGTGACGGCGCAGGCTGCTGATGCTTTCGCGCAACGTCAACGGGATGAAGGCATGAGCAAAGACAAAAACCTCGCGCGCGGCCTCGCGGCGGCGTTGACTGCGCACCTCTTCGATCAATTGGGCGCGCACGGCCTGTTCCAGGGCCTCGATCAACGCATCCTCATTCGCTTCGCTGGCCGCGCGCAGCGTGTCGAAGGCGAACTCGCGGCCAATAATGGATGCCAGCAGCAGGATGTCCTGCGTGGCCGCGGGCAGATTGCGTAAACGGGCCTGCACGGCCATGCGCACATTTTGCGGAATATGCAGCGCTTCGTCCGTATTGCGCCGCCAGCGTCCGGCGTCGCAGATCAACTTGCCCTCTTCCACCAGGCTCTTGCACACCTCTTCGATGAAGAAGGGATTGCCCTCAGTCTCGTTGAAGAGGTCGTCGAGGAATGAGGCTGAAACGTCGCCCCCAAACATCACGTGCAGCAGATCAGCCGTCTGGTCACGCGTCAAGCGGCTCAACTTGATGCGCGTCGCCAGCCGCTCGCGCGCCAAATCCAGCAGCACGCCATCCAGACAGCATGTCTCGGCAATAGCTTCTTCGCGGTAAGTAAGCAGTATCAACAGCCTGAGCGACCGCGCGCGTCGCGCCAGGTGGCGCAGCAGGAACAAGCTGCCGCCATCGGCCCAATGACCATCTTCGATGATGAGGAGCAGCGGCCCGCGTTGGCTCAGCGCAGCGCACAGCGCGACAACGCTTTCGAACAGTCGTTGCTGTTCGCCCTGAGGATCGAGCGGCGGATTGGCGGCAATCTCTGGGTAGCTTGCGCGCAGGTCAGGCGCCAGTGTGAGCAGATCGGCCAACACCAATGCAGGCAGCAGGTCCGCAGCGCGGCCGCTGGCGGCGGTCGTTTGGCTCGATTGCCGCATGAGCGCCAAACCGGCACGAATGATGCGTGCTATCGGCGTGTAGGGCGCCGTCCCTTCGGCATAACATTCGCCGGTCAGCACCACGCCGCCGGTCACTTCGGCGTAGGTGGCTAGTTCACGCGCCAGCCGCGTCTTGCCAATGCCGGGTTCACCGCTCAGCAGCAGCACTGGCTCTGCGCCCTGCCCTGCCATCGTGCGCTGCCAAATCAACTTCGCATCGTGCAGTTCACGCGCGCGGCCCACCAGGCGCCCTAGCACCAGTTGGTTGAGCGTAGACAACTCGACCGCTGGTTCGCCGCCTGGCGCGGCCTGTAGATCAAGCTGTTCCAGGGCCTGACGCGCAGCCGTGGCATTGGCGGGGCGCTGATGCGGGTCCTTGCTCATCAACTGCACGATCAGGGCATCCAAGCCCGGCGACACAGACGCGTTGTAGGTGCTGGGCGGCACCACGGGCGCGTGCAGATGCTGTGAAACGACCGCCAGGGCGTCATCGCCGCTGAAGGGCAAGCGCCCCGCCACCCATTCGTACAGCATGACGCCGAGTGCATAGAGGTCAGTCCGGCCATCCAGCGGTTGTCCCAAGGCTTGCTCCGGCGCCAGGTAAAAGACGGTGCCCACCAGCGCGCCTTCGGCCGTCAGCCGCGAGGCCATGCTGTGCGCCAGGCCAAAGTCCACCAACTTGATCACCCCGCTGCTGGTCAGGAGCACGTTTTCCGGTTTGAGATCGCGATGGATCAAGCCATGCGCATGAGCATGCGCCAACGCTTCACACACTTGCACGGCAGCCGAGACCGCCTCGGCCGTGGAGGCTGGCGGCTGTTCGTGCAAAGAAACGCCTTGAATATATTCCATGACGATGAACGGTGCACCGTTGGCTTCGCCGGCGTCAAAAATGGTCACGATGTTGGGGTGATTGAGCTGCGCCGTCGCGCGCGCTTCTTGAATCAAACGCGCACGGCCCTCCGTGCCCAGGTTGGCGGCCGACAGGATCTTGACCGCGACCTCGCGCTCAAGGAATGTGTCGTAAGCCCGGTAGACGGCGCCCATGCCGCCCTGTCCCAACTCAGACACAAGGCGGTAGCGGTCGTTGAGAGTGGTTGCCAGCATAAGCTCTCCCTGGCCGAACGGATCAGCGCGTCAACTCGCCGGTGTGCGGCGCACAATGACTAAAGTGATATCATCCGCAGCTGGCGCATCTCCCGTGAATTCCTGCAACGCTGCGGCCAACGTCGCGGCCAACGCAGGCGCGGCGGCCCGGCGCTGGTCGTGGATGAAGGTGGACAGCCGTTCCTTGCCAAATTCGGCGCCCTCCGCATTCATCGCGTCGGTGGCGCCATCTGTGTAGAAGACGATGAAATCGCCTGGCGCCAGGCTCACCTGGCGCTGCGTGTAGGCGGCATCTTCAAACAGCCCCAAAGCGGCCCCGGTGCGGCGCAGTTCAACCAGCCCCTCCGCTGTGACCAGGATCGGCGGATTGTGGCCGGCATTGACATAGGTCACCGCGCCGTTGGAATCCATCTCCGCGCAAAACAGAGTAACGAACATGCCATTGGCGGCGTCAGCCGCCAGCAGGCGATTGACGTTGGCAATCCTTTCGGCCAGGCTGCCTGCGCCGGAGAGACACGCGCGCACGGTGCTGCGCGTCAGCGCCATCAGCAGCGCCGCGGGCATTCCCTTATCGGAGACGTCGGCAATGACGACGGCCAGGCGTTCTGAGTCGGTTTTCAGGTAGTCGTAGTAGTCGCCGCTGACCTCGCGCGCCGGCAGCCACCAGGCGCCGATCTCAAAGCCGGGCAGGGACGGGGTTTGCTGCGGCAGCAGGCTGCGCTGCACCTCGCGCGCCACCTGCAGCTCGCGCTCCAGGCGTCCCTTTTCCACCGCCACCTGGTAGAGCCGCGCGTTCTCGATGGCAATGGCGGCGCTGGCGGCGATGGAAACCAGGAGATCAAGGTCATCGCGGCTGAAGATACCCGCTTGCAGGTGGTTATCCACATAAATCACGCCCAACGTGGTGTGCTTGATCTGCAGTGGCACGCACAGAATCGAGCGCAATCCCAGACCGATAATGCTGGCGCGGCCGCCGAGCCAGGCGTCGCTCTGCGCGTTGCTGGTGAGTAGGGGGACGCCGTCACGGCCGACGCGCTCAACCACACTGCGCGAGACCTGAAACTCTGGCGCTTCGATGGTCTGCTGATCCAGGCCGCGCGCGGAACGGAAGGTCAGCCGTTGTGGCGCGTCGTAGAGCATGAGGAAGCCGCGCTCCGCGTGGACAGCCGCAACCACCTCATCCATCACGCGGTTGAGCACTTCGGCCATGTCGAGAGATGAACTGAACACCTGCGCAATCCGATAGAGCAGCGCCAGGCGTTCTGCAGATGGCTGACTCATCGTTCCTCCCACTGCGCTTGGTCTGCAAGCGTTGCCTTCAGGCGATTGGAACGTCTATTGCTTTGGAATGGCCTGGCTCTGCATGCAGCAGATGAGCCGCGGTGGTTCCTGCAACCAACTATACTCCAAGACCCCTGCTTCCGGCAAGTTAGGCCGGCCGCGTGAGCACATAGCGGGAGGACCTTTTGATGAAACACAACCTGACCGGGCCGCGCTGGACTGCATTGGCCTTGATTGTCATCCTTCTGGGAACGGCGTGCCTGCCCCGGCTGCCCGCGCTGGCGGCAAACGCACGGCTGGACGGCGCGCTTGGCCCTCAGCTCTTTCACATCAAGACCGCCCCTGCTCAGCAATTCGCACTGGCGGCGGCCGGCGTCGTCGCACATACGCGACTGGCCGACGACTCCATTCTCGCCAGCGGCCCGTCCACAGCCGCAGCCGCTCTGCAGGCCGCGGGACTTGCCTTCGATCTGCTCGCGGCCGACACCGGTGGTCAGGTCTACTACCTGGTGGATGCGCAGGCGCCAGACGCCGCGCCGCTGGCGGCAAGCTTGGGAAGCATCCTTTACCAGGACGCGCTCGACCTGTTGGTGGCCGTGCCGCTTACGTCCGAACAGGCGTTTGTGGAGATGCTGCCCAGCCGGGGCGTGGCCATCGCGTTGGTGCCAAATTCCGCGCTGCTGAGCGAGGAATCCGCGGCGCCTTTCGTACCGCCGGCCAGCGCCGACCCGGTCATCGTGGCCTTGCTGAATCAACTGACCAGCGCGGCGCTGTCAAACCGCATTGCAGACCTCAGCGGCGTGCGGCCGGTTGCGATTGGCGGCAGCAGCGTGACGTTGACCACGCGCTACACTTTCGCCAGCCGCATCCGCGACGCGGAAGCCTATCTGCTGCAGGCCTACCAGCAAATGGGGCTGCCTGCCAGCTATGCCAGTTGGACTTACGGTTCCTACAGCGGCCGCAACGTCATTGCCGATCTCCGCGGCGTCACGCATCCGGAGCGCCTATGGCTGGTGGGTGGGCATTTTGACAGCATCTCTGAGATTCCCTATACCACCGCGCCGGGCGCGGATGACAATGGTTCGGGCAGCGCGGCTACGCTGGCGCTGGCGAATCTCCTGCGCGGCTATCAGTTCAGCGACACCATTCGCTTCGTTCACTTTTCGGGCGAGGAGCAGGGGCATTGGGGCAGTCTGGTCTACGCCGCGGCGCTGCGCAGCGCCGGCGCGCAGGTCATGGGCTATCTCGACCTGGATATGATCGGCTATGATGGCAATGACGACCGCGTCATCGAACTGCACAGCGGCACCGGCAGCAGTTCCATCAACCTGGCCAACGCATTCATCTCAGCCAACACTCGCTACGGCCAGGGTCTGACCGTGGAACTCAAAACGACCAGCGCCAGCCGGTTTTCGGATCATTCGTCGTTTTGGGACAAGGGCTATGCTGCGTACCTGGCGATTGAGAACTTCTTCGATGACAGCCGCCCACGGGATCGCAACCCCTGGTATCACAACACCGGCGACACCCTGAGCCGGGTGGATTTGGATTACGTGCTGCGCTACGCACGCACCGCGCTGGCCTCGCTGGCCGAATTGGCCGGCATCATCAGCGGCCCCACGTCCACGCCCACGGCCACGCGCACCCTGACGCCAACCCCCACGCGCACGCTGACGCCGACGGCGACGCCGACCACGACGCCCATTCCCGGCGGCTGCACCAATTTGCTAGTCAACGGCGACTTCGAGGCCAGCAGCGGCTGGACCTTTGGCGCCACCGCGCGGCCCGCGGCCTACGTCAGCGCGCCGGTTTACAGCGGCAGCCGCGCCCTGCGCCTGGGGATTGCTCCTGGGACCGCTAACGCCGCCGCGCACTCATCGGCCTATCAGACCGTGGTGATTCCAGCCTGGCCCACCGGCGTCTTCCTGCGCTTTTGGCAGCGCCCCGGCGGCGGCGAATCGGCTGATTACCGCGAAGTGCTCCTGCTCAACACCAGCTACGGCCTGGTTGCCACCATCGAGCGCAGTTCTGCCGCGGGCAATGACCAATGGCAGGAGAAGACCTTCGACCTGACCGCGTACCGCAACCGCACACTGGTGCTTTACTTCAACGTTTACAACAATGGCAGCGGCAATCTCACCTGGAATTACCTGGACGAGGCCGCCCTGCTGGCCTGCGCACCCACGCCCACGCCGACCCTGACGCCAACCGCAACGCCGACGCTGACGCCGACAGCTACACCCACGCCGACGGCGACACCGAGCAGCACGCCGACCCCGACGTCAACGCCGAGCGGCGGCCCTACCCCGACGCCCACGGCAAGCGACACACCTACCCCGACGCCCACAGCAAGTGACACACCTACCCCGACGCCCACGGCCACAGAGATGCCGACAGCCACACCGACGCCGACAGCGACCGAAACGTCGGCGCTCACGGAGACCCCAACACCTACGCCGGGTGAGGCGACCCCGACGCCGACGCCCACAGAAACCCCGCTCGCACTGCCGCCGCGTCAATTCCTGCCGCTGATTATGTGACTCTAGATCAAGATCAGGCTTTCACCTAAACGGATTACCTCAGCCAGGTATTCATCGGGATCAGGCGGGGACTTCCACATCACATCCTGCCAATCTCGACGCGTGACTTGACAGAGACGGCGTGCGACATCGGCAGGGTATTGGCCAGCGGCCTTACTCTTCGCGTCGGTAATTGCCGTTACCAGTGACAATCCCAAATGTGTGCACAAGCCCCAAACGTCAGCGATGTCGCGTGGCTCATCTCGGTCCATCAGGGCTGTTACTTTGTTGGCCAAGATGTTCTCCGGGCTGTCAAGCAAGCCCAAAACCGCATGCTGATGCAAATCACCGATGTGGGAAGGCACGTCATTGACACACTCGACCTTCAGCGTCACATCACCTCGGCTAACGAAAAGGCGCAAGAAATACTGACCGCGCCGTTGCACGTCCACATGCCACTGTGGCACTGCATTGAGAACCGCAACAATGAGGCTGCACCAATGAGAAAAGTTGGGACTGAGGTTCGTGAAGAGATCAAGATCTTCTGAAAAGCGATGATCCAAGTAACCACGTGACAACGCGGTACCGCCAGTCAAGTAAAAACCCGTCTGTTGCTGGGCGATTATATGAAGCACCTCATCCTGCATAGGATAGAGTTTCGTCAAGAAAAACTCGTGACTGGCAGCAATCCGATTAGTTCGTGAATCTGTTGTCATTCAGCAACTCCGGATGGCGTTGGGAAAGCCACTCCACCAGGAAATCGAGCCCGCGCTGGACTTCTGCCATACGTACGTTGGCGCGCCACCGTGGCCATCCTTCAACGATCGCCTTGTAGCCAAGTAGGTGAATCATCTCATCATATGAGGCATATTCGATTAAACGTACAGCGGCCCAATCGCGGTTCAGACGCCCAAATTCAAACGTGCCATTGAGAATGCCCTGAAATTCCTCAAAGGTAATGTTGTGATCCCAGAGGTAGGGAGGGCGCTGGCGTCGTGATGTGAATCGCTCATCCATACGCTGTGGTTCTTCTGCCGAAGGCGCCATGGTTACCATCCCTCAACCTGCGCTCGCCATTTCGTCGGGCATCTGCACGGCGACCACTTCGCCGCGCACGCACAGTTGGCCGGCCGCGTACAGTTGGACGCTGACGACGGTCTTGCGCCCCTTGATTTCCTTGACCTGCGCGCGCAGGGTCAATGGGCCAGCCAGGGGCGTGGGACGCAGGTAATCCACGTGCAGCGAGCCGGTGACGTAACGAAAGGCTGGCTCGGTGTCCATGGCGCGCCCCGCCGCGCGGTACGCCGCGGCGGCCGCGGTACCGGTGGCGTGGCAGTCCACCAACGAGGCCAACAGGCCGCCATAGACGTATCCGGGCACGGCCGTGTGCTCCGGTCGCGGTTGGAACGTACACACCGTTTCATCGCCATCCCAGTAGCTTTTGATCTGCAGGCCGGTCTTGTTCAGCCGCCCGCAGCCGTAGCAGTAGCTGGTGTGGTCAGGATAGTAATCTTGAAAGGCTTTGTCTGGCATGAGTTGCTTCATCGATAGGCCTGTATGTCAGTCTTGTGTTAGGAGCGGCAAACGACGCATGCGAACGCGATTATCCTGAACAGTCAAGACTGCTCCAAGTTCAAGTTCTTCATCCCAATCACGTACAAGCCTTTCAAGTAATGCAGCCAAAGCCTGTCCTCGTAACCCCTCGATTCGAATGCGGATCACTGAAGGGTAAACTGCGTCTGACAAGGCAAGCTGGGCATGAAAATCGGCATCAAGTGTGACGACGACACGTTTTTCTTGCCGGCCTCGTTCGAGAATACTCGCATCTGTGGCAGTTGCATATCCGATCTCGCCGACGTGAATCGCGTCAATGCCGGCTTGGCGCAACAAAGACGCACTTGAACGCGGTAAGCCTTGATCTAACAGCAGTTTCATTATGCAGCAAGTTCCACAATGCGGTCTTCCAAATGGGTCGCGGCATAGACGAGCGCCTGGCGTATATCTTCGTCATCGAGTTCGGGGTATTCTTGACGTAGTTCGGAACGATCAGTGTAGACGGCTAAGGCCTCAAGGACGCGTCGCACCGTCAGGCGCATGTTACGAATACAGGGCTGTCCGTTCATGCGGGACGGACTGATTGTGATGCGGTCTAATTTCATGATGCCCTCCGGTTCGCGGTTTTCCAACTGAACACTATTTTACCCTGAAATGGGCGACTACGTCAATAGCGTGGGACGCGTGACTTTGGCCTTGCGGGCGGAACGGTGGTAAACTGGCCGTTAGCCCGGCGCAGAACACGAGGGAGAAGCACGATCAATGACACGCGAACCTTTCGATTACACATCAGACGCGGTGCAGGCGCAGATCGGCCAGATCATTGCCAACGCCCTGGCCGAGGACATCGGCGATGGTGATGTGACCACGCTGCTGACGATCCCCGAAACCGCGATGGTGGATGGGGATTTCATCGCCAAGGAGGCGGGCGTGGCGGCCGGACTCGCCGTGGTGGCCCAGGTCTTCCGGCAACTGAGCGACCAAGTGCAGGTGACGCCCCTGGCGGCCGATGGCGAGCGCGTCGCCGCGCGCCAGGTCATGGCCACGATTCATGGGCCCGGCCGCGCCATCCTGACCGGCGAACGCGTGGCGCTGAACTTCTTGCAGCGCATGTCGGGCATTGCCACCCTCACACGGCGCTATGTGGATGCCGTGCAGGGCACGCACGCCGTCATTCTCGATACGCGCAAGACCGCGCCTGGACTGCGCGTGCTGGACAAATGGGCGGTGCGGTTGGGCGGCGGGCAGAATCACCGTTTTGGCCTCTACGATATGGCGATGATCAAGGATAATCACCTTGCCGCGGTGGGCAGCCTGGCCGCGGCCGTGCAGCGCGTGCGCCAGGGCGACCCGCGCCAGCGGCCCATCGAAGTGGAAGTGACGAACCTGGAACAGCTCCGCGACGCGCTGCAGCAGCCCGTAGATCGCATCATGCTGGACAACATGTCTCTGGCGCAAATGACCGACGCCGTGCGCATGACGGCCGGTCGCATCCCCCTGGAGGCGTCGGGCAATGTGAACCTAAACACGGTGGCAGCCATTGCGGCCACGGGTGTGGATTTCATCTCCGCTGGCGCGTTGACCCATTCGGTCAAAGCCCTCGATATTAGCCTGGATTTGAGGAGTCGCACATGACCACGTTACAGAGTGTTGATCGCTCCCGCATGACGGTGGACGATATTTTTGCGGATCTACAGGCCAAAATCGGCGACTACACGCCGGCGTTCGAGCTGCGCCTGCAAGCAGAGCTGGCCTATGAGATCAATCAGCTCAAGCAGGCGCGCAACGCCGTCATCCTGGGACACAACTACATGGAGCCGGCGCTGTTTCATTCGGTGCCTGACTTCGTGGGCGATTCGCTGGATCTGAGCCGGAAGGCCGCGCAGACCGACAAGGATATGATTGTTTTCTGCGGCGTCAAGTTCATGGCCGAGACGGCCAAAATCCTCAACCCCACGCGCACCGTGCTGATTCCCTCGCTCAAGGCCGGCTGCTCGCTGGCGGCCAGCATCACGGCGGCGGATGTGCGCGCGCTCAGGGCGCGCTTCCCTGGCGTGCCGGTAGTGACCTATGTCAATACCTATGCCGATGTCAAGGCCGAAAGCGACATCTGCTGCACCTCGGGCAACGCCGCTGCCGTCGTCGCGTCGCTGGGCGTGGACACAGTCATCTTCCTGCCCGATGAATACCTGGCCCGCAACGTGGCGCGCGACACGGGCAAGCACATCATCGTGCCCACACGGCTTCCCACCGGCAGCATCACGTTCCAAGATACAGACGTGGATTTCCAGATGGTCGGCTGGAACGGCCGCTGCGAAGTGCACGAACAGTTCACCGTGGGCGATATCAACACGGTGCGCGCCCAGTTCCCCGATGTGGTCATCCTGGCGCACCCAGAATGTAGTCCCGAGGTAGTCGCGGCCTCTGATTTTTCTGGCAGCACCAATGCCATGATTCGTTACGTCGAGCGCACCAAGGCCCCGCGCTATCTCCTGCTCACCGAGTGCTCCATGGGCGAAAATGTGGCCGCGGCCAATCCCGACAAGGAGATGCTGCGGCTGTGCATGGTGCGCTGTCCCCACATGAACCAAATCTCGCTGCAGATGACCCGCGATGCGCTGCGCGATGTCCAGTACGTGATTGACGTGCCTGAAGAGATCCGTGTGCGCGCCGCCCAGGCTGTACAGCGGATGATTGCGATTGGATAAACCATGAGCGAATACCTGGAAACCGACGTTCTGATTCTTGGCAGTGGTATTGCCGGCGCCACGGCCGCCCTGGAACTGGCCGATGCCGGCGTGGGTGTGATGGTGGTGACGCGCGCGGCGCAGCCTGAAGACTCGAACACGCTTTGGGCGCAGGGCGGCATCATCTACCAGGGCGAACACGATGCGCCTGAAAATCTGGCGGCCGATATCCTACGCGCCGGCGCCGGGCACAGTTACCCCAAGGCGGCGCAGCTCCTGGCCGCGGAAGGGCCGCCCATCCTCAAGCGCGTCTTGCTGGAACGGGTGGGTGTACAGTTCGACCGCCAGGAGAACGGCGCGCTGTCGCTGGCGCTGGAAGGCGGTCATTCTATGCCGCGCATCCTGCACGTGGCCGATCACACCGGCAAAGCGATTGAGCTGGCATTGATGCAGGCGCTGGCTGCCCATCCACGGGTGACGATGCTGACCGGCCATACGGCCGTGGACTTGTTGACGCCTTCCCACCATTCGCTGAACCGCCTCGCGCTTTATGAACGCCGCGCCTGCGTGGGCGCGTATCTCTTCGAGCAGGCGACCGGCCAGGTCAAGCGCTGCCTGGCGCGGGAAACCATCCTGGCAACCGGCGGCCTGGGCCAGATTTTCCTGCGCACCACGAACCCCGCTGGCGCGCGCGGAGACGGCGTGGCGATGGCCCAGCGCGCGCAGGCGCGGGTGATCAACATGGAGTTCGTCCAGTTTCACCCGACAACGTTCTATGACGTGGCCGCGCCCAATTTGTTGATTTCGGAAGCGGTGCGAGGCGCAGGCGCGCGGCTGGTGGACGCCAACGGCGAGCCGTTCATGCAGCGCTACGCGCCAGAGTGGAAGGATTTGGCCCCGCGTGACGTCGTGGCGCGCAGCATCCACCAGGAAATGTTGGCGCGTGATGTGACGCACGTCTACCTCGATCTGCGCTCGTACATCGGCCGGCCGCAGATTATGGAGCATTTCCCCACCATTCGCGAGAGCCTGTTGCCCTATGGCGTGGACATTGCCACGGACCTGGTGCCGGTGGTGCCGGCTGCGCACTACCAGTGCGGCGGCGTGTGGGTGGACGAATGGGGCAAGACCACCATCCGTCACCTCTACGCCGTGGGCGAGGTATCGTGCACGGGAGTGCATGGCGCGAACCGGCTGGCCAGCACCTCGCTGCTGGAAGGGCTTGTGTGGGGCAGCCGGGCTGCGCGTCACATTGCTGCGCACCTCCCTGCGGGCCTGCTCATCCCCGGAGACGACATCCCGCCCTGGCGGGACGATGGCCTGGACGAGCCTGACCCGGCGCTGATCAGCCAGGATATGAGCGCAATCAAGCATATGATGTGGAATTACGTGGGACTGGCGCGCACCACGCGGCGGCTCGACCGCGCGCTGAGCGAGTTGTATCACCTGGAGACCGAGATCGAGAGCTTCTATCGCACCTCGCGTCTGACCGACGGCTTGATCGGCCTGCGCAATGCCGTGCGCACCGCCATTCTCGTCGCCTCGGCCGCCTGGCAGAACAAACGCAGCATGGGCGCTCATTACCGGGAATAAGCATGAACCCACATCTTGGTTTTGCGGCGCAGTTCAGCAGCCTGGGTCCTGTGGCGTTCAAGGTCACGCTGGCTGCCTTGCTCGGCAGCCTGATTGGGCTGGAACGCATCTGGAATCGGCATCCGGCCGGGCTGCGCACCAACATGGTGATCTCCCTGGCGTCGTGCCTCTTCACGATTCTGTCGGTGGACGGTTTTCCGATGGAAGGCACCACGCGAGACACCGCGCGCGTCGCCGCGCAGATCGTCACCGGCGTCGGTTTCCTGGGCGCGGGCGCACTGCTACAAACGAAGAGCAGCATTCGCGGCCTCACCACCGCAGCCACGATCTGGCTGGTAGCCGCGGTCGGCATGGCGGTAGGCGTGGGCGCGTTTGCCCTGGCTATCTTCACCACCGTGCTGACCATTGTCAGCCTGGTGGCTTTGGCGCCCGTCAGTTTTCACCTGGAAGAGCGAGCCAAAGAACGCCAGCGCCTGCGCCTCCTGAATAGAAAGAATGGTAAGCTGCCCGCGGGCAGCCCGTGGGCGTGGCACGAAGAGGACGAAGAGGATGATGAGCTAGGCGAGGCCGACCGCCATCCTTAGCAGAACAAGAAGACTTCCGAAGTCGTGTAGACTTCGGAAGTCTCCGATCTCCGATCTCCGATCTCCGATCTCCGGTCTCTGATCTACCAGCCCGGCAACCAGTTCGGCGCGTAGTCGAAATCCACCTCGTTGAATGTCAGCAGCGCCAGGCCGCTGCCGTTGGCTTCGATGCGAAACACCTCGCTGTAGCCGCTGCCCGCCCGGTAACCGCTGAAGACGATCGTTTCGCCGACAAAGCCCCAGGCTGGCGCATTCGGCCGCAGCGCCTGCGGCGCCAGCAAGACGATGTTGCTGCCATCGGCCCGCATCGTGTAGAGCGCCTGCTGCTCCCGTGTGCCCCAGAACACCAAACGATCGGCCGACGGGGACCAGCTGGGGTCGGCGTCGCCGTTGAGATTGGTCGTGAGGCGCCGGACATCGCTGCCATCGGCTGCCATTGTGTAGATTTCTGGATTGACGCCGCCGCGATTCGATTGAAACGCCAAGCGGCCGTTGAGGTGCGACCAGTCGGGGCTGAGGTCGGCCGCCGGGTTGTTGGTCAGTCTGGTCACGACGCCATCCGCCACGCGCACCGTGTAGATTTCCCAATTGCCATCGCGTTCGCTGCTAAACGCCACACGGCTGCTGTCCGCCGACCAGGTGGGATCCTGATCGGAGGCGTCGCCAAAGGTCAGTTGGCGGGCGTTCCGGCCGTCGCGACTCATGAGCCACAGATGACCAGGCGCATTCGTTTCTGCGCGCACCATCGCAATCCAGCGCCCATTGGGCGAGCCGACCGGCGAGGTTTCAAAAGCCGCAGCGGTGAAAGTCAACCGCCGTTGTTCGCGGCCATCCGGCAGCATACGATAGATTTCGCTGTTGCCGTCACGATTGCTGGCAAAGACCACCTGCGCCGGGCCTTGATCCTGAATCACGGTGATGGCATCGCCATCGCCGCTGGCGACGTAGACTTTGTCGCGCGCCGAATCGAGAGCAATGCCTTCTTCCGCGCCAGCCGGCGCCGCAATGCTGGTCACCAGGCTCCAATCATCGGTGCGGTACACTTTCACCTCATCGCCACACGTGACAAAAAGATGCCCGCTGTCCGGATTGATCGCCAGGGTGAACGGCTCCTTGCCCGTGCCAATCGTGGCAATTACGCCCGCGGTCCGCGTATCGAGCACCGTGACCGTCTGGGCGCTGCCGCGATTGGCCACAAACAGATAGCGGCTGATCGGATCAAAGGCCAGGCCGTAGGGGCTGATGACGCCAGTGTAGCGCCCCACGGTAAAACCGTCATGCAGGCGTGCAATTTCATTGGCGCCGTGGGCCGAAAGATAGACATCCCCCGTCACCGGATCGGCAGCAAACAGGCTCGGCTCATCTCCGACATCATTCAGCGTGCGGACAACGCTCAAGGTTGCAGGGTCAAAAACCGTTACCGAATCGCTGCCAAAATTTGCGGCATAGCCGTAGTTGCCTTGCACGACGATGCCGTTGGGCATCAGGTCCGTGGCCAGGGTGTTTACGACAGTGTTGGCATTGACATCCACGATCTTGATGTTGTTTGTCTGGCGATTGGTGACGCCGACCAGCCCTCCCTGGTTGATAAGGGCCACATCATTTGGCCCGGTGGCCTCATTGGCCAGGTTGATTTGGGCCTGCAAAGCCAAGGGCGATGTGTTGACCACGCCGAGTGTGCGCCCACTGTGCTCATTGCCGTGAAAAGCCACATAGAGGCGCAGACCATCGGCGCTGAGAGTCAAGCCGTGTGGGTGCGCGCCCGCGGGTAGATTCAGGCGGCCAGCCCAATAAGGCGTTGGCTGCGGCCCAGGCGTCGCCGTGGGTATCGTCGTGGCTGTGCGTGTGGGCGTAGCAGTCGCAGGCGCCGTAGTCGGGGTCGGCGTGCGCGTGGGCGTAGCGGTCGGGGTCGGCGTGCGCGTGCGTGTAGGCGTAGCGGTCGCGCTGGGCGTGCGCGTGACCGTTGCGGGTACGGCCGTCGGGGTCGGCGTGCGCGTGCGCGTGGGCGTAGGCGTAATCGTCGCGCATCCGCCGGGCACCGGAACGCTGCCGGTGGGGCAGGCCGTTGGTGTCGGAGTTGGAGTCGGCGTAGATACGGGCGCGGGTAGGCTGTGCAGATCGTAGATAAAGACGCCCGCCGGGGTCGTCACGTACAGGTCGTTGGGTGCGCCGTCCATCACCAGGAGGTCGCTCACCGCCAAATCGTCAAACGGGGTACCGGTCACGTGCACCCACTCGGCCGCCGTGGGCATGAAGACGTATAGCCCATGCGTTGAGCCGAGGAGATAGCGATGTGACGGGGCGGCTGGCATTTGGGCCAGAGAGAGCAGTCCGCCTGGCAGCAGGCTGCTCAGGCCAGTTGACAACGTGTTCCAGGTTGTTCCATTGTTGGTCGTGCGCCACACGCCGTTGGCGGTTGCAGCCAGAACATGGCCGGCCGACCAACGATCTACCATCAGATCGCCGAACCAACCCATGTCAAGCTCCGGCGGTGTGGACTGCGTCCAGGTGGCGCCGCCGTTGGTGCTGACGATCACGGCGCCGCCGCCGCCCTCGCTCACGCCGCCAACCCACACGGTGGTCCAGGCCGGCTCTACGGGCGCGATGACTTTGACATCATACAGGCCAAACAGCGGGCTCGGCTGATGCGTAAACGTATCGCCGGCATTGGTGCTCAGGTACGGCCCATCGCAGCCAGCCGCGTACAGACGCTGATTCAGCGAATTGGCTGCCAGCGGTTTCAGGTTGAGGCCGTTCAGCAGTTGATACCAGGCGACGCCGCCGTTGGTCGTGCGCCACATGGGTGTGGGGTCGCCGCCCGCGTAACAGGGATAGCCATCGCCCGCGTACAAAATGTCTGGAAAGGCGCTGCTGATCGTGTGTTCCGCCAGCGCCACGCCCATCTCTGACCAGATTGCGCCGGCATCGGTGGAGCGATAGAGCAGGCGGTTGGGGCTGGACGGCACATCGGCCTGGATAATGCTGCTCCAGGGATAACCAAAGACGCGCGCGGCCGGGCCGTCGGGCAGAATCAGCTGCTGGTAAGGCGGAATGTCCAGCCGCGCCCAGACGGCGCCGTGATCGTCGCTGCGCAGAGTTCGCCCGCGGCCAGTGACAAAATCATAGAGTGAGGCGTACAGCGTATTGCCATTGGGCCCGCTGCCTACGGCCATCGGCAAAGCGCGGAAGGGCGCGACGAAATCGTGCACAAAATCCCAGGTGATGGCGCTGCGGTCTGGGAGATAGGCGTTATGGCTGACGAAGAGCACATCATCGTTGCCCACGTACAGGCCGCGCGACTCGCCATCGAGCATCAGGCCAAAGCCAGGCCCACCGCTCAGTGGGAACCCGAGCGGCGCGGTCGGCAGCGGCTCCCACATGGCCGCCGTGGCGCGATAGAGCGTTGCGCCGCCGCGCGGCCCCGTGTTCGTGATGAGGAACATAACATTGTGCGCCTGTGGGTCAATCAAGATGGGGCTGGTCACGTCGCCATTCAGACCCATGCCTGCGTCGGCCCAGGTCAAGCCGCCGTCGGTGCTGGTGACGAGCGCTGTTTGCATGCTCGACCAGGGCACGCCGGCCCACAGTTGATCTGGATTGTCCAGGCTAACGGTGACCGGTCCGGCCTGAATGTCGCTGCGTTTGGCCCAGGTCATGCCTGCGTCGGTGCTGCGCCACAACCCTTGAGTGCTGGCGCCAATATAGAGCGTCTGCGGGTGATTGTAGTCCATGCCGATGTAGCCGCGGCTGCGCAGCGGTGCGCCGCTGATGAGCGCCGGCAGCGGCAGGTAATTCCAGTTCGCGCCGCGATTGATACTCTTGACCAGATAGCCTTCATTGGTCAGACCGTAGAGCGGCCCATTCTCGCCAGGAGCGGCTGCCAACGAGCGTAAGTATCGCGCCTGCAAGAGGTCTGGCGGCACGGTCGGCGTTGGGGTAGCCGTAGGCGCAGGGTTGAGCACAAACTGTTTGGGCGCGAACGGCAAACGGCTGCGGCTGCGGCTGGCGCCCGGCGCGCACGCGATGAGCGAGGCGTCATCCACGTACATCGCCGTGCTGCGGCCATCGCCGTCGTTGAACGCGCCAAAGTGCACCTGCACCGTGCGGCCAGCAAACTCGCTCAGGTCAGCATCAAGTCGCTGCCAGCTACGAGCATTGCTGCGCGTCCACAGCAGTGTGCGCAGGATCGCGCCGCTGCTGTCTAGAATCAGCACGTATTGGCGGTCGCCGGCCAGGGGTTTTTCCCACGCCTGGGATGCAGCGCCAGGGGTCGGAGCATCGCCAGGCGTCTCCAGATTGACCTCGGCCGAAACCGGGTACCACCACAGGGTCAGCGTCACGTTGGCGGCGCCAGCCGGCAGAACAACGGTCTGCGATGCGCTGGAGTAGCTGTAGACATCGCGGCCCTGGTCAATGCCGCTGCGGCCGCTGCGCTGACCGCTGCGCACGACGCGCATGCTGTAAGCAGCCGGATAGGGCGTGAGTGGAAAGCGCCAGGCCGCGTCATACTCGAAGCCGCCGTTGACCAGCCGCTCCTCGCACAACCCGCCGTAGTGCCAGACGCCGGCCGAGGTGGCGACATGAGCCATCAAGCCATCCGGTGCTGTGGAAGTAACAGCCAGGGCATGGACATCTGGATTTCCAGGCGCGGAGCCAAGGTCAATCCAACTGCTGCCGCCGTCCAGGCTGCGAAACAGGCTGCGGGAGAGGCCGGCAACCAACTGGCCGCTGAGCGCCGTGAAGAGCGTGTGATCGTTGGCGTACGCAGGCGACACGGCCAGCGCACGCGGGAACGGCTCATACACACCGGGCAAGCCTGCCGCCGTCAGCGCCCACGAACCGCCGCGGTTGGTGGTGCGCTGCACCGCGCTCTCCGGCCGACCATCGCCAGGCGACTCAATGAAACGGTAGGTGGTCCAGACCGTGTCGTCCTGAGCGTAGAGCGGCGACACGACAACGCCAAAGCCTGGGGCATAACCGCCCACGCTGGCCCAAGTCAATCCGCCATCGGTGCTGCGGCGGGTTGCGCCATAGCCGGTGGCGAACAG
This sequence comes from Candidatus Amarolinea aalborgensis, assembly GCF_900491745.1. Taxonomy (NCBI): domain Bacteria; kingdom Bacillati; phylum Chloroflexota; class Caldilineae; order Caldilineales; family Candidatus Amarolineaceae; genus Candidatus Amarolinea; species Candidatus Amarolinea aalborgensis. The sequence continues at coordinate 214,566 of NZ_UETR01000006.1, read as the reverse complement.
GGTGTGATCGCTGGCAAACGCGGGTGAAACCGCCAGGTTGAAGACGTCATAGCTGTCACCGGGCGGCGCCAGGCGGTAGGCCGACCAGGCGGCTCCGCCATCGGTAGACTTGAAGACCTCATCGCCCCTGGCCGTCCACAGCGTGGCGTCGGTCAGGTAGGCGGGCGACAGGGCCAGCGCACGCATCTCGCCCTGGCTCGTGTCGAAGGTCCAGGTCTGGCCGCGGTCGGTGGACTTGACCAGGCCGGCGGTCCAGGTGGCGCCGTTGACAAAGGTGGCAAACACAGTGCCATCGGTGGCATAGCCGGGCGACAGGCGCACATGTGTGGCCTGGGCATGGTCGTCACGCGCTGGCAGCGGCAGGGCAACCTGCCAGGAAGTCCCGCGGTCCGTGGTGCGATAGACGCCGCTTTGCCCGGCGGCGAACAGGGTGCCATCCGTGGCGTAAGCCGGCGATGCGGCCACGTCGCCCATGGCAATGGGCTGTTGATACGCGTCGAAAGGGCCGCCGCTGCGCCAGGCAGGTTGTGCTGCCGGCGTGAATCCGGCAGGCGCGTCGGTCAAGGGCAACGCGGCGTCGGTCGGGTGCGAACGGCTGATGAGCAGGAACGATGTGAGGAGCAATGTGACGACGAGCGGGATCGAAAGTGAGCGTTTCATGGTCAACCTCCCGGGCTCCATGACAAACCGACGCGCAGCCTCATTGCATGCGCGGCGCATCTAACATGACGTTGGGAAAGGCCTAGTGGTTGCGCTCGCCTTGCCACATGACAGGGCTGTTTGGGGCATCGTTGGAGATGAGGGTATAATGAAAAGACTAAGTTGGACTCATGCGGACCATTCTAAGGAGTAGTATTATGGAACCAAGAATCGGGACCTTGACTATCGAGCGATTTCGAGCGTTTCGGCATCTCAAGATCGAAGGCCTCGGACGGGTTAATCTGATCACAGGGCGGAACAATACCGGGAAATCGTCGGTGTTGGAAGCCCTTCGCATTCTGGCCTCCGACGCGTCGCCTTCTGTTATCTATGACATCATCCGCTTTCGAGAGGAGGATCTGAGAGAGACGGAGGACCCGCCGCGGCCAGCAGACGCAGACAGTTTGTTTGCACTATCGAGCCTATTTCACGGCTTTCCGGAGTTTTCTACCAAACCTCAACCGTTGGTGATCGCGGCGAATGGCGGTCAACGGCCAATGAGATTGACTATGGAAGCCGGGTGGTTCTCTGAAGAACGGGCAGCAGATGGATCGAGGAGACGGATTCTTCAGCAACTCAACCTTTTCGGCCAACAGACCTTATTCGGTGAGGGAGAGGTTTTGCCGGCCTTGGTGGTGGAGGCGAGCGGTGTGCAGCGTTTACTGCCGTTGGACTCTTTGAGCCGATACTACCGCGGGCGTCTACCTACGTCAGTGTTCCAAAATGAACCTCGAGTGTCATGTGTGTTTGTGAGCCCCTACGGCGGCGAACGGACGGCTACCCTGGGGCCTCTGTGGGACATGGTCGCGCTTTCAGATCGCGAAGAAGATGTTGTCAGGGCGCTGCGTATTATTGAACCCGGTATATCGGCCGTTTCCATGGTCGGTGGAGAGGGGACACGGCAGCCACGTACTGCAATCGTTAGATCCAAGGGCATGCCACGCCCCGTAAACCTCCGCTCCTTTGGTGACGGTCTCAACCGTCTTTTTGGCATTGTGCTCTCACTGGTCAACGCCAAAGACGGGCTCTTGTTGATAGACGAGTTTGAAAATGGCATGCACTATTCGATTCAGCTTGATGTATGGCGAGCCTTGTTCGGACTTGCCCGACGCCTTGATGTACAGGTTGTGGCTACCTCTCACAGTTGGGACGCCATTGAGGCGTTCCAGAAGGCTGCAAGCGAAGACCCAGACGAAGGGGTCCTAATTCGCCTATCGCGCAAAGGGGAAGACATCATTCCGACTCTGTTCCGCGAAGACGAACTCGCTGTTGCCACTCGCGACCGCATTGAGGTGCGCTGACATGGCTGCAAAGAGAATCCTTCTGGTCGAGGGCGATGACGATGAGCACGTCCTTAAGCACTTGTGCGGGAATCGAGGAGTGCCGCAACTTGATGAGATCAAACCACTCAAAGGCATCAACCGACTGCTGGATAGTATTTCTACTCGCCTGAGAGCAAGCGAGGATGGCGATATTGTCGGAGTGGTCATTGACGCTGACATTGACCTGAGTTCACGTTGGCACTCACTGCGGAATCGGCTTATTAGTGTCGGGTATCGAGGTGTGCCGGAGGACCCATTACCAGATGGTACCATTCTTGATCCACCTGACGATCAATTGCTGCCGCGCGTGGGCATTTGGATCATGCCGGATAACCAAACTACGGGCATCCTGGAGGACTTCTTGCGGTTTCTCGTGCCGATAGAATCTCCCCTGTTCAAGCATGTCCTATCGAGTGTGGCGGCGATCCCGGAAGGCGAAAGACGTTTTACGCAACTTGCAGAACCTAAGGCTATCATCCACACGTGGCTGGCCTGGCAAGTAGAACCCGGCAAACCTCTGGGTACAGCCATCACGGCGCGGTATCTCGATCCTGACGTTGCGCAGGTTGACATTCTGGTGTCCTGGCTGAAACGGTTATATTTCCCATGAGCCAACACCGCTGAAACCACAAAGGGGCAGGTTGTTTAACCTGCCCCTTTATGGTTAAGTTAGACGGCGCTTAGCCCCCGTGGCCGTTGGTGCTGGGTAAGCCCGCGGCCACCAGTTCCACGATGTCCTTGACCTGTACGCCCTGGTCGGCCTGTTTGCTGGCATCGGTCAGCATGGTCAGGCAGAAGGGGCAGCCCACGGCGATCGTCTTGGCGCCGGTGCCGGCCGCCTCGGTGTAGCGGTTCATGTTGACCGCCTCCGTGCCGTGCTCTTCTTCCTTCCACATTTGCGCGCCGCCCGCGCCGCAGCAGAAGGACTGGTTGCGGTTACGTCCCATTTCCACCAGGTTGACCTGCGACTGCGTCAGAACTGCGCGCGGCGCATCCAGAATGCCATTGTGGCGCCCCAGGTAACATGGATCGTGATAGGTCACCGGCCCGACGGCAGCCAGATTTGGCTTGAGCTTGCCGGCGGCGATCAATTCGGCGATCAACTCGGTGTGATGCACCACGGTGAAGTTGCCGCCGTACTGTGGATACTCCTTGCCCAGGGTGTGCAGGCAGTGCGGGCAGGTCGCAACGATGCGCTTGGGCTTGAATTCGTTCAAGGTTTCGATGTTGGCCTGCGCCAACTCAAAGAAGAGCGCTTCATTGCCCGCGCGGCGGGCGCTGTCGCCAGTGCAGTTTTCCATCTCGCCCAGGACAGCGAAGTTGACGCCCGCGGCCTTGAGAACTTTGGCAAAGTCACGCGCGGTCTTCTGCGCGCGGCTGTCATAGGAAGGGGCGCAGCCCACCCACCAGAGAATATCGAAGTCCGGGTTGTCTTCCACGGTCGGAATGTCGAGGTCGGCCGCCCAGGCCATGCGATCGCCGCGGGCCAGGTTCCAGGGGTTGCCGGAGCGCTCCATGCCCTTGAACGCGGGCTGCAGCTGCTCTGGGAATTCGCTTTCCATCAACACCTGGTTGCGGCGCATGTAGAGGATGTCGAACATCGGCTCATTGCCCACCGGGCAGACTTCGATGCACGCGCCGCACGCCGTACAGGCCCACACCGCCGATTCGCTGATGGCAAAGTCGAGCATACGATCGGGCGATTCCTTGCCTGCGGCCAGCAGATCAACGTGTTCATTGATGTAGTAGCGCTTGTTCACTTCCAGCGCGGAGGGCGACAGCTCCTTGCCGGTGGTATATGCCGGGCACACATCCTGGCAGCGGTTGCACATGATGCAGGCGTAGGCATCCACCAGGTGCGTCCACGGCAGCTGCTCCAGACGCGCGACGCCGAACTGCTCGATGGACTCATCCTCGAAGTTGATCGGCTCCAGCGCCCCGCGCGACGTGCGCTTGGGCTTGGTCAGGAAATTGACGCCGGCCATGATGAGGTGGATGTGCTTGGTGCGTGGGAAATAAGGGATGAAGGCCAGAATCAGACCTAGCGCCACCCACCAGCACACGTGACGCATGACATCAATCGTGCCGGCGCTCATGCCGCCCCACAGCCCGCTGACCAGGTTGGCAAACGGCTGGCCGGCGTCCCCGACGCCTGTCGCCAGGCGCTCACCCGCCAGGGTGAAGGTTTCGCCCAGGAAGCGGAAGCCGACGTGGAACAGGATGAAAAAGCCGACGATCATCGAGTCACGGCGCACGCCGCCTTGCTTGATACGGTCCATCAGCTTGATGTTACTGTGATACTTGAGCGCCGGTGTATCCACGATAAAACGCCGGACCAAGAAGTAGATCATGCCGACCAGGACGGAGACGCTGAAGATATCGGCCAGGAAGCGATAGACATTGCCGATCGCACCTGTGCCCAGAAACGTGATGGGAAAATAGCCTTGCAAGACATCGCCGAAGTTGACCAGGAAATAGAAAGTAAAACCCCAGGCGATCATGGCGTGAAAGACGCTAGAGACTTTGCGCGCCCGCCAGGTGGGCAGCAAGGCCACCCAATTGATAGCAGCGTCAATCAGTTGGGCAACGAACTTCTTTACGTCAAGCTCGCCCTGCCCGCGGCGAATCACCAAATAGAGCTTCTTGAAGCCCAGGTAGCCATAGTAAACTGCTGCTGCGACACAAAGGATGAAGAGGATTTTTTCAACCAGCGTGAGCATATCGTGAATGCCTTTCTACAGGTTTGCAGGAAAAATGGATTTTGCACGGGGCTTGTCTATTTTACCACAAGTACCGTGCAGGATAGGCTGATGTAAATCACATTGAAGCAGCAGATTTTAGACTTCGGAGGCTTTCGAAGTCTGCGAAGGTTCGGAAGTCTAGGCGACGCGGCGCAGGAGCGTGTGATCCACCCATCGCTCGAAGCGGTCATGGTAACGATGAGCCAGGAGAGCGGCGATCACAAGCAGGGCGCCGAACGCAAGCCACAAAACTGGTGGAATGTTGATCACGCCCGCGCCGACCGCAGCCGCGACGAAGACGGAAGGGCCGCGCACCAGCAGAGCAATGACGAGGATTTTCCAAATAGAGACGCGGGTCAGGCCGGCAATGTAGTAGGGAACGTCGCCCACCGGTCCGAGCAGGAGCAGAAACCAGGGCCAGATCGAGTCGCTGTGAATGACGCCTTCCCAGCGCTGCAGCCGTTCTGACCCGGCCAGGCGCGCAACCAGGGGACGCCCATACCACCGCGCCAGGTTCATCGCCAGCGCGCCGCCCAGAAGCATACCAATGGCGCCGTAGATGCCGCCGGCCAATACGCCAAAGAGATAACCAGCCGCGGCCTGTACGAAATAGCCAGGGATGGGCGCAAAGACGATTTGGATGGTGTTGAGGGCAATCAGCGCCAGCGGGGCCCAGGGGCCAAGCGCCCGCAGCCAGGCTTCGACGCGGGCGCGGTCGCTGACCAGGTCAACCAAGGCCGGGCCGTATATGGCGCCCAGGGTTACCAGGCTGAGCAAGACGAACGTCAGCGCCAGGGCGCGCCGGGTGATTTTGGGTGATCGAGAGAACATGAGCTAGGCGCGTCGCGGAAAGACGCAGGCCACGGTGGTGCCGTTCTGCGCCTGGTGGCTGATGCAGATCATGCCGCCGACCGCTTCGACCCGTTGGCGCAGCGCTTTCATGCGGCTCTCACTCGTGCGGTTGGCTGCTTCTGCGCCGTTGTGATGACCATAGATGCTCAGCGCGACATGGCTGCCGCTGCATTTCAAGGAAATGCTGGCATGCGCATCCGGCTGCGCCGCCAGTCTGGCGAGGCTTTCCTCTACAATGTGAAACGCGGCCGCCGCTTGTTCTGGATCGAGGCTGTCTGGCATCAACTGCATGTGCAGCGCCACGCTGGCGCCGGTGCGCTCACGGAATGTCGCCACGTGATGGCGCACGGCTTCCTCCAGCCCCAAACGGCAGGCGCAGGCCGAATCGGCCAGGTTGACCAGAGCCTGCGCCTGGGAAATGTCCAGGCGCGCATCGGCCAGCGCGTGCCGGAGCGGCGCGCCGGCATCGTCGAGCAGATCTTCCATGCCTTCCAGGTGTGCATCCACATTCAGCAGCACCTGGGCGAGACGACGGCGCAGATCATCCGTGGAGAGCTTTTCGGCGGGCACAGAAGCTGCGCCCAACGGCCGCGTGGATGGGGATGGGGTGCGCTGCTCGGTTGACTTCAGCCGCGGCTCCTGCAGCCAGATGGGGGTTAGCCCCGCCGCAGCCAGGATGAAGCCGCGGGCGGCTAACCCCAGGAAGTTGAGCTGCGCCAGGCCATCGAACCAGACAACCGCCAGCATGTGCATCGAAGAAGAAGCTACAACCGCTAAGAAGGCCCCGATCAAGCCGTACTGCCAGGCGGCCAGCATAACCAGCGCCACCAGGAACAGAAACGGTTCAACCGCGCCGAAGTTGGTCAACAGGTTTTGTGCGTGTGAGAGCGGCGTAAGTCCCCATTCGAGCGCCTGCAAAGGAATTGCCAACCCCAACGCAACGGCCAGGGCGCTGACGCCCAGACGCGCCTCCAACCAGTTGGCGCCAAAGAGAATGAGCATCAGGATAGCCAGGAACATGGCAAGGCTCAAATGCTGCTGCGCGGTTCGGTCGCCCACGGCTAATGCCACGAGGAGACTGGCCAAGATGGTAATCACCTTGACGAAGAGCACGACTCGAAATACGCGTAATGGGGTCAATGGCCCGAAAAAAGTCATCAATGGTGATCCGCTTCTTGCTCGTCATAACGATCACAGCGTGTGCGAGACTAATCGCAAGGCGATGCGACAAACGGGCGCGCATGCAGCCTATTCACACTTGCTCAATCATTATCGCCGTATCCCAAGGCCACGTCTGTAAACTGTTTTACAACCTGCTTCTCAATCAGCACGTACGTGGCCAATGCAAAGGGCACGGAGATTATCTCCGTGCCCTTTGCAGCTCCAATCAACCGTCGTTTCAAACAGTGTTAGGCCGCGGCTTTGGCGGCGCCCTTGAACTCGGTTGCGGGGGCGTAATCGAACACCGTGTAGCGTTCGGCGCTGTTGGTCAATTTGACCGTCTGCATGAGGTGCTGGCGTAGATTGCGCACCAGGCCCGGGTCTACATCGTATTGCGCGGCCGCGCGTGCGCTGCTCAGGCTGTGGCCGTTGAGCACCCCGATCACATGCTGGACGGTGGCCGCCCAAGCAAGAATGGCGGTCGTGTCCAGCTTGCCTTCTTCGTGCTGAAAATCACGCCACAGCAGCAAGGCGCAAACCTGTTCAGGCAGGCTGAAATGCGTTTTGGGCATTTCCTCGATCAAGCGCGCCTCCACCGGATCCAGGCTGGCCTGGCGCCGCGGTTTCATGTACAGACGACCGGTCAACAGCTTGAGCACGAGCGTATCGCCCTCGCCAGCAATCAGGCTCTGTTCGCATTCTGCCCGATCAAGCATGGCATCCAGAGACAAGGGTCGAACGTCCACCGCCAGCCAGGGCTGGCGGCCATGCCGGCGCAGGTGCAGCGACACATGGGCAAAAGTAGATTCGAGAGGGGCCTCCATATCGCGACAGCGGCCAAGTTCGAGCAGCGCCTCACTGCTGCTGAGCGTTGCGAAGCGACGAGGATAATGTCCGCCGCCCGAGACGTGCGCGTAGAAAAGAGGCACCAGTGCGCCGATGCCATATACATCGAGCAGCGTATCGAGGCGGCTGCGCAGAGCCACCTGCCGCTGGGCGCTGCGCTGATCCATGCGATTGACAGCATCTACCAGGGCTGTGGCGGTGCGCCACACTTCAACATACACTTGCTGCTGGGTCTGATTCATGTTGACACCTGCTTGTGATTACTCGGATTGACTTGGCCCCATTATAGCATCAAGCGCGTGCTAAGTCAACGGTTTCAGTCAACCAACCGCTAGTCGTAGGTCAGCTGACATTGCATGATCGCTATTCCTGTGTTAGGATAGGATCGTTAGGGTCAGTTGTCATAAGGAGACTAATCATGATTACCTTGCATGATGCTAACGACATCCTCAAACTCGGTCATCCCTCGCCATCTCGACCGGGCGAGGAGCCTACAACACTCTCACAGTTTCCCTTCGCTCGCCAATTGGAACTCTTGTGGACGAGCGACAAGAGATACCCCCAACATGGACCTGCAGTTCTCGAAGCAATGAACAATATCTTGGCCGGAAACCTCGAAGAGGTACTTCGCGGCGACCACGGTGAAGAACACGTCCAACAACTTCAAGATGCAATTTTTGAGGTTCAACGTTTGTTTAGAGGTTGGGGCGCCAGAACCAATTGATCATTGCGCCAAAAATCGAGAGCATCTCGATGATTATGTAATCAAAGAGGCTAGTTCGATTGCCCTTGTGCAAGAACGCATCCGCCGTTTGCTTCAGGAGGCCAGCCGGGAATGGGATACGCGCCGTAGGAGCCTAAACAACATGGTGCTCATAAACGACGCGTTTGCCACCGTTTTTGCCACGAGTACAACCCAAGACGAATTTGCTCTTCAATTCACTCACATCTGTAAATTGGACTATGGCAAGCGCTTCTTTGTGAGATTGATTGAATACTGCGAAAGAGAACACAAAGACGACATTGACGTGATCTATAGTATCCTCGGCATTCTGAAGCGGATCACCATCACCTATGCCGCGATGATGCGCACTGAGAGTGGGCGGAAACACCTGATTGGTGTTGAACTCAACGCGCTTGCCCCCATTGACTTTCCCGAAAAAACAGCGCGCATCGTTGAATTGATCATCAGAAGCCATTATCCTGGTTTGACGTGGATGATGAGTGATGTCCCAGCCTGGTATTTTTAGCGATGGATTGACGTGAGAGAAGGGAGAAGATGGTGTGGAGGAGACGCAGACAATCCTGGTCGTGGAAGATGAAGTCACCTTACGTGAGGCGCTGGTCTATAACCTGAACAAGGAAGGCTACACGGTCTTGCAGGCAGGCACCGGGCTAGATGCCTTGGCGCTGGCCCGCGCGGAGGCGCCGGACGTTGTGATTCTGGACTTGATGCTGCCTGAACTCGATGGGCTGTCTGTCTGCCGCAGTTTGCGTCGCGATCCCGCGACGGCCGCCAGCGGCATCCTCATGCTGACCGCGCGTAGCGGCGAACTGGATAAAATCGTGGGGCTGGAAAGCGGCGCGGATGATTACCTGACCAAGCCGTTCAGCCTGGGAGAGCTGTTGGCCCGCGTGCGCGCGCTCTTGCGCCGCGCACGCAGCACCGCACCGCGCGACACCCTGGAAGCCGGCAACCTGGTTCTTGACCTCATTGCGCGCCGGGCCACGCGCAACGGCGTTGACCTGCCGCTGAAGCCCAAAGAATTCAGCCTGCTGGCCGAGTTGATGCGTCACCGCGGCGCGGTGCTCTCGCGCGATCTGTTGCTGAACCATGTCTGGGGCCAAGATTTCTTTGGCGACGATCGCACCGTGGATGTACACGTACGCTGGCTGCGTGAAAAGATCGAAGATGATCCCGCACACCCTGCCCATATCCAGACCGTACGCGGCTTGGGCTACCGCTTCGAGGCCTAAGCGTCATGAACATGATGGAATTTGGCTGGTTGGTGGTGGTGTTGCTCAGCGTGGGCTTGGCCTGGTGGGCTCAACGCCTGCACACTGGCCGCGCGGCATCTGAATACCAACTTGCGCGCCAACAGCGCACCATCGGCGAGATCAACGGGGCGCTCTCTGCACATGAGGCCCAACGTCAGGCGCTGGGGGTGGTGGCAACCTGCGGCTTGGTGATCCTGGATCAGGAGCGCCGCCTGCGGTGGTTCAACGAGCAGGTGCAGGAGATCATCCGGCCGGACGCGGCGCCCGGCAGGCTGCTAATCGAAGCGCTGCCGAGTTACGAAATCAACCAGGCGGTGCAAGACGCGCTGGAACGACAGATTTCTGTTGAACGGCAAGTCGCGTTCAAGGCGCGCCTCTGGCGCGTGCGCGCGGCCCCGGTGCAGCAGCAAGGCGCGGTGCTGGCTCTGGAGGATATTACGGAATTGCAACGCCTCGGTCGCGCGCGGCGTGAATTTGTCGCCAATATCTCCCATGACCTGCGCACCCCCATTGCCGCCATTCAGTTGACGCTGGAAACGCTGCGCATGGGCGCGCTGGATGACGCCCAGGTGGCGCGCCGCTTGTTGGAAAATATGAGCACACAAGCCGACGCCTTGCAGCAGCTGGCAAGCGAGCTTTTTGATCTCAGCCAAATCGAGTCCGGGCAGGTCTTGCTGAAACTACTGCCAACGCCAGCCGCGGCCATCATCGAACCGGTGGTAGAGCGTTTGCGGCCGCAGGCTGAACGCAAACAGGTGCAGATGCACCTGGCGCTGGCTGTGGCCGAACCCGTGCTGGCAGATCCAGAACAGGTGCAGAAGGTGGCAGCCAATCTCTTGCACAACGCGATCAAATTCAGCCCGGTCGGCGGCCGCGTAGGCATCGCGGCGACGACGGTTGTTTGCGAAAGCGGCAGCCTTCATGCAGGCGCAGATGTTCCTCCCGTGGCGCCGCCCGACGGCTGGACTGACGGGCATTGGGCAGTCTTCACGGTGTGGGATGAAGGTCCTGGAATCGCGAGCAGCGAGCTGCCGCGCATTTTTGAACGCTTCTACAAGAGCGATCGCGCCCGCTCGCGCGGCAGCGAAACCGGCGCCGGGCTGGGACTTTCCATCGCCCGCCATATTGTGTTAGGACATGGCGGCCAAATCTGGGTTGAAAGCAGCCTGGGTCATGGCGCGCGCTTCTTCTTCACGCTCCCCATCGCCTAACCCCCCTCGCAGGGCTGTGGCAAGATGACGCGCTCAGAGGCACGCGACGTTCTCATAAGTCAACGCTGTGATGTCCAGTGACCCCTGCGAGGGTTGCCTACCGAAACATCGCCCAACCTTGCGCAGGCCCGCCGGGTAAGGCGCCTTCGCTGTCGAGAACGTTGCCGGCTTGCCCGACGCTGGATGGCGCAGCCAGCCTGCGCAAGGGGATCCCCTCCCCCTCGCAGGGCTGTGGCAAGATGACGCGCTCAGAGGCACGCGACGTTCTCATAAGTCAACGCTGTGATGTCCAGTGACCCCTGCGAGGGTTGCCTACCGAAACATCGCCCAACCTTGCGCAGGCCCGCCGGGTAAGGCGCCTTCGCTGTCGAGAACGTTGCCGGCTTGCCCGACGCTGGATGGCGCAGCCAGCCTGCGCAAGGGGATCCCCTCCCCCTCGCAGGGCTGTGGCAAGATGACGCGCTCAGAGGCACGCGACGTTCTCATAAGTCAACGCTGTGATGTCCAGTGACCCCTGCGAGGGTTGCCTGCCGAAACATCGCCCAACCTTGCGCAGGCCCGCCGGGTAAGGCGCCTTCGCTGTCGAGAACGTTGCCGGCTTGCCCGACGCTGGATGGCGCAGCCAGCCTGCGCAAGGGGATAGTTAGCGATATTATCAATTCTTAATCTGCAGATTGTCAAGCATTAACTGCGTCATAAGACCTGGTTAAATCAAATCGGTTATCCTCAGCCTGCGGACTGGGGTCTACGTGCGTATGACTCGCGAGCGAGTTACGCGCACGTCAGTGACTCTTGCCGCAAGACGTAAACTTGTGAAGATAACACAGAGGAGATTTTTCATGCGTACGAGATTCGTGACTGCCATCACCCTGCTGATGATCTTGATGGTAGCGCTCAGCGCGTGCGGCGCACCGGCCGCCACGTCGGCGCCGACCGCGGCCGTTGAGCCTACAAAGGCAGCCGTTGAGCCTACAAAGGCGCCGCCCGCAATGGAGTTGAGCGGCGACGTAGCCATTGATGGCTCTTCCACCGTCTATCCGATCACCGAGGCCGTGGCAGAAGAGTTTGGCGCCGTGCATCCGAAGGTCAAGGTGGCGGTAGGCATCTCAGGCACTGGCGGTGGTTTCAAGAAGTTCTGCAACGGGGAAACAGACATCTCCAATGCCTCGCGCGCGATCAAGGATTCTGAAAAGACCGCGTGCGCGGACAAGCAGATCGAGTACACCGAGTTTCTCATTGGCCTCGACGGCTTGACCGTGGTGGTCAACCCCAAGAACACGTTTGCTCAGTGCCTCACCGTGGCGCAGTTGAAGACCATTTGGGACGCGGGCAGTGTGGTCAAGAACTGGAAGGATGTAGACCCCAGCTTCCCGGATCAGCCCCTGACGCTCTACGGCCCTGGCACCGACTCTGGCACCTTCGACTTCTTCACCGAGGTCATCAATGGCAAGGCCAAGCAGTCACGTTCGGACTTCACCGCCAGCGAGGACGACAACGTGTTGGTGCAAGGAATCGAAGGCGACGCCAATGCGCTCGGCTACTTTGGCCTGGCCTATTACATCGAAAATAAGGACAAGCTGCGGGCTGTGCAGATTGACAACGGCAAGGGCTGTGTGGCGCCGAGCTTCGACACGGTAAACACAGGCGCCTATACGCCTCTCTCGCGGCCGCTCTTCTTCTATGCGAAGAACAGCGCGCTGAGCCGGCCGGAGGTGTTTGAGTTTGCCAAGTTCTACATTGACAACGCGCCTAAGGTGGTAGACGAAGTCGGTTACGTGGCTGTGCCGCAAGCGCGCTACGATGAAGACAAGGCTGCCCTGGCGAAGTTTGCCAAGTAGACTCTGACATGGTTTGTCTTCCAGCCTTGCGCGGCTGGTGCATCCCTTGCGCGGCTGGAATCGTATCCTTCGCCTTCAGCCGCTCACCGGTTTGACGCAGGATTGTCTTGTGCAATGCCAGCCCGGTTTATCCTACACCGGACTGGCATTGCTCTGTTTCAAAAGTGGCGTAGAATCCTAACTTAGCATAGAATAATGCTGAATCATAAACCCGTTCAACTGACTCGCCAGGGAGGCCGGCAGCAAGAAGCCATGGACAAACAACAGGCGCAAAAGGCCGCACCAGATCTCGTCCCTGTTTCTGACGCCCCGCTTGTAGGCAACCGTTGGCGCTCCGCGCGCGAGAGACTCATCGGCGCCGCGCTCTTTGCCTGCGCGGCGGTTTCTATTTTGACCACGGCGGGCATTGTGGGCGTCCTGATCTTCGAAGCGATTGAATTTCTGCGCGTGGTGCCCTTGTTTGAGTTCCTCACGGGCGTGCAGTGGACGCCGCTCTTCAGCCCACCCAGCTTCGGCGTGCTGCCGCTCGTGGCAGGCACCACGGTCATCTCGTTGATCGCCATGCTGATTGCGCTGCCCATCGGGCTGTTGGCCGCCATCTACCTAAGCGAATACGCCAGCACGCGCATACGCCGCGTACTGAAACCCCTGTTAGAGATTCTGGCTGGCATCCCCACCGTCGTCTATGGCTATTTTGCCCTCACCTTCATCACGCCTTTGCTGCGCCAATTCCTGCCCCAAATGGAGGTCTTCAACGCGCTCAGCGCAGGCATCGTGATGGGGATTATGATTATCCCCCTGGTCTCGTCGCTCAGCGAAGACGCAATGACCGCGGTGCCGCGCTCGTTGCGCGAAGCGGCCTATGGCTTGGGCGCCACCAAACTGGAAGTGACGCTGCGCACGGTCGTGCCTTCGGCCCTGTCTGGCATTGCGGCTGCCTTCATCCTGGCTATTTCACGCGCCATTGGCGAAACGATGATCGTCTTGATTGCTTCTGGGCAGAGCACGATCATGCAGCTTAATCCGCTCAAAGCGATGGAAACCATGACCGCCTTCATTGCCCGCGTCAGCCTGGGCGACAATCCACAGCAGAGCATTGAATTCAAGACTATTTTTGCCGTCGGCATGCTGCTTTTTGTCATGACCTTTGCGCTCAACCTGATCAGTCAACGCATCCTGGCCCGCTATCGCCAGGTTTATCAGTAAACGAGTCATATCGGTCGCAACCCGCCGGATTACGATGAGGGAAACAGATGGACGTTGAACCCAATTCCGACCTGGAGTTTCGCCAGCGACTCGCGCGGCGCAAGCGCGCAGGCCGCTTCTTCGCCGCCGTGGCGTTCGCGGCTACCCTTGTGGGCTTGATCGTGTTGGCCATCCTGCTGGTGGATGTGCTCACTAAGAGCCAGGGGTGGCTCACTTGGCAATTCCTGACGAGCTTTCCTTCCCGGTTTCCGCAGAAGGCCGGCATTCTCTCGGCCTTCGTTGGCTCCCTCTGGCTTGTGGGACTGACCGCGATCATTGCCTTTCCCATCGGCGTGGCCGCAGCCATCTACCTGGAGGAATACGCGCCGCAGAATTGGATCACCAATCTGATCCAGATCAACATCTCGAACCTGGCCGGCGTCCCTTCCATCGTCTATGGCTTGCTGGGATTAGGCATCTTCGTGCGCGGCTTGATGCTGGGCCGCAGCCTGCTGGCCGGCGCCTTGACCATGAGCCTGCTCATCTTGCCGACGATCATCATCGCCTCGCGTGAAGCGATCCGGGCCGTACCGGTTTCCCTGCGCCATGCCTCGCTCGCCTTGGGCGGCACGCGCTGGCAAACGGTGTGGTATACGGTGCTGCCTATGTCTTTTCCTGGCATCCTGACCGGCACCATCCTCGCGCTCTCCCGCGCCGTGGGTGAAACCGCGCCGCTCATCACCATCGGCGCACTCACCTACATCGCCTTCTTGCCGGAGAACATCTTCAGTCAGTTCACCGTGCTGCCAATCCAAATTTTCAATTGGACCTCGCGCCCCCAGGCCGATTTCCGTCTGCTGGCCGCAGCCGGCATCGTCGTCCTGTTAGCCGTCCTATTAACCGCCAATGCCATCGCCATTATTTTGCGCGATCGCCTGCAAAAGCGTTTCTAACGAGTGATCCTATGCAACTTGATTCGATGATTCTTTCATCAAGCACGACGAATCCTGATTCCAACCATCAGAGCGCTTTCAGCATTGAAGGTCTGAACTTTTGGTATGGGGCCAGCCACGCGCTCAAAGACCTCACCCTGGAAGTCCCCGCGCGCAAAATCATGGCCATCATTGGCCCCTCCGGCTGCGGCAAGAGCACTTTCTTACGTTGTTTCAACCGTATGAACGACTTGATCCCCGCCACCCGCGTCGCCGGCAAGGTTTGGTTTCATGGCCAGGACCTCTACGCGCCGGCGGTGGACCCGGTCGAAGTGCGCAAACGCATCGGCATGGTTTTTCAGAAACCCAACCCATTCCCCCAGTCCATTTTCGATAACGTGGCCTACGGCCCACGCGTCAACGGCTTTCGGGGCAACATGCAAGACATCGTCGAACGCTCCTTGCGCCAGGCCGCCTTGTGGGATGAAGTCAAGGATAAGCTGCGCGCCAGCGCCTACGCCCTGTCCGGCGGGCAACAGCAGCGCCTGTGCATTGCTCGCGCCCTGGCCGTGGAACCAGAAGTCATCCTGATGGATGAGCCTTGTTCGGCGCTCGATCCGATTGCCACGCTCAAGATCGAAGAGCTGATGGTGGAACTGGCCGCGCAGTATACGATCATCATTGTGACGCACAACATGCAGCAGGCCGCGCGCGTCTCCGACATCACCGCGATGATGATGCTGGATGACAATCGCAAATCGGGCACGGTGATCGAAGTTGGCCCCACGCGCGCGATGTTCACGTCGCCGCGCGACAAACGCACCGAGGATTACGTCACCGGTCGTTTTGGTTAAGCAGCGCCATGCGCGGAATCGAATGTGCAGGCCGGCAGGCTTGCAGGAGCGGACTATGTCCATTCGTCAACATTTTGAACGTGAACTGCAAAAGCTGCAGGCCGATGTTCTTCTGTTAGGCTCCATGGTGGAAAAAGCTATCCTGGATTCAGTAGACATCTTGCAGCGCCGTGAACTGGAAGCCGCGCGACAGTTGATCGCGGACGACCGGTTGATCAACGAAAGGCGGCTCGCCCTCGAGGACAATTGCCTGGCGCTGATTGCCACGCAGCAGCCGATGGCGAGCGATCTGCGCACGCTGGCATCCATCCTGGAAATTGCCACCGAGTTGGAGCGCATGGGGGATTACGGCAAAGGCATTGCCCGCATCACCCTCATGCTGGCCGACGAACCGTTGATTTTTCCATTGTCCAGCATCGAGCTGATGGCCAGCAAGGCCTGCGACATGCTGCGCCGCGCGCTCGACGCCTTCCAGCGCCGCGACGATCAAACCGCGCGCGCGCTGCCCGCCGAAGACGATGAAGTGGATGCGCTTTACGTGCGCACGCAACGTCAACTGATTGACCTCATCGTGGCTGATGCGCGCAACATTGACCAGGCCATGCGCTTGCTGTGGGTCGCGCACAACCTGGAGCGCGCCGCCGATCGTGTCACCAATATCTGCGAGCGCACCGTCTACACCATTACGGGCCGCATGACCGAATTGGATGTCTTGGATTCCGCCCAGACAACTCCCGGCGCGTTGCCACGCGATCCGTTGGCCGCGCAAGAACGGGATTGACCATGAGGTGAAGCCATGTCAACTGACAGTGCTGCCCCGGCCCAGGAAATCGAACTGAAGTTTCATGTTCCTGGCGAAGATGTGTTCAACCGTTTGTTGGCGCTCGATCGCGTGGGTGATTTTGTGCTGCGCGACCAGGGTGTACAACGCGGGGAAGATGTCTACTTCGACACGGCGGAGCACAACTTCTTGCATGCAGGCTTTGCCTGCCGCTTGCGCCCGCGTCCCAACGGCGCCTGGTTGGCCACGTTGAAGGGTCTGCACAGCGGCGGCAACCAGGCGCGCGGCTTGCATGAGCGCGCCGAAGTCGAAGTGACCCTGAACGCCCCTGGGCCGCCTGAAACCTGGCCTGAAGGTCCGGCGCGCACCCTGGCGCAGTCGCTGGCCGCGGGCGACGCGTTGGAAGAACTGGTTCACATTCAACAGACGCGCTACGTGCGCCAGGCGCTGACGGCCAACCGCGTGATCGCAGAGATGACCCTGGATGCCGTCCTCTTCAACGCCGCGGATGAGCCGGTGTGGTTGGTGGAAATTGAGCTGAGCCACGACGGCAGCCCGGCTGAGTTGGAAGCCTGCGGCGACGCGCTGCAAGCCGCTTTTCCCGAGCTGCAGCCCGAACCGCGCTCCAAGCTGGCGATCGCGCTCGCCTTGGCTGGCGCGGCCGACGCCGAGCTGGCGTTGGCGACCGCCGAAGCCGCCGGCGCTCCCGACCTGACCCTCGGCGACAAGGGCGGCCGCGCGGCTGGCGTACGCAGCGATGACCGCATGAGCGAGGCGGGACGCAAAATCCTCTATTTTCATTTCCGCCGCATGCTGCGCCAGGAAAAGGGTGCACGCAAGGGCGAAGATATCGAGGCCCTGCACGATATGCGGGTAGCCACCCGCCGCATGCGCGCGGCGCTCAAGATTTTCGAACCCTATTTTGAGAAGGACGACATCGCTTCGTTTGGGCGCAACCTGCGGCGCACTGGCCGCGCCTTGGGCCAGGTGCGCGACCTGGATGTGCTGCTGGACAAGCTGCAGCGCTACGCGGCGGGTTTGCCAGACACCGAACGCGCCGGTTTGGAAAGGCTGCGCCTGGCCTGGGAAGCGCAGCGCGACGCCGCGCGACGCGCTATGCTGGCTTTTTTGGAAAGCGATCGCTATCGCCAGTTCAAGCGGGATTTCGAGACTTTTCTCACCGCGCCAGGCGCTGGCGCACGACCGCTCAGCCGCAACGAGCCGCAGCGCGTGCTGGTTTGTCACGTCGTCGGGAGTACAGTCTGGCTTGATTTCGAGTGCATCCGCGCCTACGAGTGGGTGCTGGACCGCGCGACCCTGGAGACCCTGCACCAACTGCGCATCGAGATCAAGGGGCTACGCTATCTGCTGGAGTTCTTGCGCGAGGTGTTAGGTCGCGACGCCGATGGGGTCATTGCCGAGCTGGTGCAAACGCAAGATTTATTGGGCGATTTGCACGACGCGGATGTGGCCGTGCACCTGCTCAGCGATTTTCTGGCGCACCAGACTGGTTTGCCAGAGACGCGGGCGCGGAAGCAGCCCGAGTTGAAGGGGGTTGTCTCCTATTTGACCGCCCAGGAGGGGCAGTTGCGCAAGCTGCAGCGCAGGGTACCCGCGGCGTGGAAACGACTCAATGCGCCCAAACTGCGGCGCCAATTGGCGCTGGCCGTAGCGAATTTGTAACCAGGGGGATGCTGTGAAGCGTAACGTTCTTTTCTTGTGTACGGGCAATTCCTGCCGCTCACAGTTGGCTGAAGCCATTGTCAACGCGCGTCTGGGCGATGCCTGGGCCGCGGTATCGGCCGGCACCCAGCCTGCGGGCTACGTCCACCCGCTGGCGCTGCAAGTCCTGGCCGAGATCGGCATCGTCCCCGCGCATGCCCGCTCCAAGTCCACGGACGAGTTCCGATCCACACCCTTCGACCTGGTAGTCACCGTGTGCGATGACGCCGCAGAGAATTGCCCGGTCTGGCTGGGCCAAGGGCGCCGCGTGCATCTTGGCTTTCCCGATCCTGCCAAAGCCCAGGGCAGCGCCGCGGAAGTCCTGGCCGCGTTCCGCCAGGTGCGCGACGACATTGCAGAGCAGGTGACCGCCTTGTTGACAAGGGACGCATGAAGGTCAAGCATCCTCAGACATAGCCTGCCGGGGCCTTACAACTGCCCTCGCAGCGTGCCCACATACCCGGTCAATTCGACGTAGCCCTGACCGCTGAGAGGCTGGCCGTGGCTGTCGCCTTCGATGGCCACGGCGCCTTCCCAATAGGTTTGCGCCAGGCGCAGCTCTTGATCGGCCTGGCGCGGGGTAACGGTGAGTGTTAGCCCGTAGGCGGGAATGGTGATTCGCCAACGGGCCGGGTAACGACCGCCGCTGGCTGCGCTTTGCCAGGTGTCAAGCACGTCAATGCGCACCTCGCTCCCGGTCAGGTGCTGCACGCGGCCGTCGGCTTCAATCAGGCTGCCGCTCGACTGCGGCTCGATCGTGCCATCGTCACGCCGAATCTGGTAGACCATCAGCTCTCGTCCATCGTCAAGTTGCAGCGCAAACCAGTCCCAGCCAATCGCGCGCGCGCCCAGAGCTGTCGTACCGAACTCGTGATCCATCCAGCCGCTGCCGGTCACCGCAAACGCCTGACCGTTGACCGTAATCGCGCCTTGCAGCGGCAAGCGCGTCAGCGAGTAGTACATCGAGGCATTGCCCATTTCAGGCCCCTTCTGATGCAGACCGGCCTCGCCATGCAGGGCTGGCGGCTTGCCCCAGGTCAACGTCAGATCAAGCGCCAGGTCATTTTGTTGCGCGCGCAGCCGTTCCGTCTGCGGGCCAATGCCTTCTACCGACCAATCTTCCAGCCAGACCCGGTACGGCTCTGCCTGCGCGCCAGCCAGCCCGGCCGCGCCGCGGCTGTAGCGGTCAAAGGCATGGAACTGCTGACCGCCGATGTCGCTCAAGGCAAAGTGCGCCATGTAGACCTGGTTGCTGGCCCAATCCGACGTGCGGGCAGCCGCTTCTGGAGTCAGCGCGCGGCGGAAAAAGGTCAACTGAAAGCCAAAACGACGACCGTCCGCGCTTTCCAGGTTGCCGACATAGTACCACCACTCGGTGAGATAGGCCGGATGCGGGCCGTGATCACGCGGGAACTCGATGCTCACCGGGGTGGTGACCTGCGCAAACCCAGCCGTGGAGGCGACGGCCGCGTCCACAATCTGCCCGCTGACCTGGCTTGGCGGCTGTGGCCGTCCCCACCACCAACCGCCGCCCACCAGCAGCGCCACCACGACCAAACCCAAAAGTATGCGACGAGTCATGCGATCTCCAATCTCTGGTCTCCGGTCTCCATTTCCTTACTCTCCGCGCAGCGCATCTGCGATGACAATGCGCGCCTGGCGCCAGGCCGGATAGATACCGGCCAACAGGGCGGCCAACAGCGCGACGCCCAACGCCTGCAGGAAAGCCGCAGGGCTGACTTGCAGCAGCAGGGTCCAGCCAAATGAGCGCAGGTTAATGACATAGATCAGCACCAGCGCCAGCGCCAGACCGGCCGGCAAGGCCAACAGGCCCGCAGTCCCGCCCATCAACCCGGTCTCCAGCAAGGTCAGGCCCCAGAGCTGCCGGCGCGTCAAGCCACTGGCCGCCAGAATGCCCAGCTCACGCGTGCGCTCCAACTGCAGCGACAGCAGCGCGCTCAGGACGCCAATGAAAGCCACGACTGTCGCCAGCAGTTGCAGCGCGATCGTGATAGCAAAGGCGCGGTCGAAAACATCTAGTACGGCGCGGCGCAGCCCGGCATTGGGGTTGATGACTAACGCCTCTTCCCCGGCAAAACGGCTGCGCAGGGTTTCCACGACGGCATCCACATCACGCCCTGGCTGCACATAGATCGCAATCGAGGTGACGGCGCGATCATTCCATAAGCGGCGATACACGGCATCGTCCATGATGACCGTCCCGGCGCCGGCGGCATAGTCATAGTAAACGCCAGCGACAGGGAACTCAGCCAGACCGTGGTCGCTCAGCAAGCGCAGGGTCGCGCCGCGCCCCTGGTTGGGTAACTTGCGCAGGTTTACGAACGGCTCGGAAACGATCACCGCGCCTTGACGCACCTGCTGCCAAAGGGCGGCCGCGTCAGGCGCAGCCGACCAGAGGTAGCGGCGATGCCCATCCGACACATCGCCTGTTGCGGCCACCACGGCCACGCTGCCCAGATCGGGCGAGCTAACGGTGACGCTGCGCGCGGTCTCCACGCGGCGCAGCTCCGGTTCGCGCGCCAGCGCCGTGGCCAACCCATCCGGCAGGGCTGTGGTGACACGCGTGGCGGTCAGGGAAGGTGGGGAGATAAAAATGTCCGCCTGTAAGGTGGCGGCCAGCCAATCCTCAACGGTGCTGCGAAAACTGCCAATCATCAGGCTGACGCCAATGATGACCGAGACAGAGACCATGAGCGCGGCAATGGCGACCGAGGTGCGACTGAGTGAGCGGCTAATGGTGCGTGGGGCCAGGCGCCCCAGGTAGCCAAAGAGGCGGCTGGTCAGCGGTGTGACCACGGTCATCAGCGCAAGGGTCACGCCAGGGGTGAGCAGGGCAAACGCAAGCACCAGCATAAAAAGGCCCGCAAAGTTGAGCACGAGTGAATTTTGCGGCAGCCATAAGAGCAGAACACTGAGGCCGATCAACCCTACGCCAGCCAGGGTTAGCGACGGCAAGTAGCGCCGAATCTGGCTCTCGATGACCGATCGGCGGAACGCGTTGACTGGCGGGACGTTGGTGGCTTCGAGGGCCGGCGCGGCTGCGGCCAGAAGCGCTGCGCTGAGACCAATGACCAGCCCCTTGAGCAGGCTGAAGAAGGGCACGTCTACGCTGCGCACGTTGACGACAAAATAGAGATCCGTAATCGTTTGTGTCACCAGGGTGACAGCGGCGCGGCCAAGAATCACGCCCAGCGCCAGGCCGAGCAGGGATCCAATCAGGCCAAGAGCCGCGGCTTCGAACAGGACAATGGCAAAAATCTCGCGGCGCGTCATGCCCAGCGCGCGCAGGGTGCCTAACACCGGACGTCGTTGAATCACGGAAAACGAGACCGTGTTGTAGATCAGGAACATGCCCACAACCAGCGCCAGCAGGCTGAGCGCAGTCAAGTTGAGCTCAAAGGCAGAGGTCATCTGCTCCAGAACGCCGGCGCGCGCGGCGGCCGCTTCGATGGTTGCCCCAAGCGGCAGGATGGCGCGAATCTGGTCCAGGGTCGCCGTGTCACCCGCAGGGATGATGAGATCAATGTGGCTCAGGCGACCGCGCATGTCCAACAGTTCCTGCGCGGTGGCAATATCGGTCAAGATCAGGCCGTCGAGCCCGCGACGACTGATGTCATCGGCAGCCCGAATCAGGCCGACCACCTGCACGGTTGTGGTCTGCGCGCCGACACGCAAGCTGAGGGTGTCATTGCGCTGCAGACCAAAGCGCTGAGCCAGGCTTTCGGACAGCAGCACCGTGTTGGGGCGGGTGAGCAGCGCGGTGAGACTGTCAAGGGGCACACGATCAGATTGGCTGGTCAAGTATGAGCGAAAGGGCGCTTCGGCAAAGGGGTCCACGCCGAGGAGGCGCAGCGGCTGGTTGTCAAGCGTGGGTACGCTGACATACCCTTCAACCACGGGCGCGCTGTTCCGTTGGTGCAGATCCACGCGCGCCCGGCGGTAGACAGACTCGTCGAGGCCAGCCGGTCCTCCAAACACCTGGTGCGTTGCCTTGCCGGCCACCGTCTCTGTGGAGAGGCGAAACGCGCGGCTGGCGCTGCCGTTGGCCAGGTCAATGGCGACCATCATGGCGACGCCCAAGGCTACGCCCATGATGAAAAGCACGCTTTGCCAGCGTCGCCGCGCCACATGGCGCAGGCTGACGCGCAGCAGATAGCGCGGAGCGCTGAATTTTATCCTCATTCTCTGCGGCCTCGCATCGCTGCAGGCAGTTCCGGCGCGGGGATCAATTGCCCATGCACAATCCGAAAAACTCGATCGGCCTGGCTGGCAACTTCCATCGAATGGGTCGCCATGATGAGGGTGCGGCCAGCCTGGCGCGTCAGTTCCAGCAGCAGGCCCAGCACGCTGCGGCCAGTATCCTCGTCCAGGTTCCCAGTCGGCTCATCGGCCAGGATGAGCGTCGGATTCGCAGCCAGGGCGCGCGCAATCGCCACGCGCTGCTGTTCGCCGCCGGAAAGGCGGTCGGGGTAGGTGTCCGCGCGGTTAGCCAGGCCTACGCGCGTCATCAGGTCACGCACGCGCGCCAGCGCCCGGCCGGCCGGCCAGTTGTTGAGTTCCAACGTCAAAAGGATGTTTTCTTGCACGGTTAGCGTGGGAATCAGGTTGAAAAACTGAAAAACAAAGCCAATATGCTGGCGGCGGAACAGGGTTCTCTGCTGTTCGGGGAGTCGGGTGACTGGGATGTCGTTGAACCAGATTTCACCCTGGCTAGGGTCGTCAATCCCGCTGATCAAGTTGAGCAAGGTGCTCTTGCCCGAACCAGACCTGCCCAACAGCACGGTGAACTCACCTGCTTGCAGATCGAGGTTGACATCGTGCAGGATGACATGGCGTTCCCCTGCTTCCGTATAATCCTTGCCCACGCCTTGCAGGCGGACAATAGGATTGGTGGCCAGGGTTCCGTCGGCCTGGGCGGGCGAGGGGATAGACGTTTTCAACAGCATGAGCAACCTCCGGTTGGCGCCTGCGGGCGAGTTTCGCATTGACAGCAGGCTTATTGCTTGGACGCTGTGGTTTGCCGCGCGGTCACGAAAGCGGGTTTACGCCCACCGCAAGTGGCCGCGTGCACGACCGGCCATTCCAAAAGTGCTGCGGCTCATCGCCCGGGGGCTGTCGAACCAGGAGTTCAGGCAGCGGCTTTTTCTGGCGCTCGACATGGTCAAGGGGACAACTGCCGCAACTTCGACAAACTTCTGGTTTGCCTCACACGACAAACTGGGGTAAAGTAGGACTGCAATAGCAACTGTGCTGTTGATGGTTGCTGACTATGAGGTGAGCATATGTCTCCAGAACTGACTGCGGTTGTCGAACCCTTCGTGCGGCGTGGGCTGTTTCCCAATGCCGAAATGGCGATCAGCGAGATCGCCCGCGACTACGTGCTGCGCCAGATCGAACGCTACCGCGCCATCGAAGCAGACTTCCAGACGCGCCACGGCATGACCTATGAGCAGTTCGACGAGTATCTGCGCGCCCGGTCGAAAACGCTGAGCGAAGCGCCCAGCCCAATGCTCAACAAAGCGGTGATGGTCGAAGAAGACGACGCTTTGGAGTGGAAAATCGCGCGCGACATGGTGCGAAGCTGGCTAGGCTTACAGGGCGAGGTCGCGCAGTGAACACGCTGGCGGATCTGTTGAGCTACGTCGTGACGGCGCTGCAGCGATCCGGTCGTTGCAGCGCCGTGCGCGTCCTTGACACGCAGTCGTTCTCTGCACGCCAGTACGCCATCAAGGTGCGCGCCGAATCGCTCAACGGAGACGTGCTTCAAATTCGCATTTATGATCATAGCGGGCATGTGGACTACTCCTATCAGTTGCTTCGCGCTGGCGAACCGCTCATGCGCTGGGACAACAAGGAGCACTTCCCCGAAATTGCCTCGTATCCCCACCACTTTCATAGCCCCTCGGGCGAAGTTCGCCTGTCGCCGTTGACCGGTGATGTGACAACAGATTTGCCTTTGGTGCTCACCATACTTGACCCATCCGGCCAGGCTTAAGTCAAGCCGCCGCGAGCAAGTTGACGTGCATCTGGATGCACACGGTCGTTAATCAGTGGACAGCGCTTCTCCCGCGCGGCGCCGTGACCGGCCACGCGCCGAAGTCGTCCAGCGCCAGCAGGCCCACCCTGCGCACGCTGTTGCTGCGGTCGTCGAAGCGATTCCTCCCGTTGGCCCACGTCCGCAGCCGCTGAGCGAGCGCGAGCTGGCTGATGCTCTGTGACGATGCGTTTTGATGAGGATGGAAACGGCTTGACGGAGTAGCAGGTTCGGGGTACACTGCGGGTGGACAGCACGTCGAGCGAGGAATAGGCGATGACTATTGAGTTGGATGTACAGAAGATCTACAGCGAATTGAACCAGGTGCGCCGAGAACTGGGCTCGCTTAGGAGCTCGGTTGATCAACTGGGCCAGGTGATCCGTCCCCAGACGGCCACTGCGCACGCACATATCATTCGCATTCCAGGCGTGCATGGCGGCCGTCCCGTGGTGCGCGGCACGGGTGTGAGCGTGCAGACCATCGCGGAACAGTCACAGTTGGGGCGCTCCCCACAGCAGATCGTCGAGGATTTCGAGGATGTGTTGACCCTGGCCCAGGTCTACGACGCGCTCAGCTACTACTACGAACACCAGGTTGAGATTGATCGCTCCATCGTCCAGAACCGCGAGGCGCTATGGCAGGGACCGCCGCTAACGGCATCTTTGTGAGGCTGTACATTGACGCAGACATCAGCTACAAGCTGGCGCAGGCATTGCGCGGCCGCGGGTTCGATGCAATGGCGGCCCACGAGGTTGGCATGGCCGAGGCATCGGACGACGAGCAGATGGCCTACGCCGCAGCCGAAGGCCGCGCCATCCTGACCTGCAACGCGCAGGACTTCACTCCCATCTTTCGGGACTATTGGCGCAATCAACGCAGCCACAACGGAGTTATCGTTTCAGAGCAGCTTGGGTTAGGCGAAATGCTGCGGAGGGTGATCAAGTTCCTGAACTCGGTGGCTGCCGACGAGATGATCAACAACTGGAAGAACCTGGCTGAGTTTGCAACGCGGGCTGAGTAGGTGGCTTCGCAGATCTCCGCCATCCTCCCAGTGGTCCAGGCTGAACTCCCGCTCTGTCCAGTTGGGCGTGACCACGGCGGGGCAGGTTGTTGTTATCTGCATGCACCCGATCATTGACCAGTTGACAACGCCTCTCCCGCGCCCAAAGAGTCGGGGAAGTGCGGGAGGAAACGACTACATCTTGTGGCGGTTCACTCTCCATCGCTGAGGCCCTCCACCGCCCCCATCAGCTGCAGCGCCAGTTTCTGTGCATCGGTCACGCCCTGGATGCCGGTAATGTCGAGCCGTTCATAGGGGCGGTCGCGGCGCAAGGTCGTGACAGAGTCGCCGTTCTCCATCTGCCAAATTCGGATCGCGCCATCGTCGCCGCAACTGGCGAGGAGGCGACCGTCCGGGCTGGCGCGCAGCGATTGCACCGGCCCGTCGTGTCCCGGGCGCGCGAGCACGCATTGCCCGCTGTGCGCATTCCACCAGCGCAGCACGCCGTCGTTGCCCGCGCTGACCAGGCGCTCGCCATCCGCGCTCCAGGCGACGCCGTTGACCAACTCGCTCGGATCGTCCAGCGCGGCCATCGGCGTCCAGCGCTCGGTGTCCCAAATCCACAGGTGGTCCCTGCCGTGTCCCCAACTGCCCGAGGCCAGGCGCGTGCCGTCGGCGCTCCAGGCCAGGGCGGTCACCATGCCGCGCTGGCCGTGCAGCGTGGCGCGCAGCGAATAATCCTCGCAGTCGCAGACCAGAATCAACCCGCCCTCGCCTGAAGCGGCCAGATACCTGCCGTCCGGGCTCCATGCCACGCAGCGGAGTCTGGGCGGCGCAGCGGCGTTCCCCACACGCTGCAAAGTTCGTGCGCGCCGGTCGTAAACCAGCACGCCCTGGCGGTGCGTTGCCACCGCCAGGCGCTCGCCGTCCGGGCTCCAGGCCGTGGCGAAGAGCTGCGCGTCCACCAGCGCGGCGTCCGTCACGACCCGCTCGCCGGCGGCTCTGGCGGCGTCCCAGATGCGGATCGTGTTGTCCTCGCTGCAGCTCGCCAGCCAGCGGCCATCGGGACTCCATGACACACCCCAGATGATCGCCTTGTGGCCGCGCAGCAGGTGCAGCGGGACAAGCTGGGCGGCATCCCAGATCGTCACCAGCCCATCGTTGCCGCCGGCGGCAATCTGCGCGCTGTCCGGACTCCAGGCCACATCGGACACGGCGCGCGCGAAGCCCTGCCACTTGCTGATGCACTGCCCCGTGACCATGTCCCAGACCTGCATACTGTCATCTTCGTGCGCAGTGTCCAACGTGCGGCTGTCGGGCGAAAAGGCCAGCGCGCGCACCGGCGTCATCGTTCCGGTGAACGCCATGCGCTGCTTGCGCTGCTCCACGTCCCAGACCCAGAAGGCGCGGTCCAGCTCGCCCAACGCCAGATAGCGGCCATCGGAACTCCACGCCAGCCCCATCAGGCGCGCGGAGACGGGTATGGTCTCCTTGACCGCGCCGCCCGCGGTGTCCCAGAGCTTGACCGTTCCATCCCACGCTGCGCTGGCCAGCGTGCGGCCATCGGGGGCGAACGCCAGTCCGCGCACCGGGCCGCTGTGCCCGTCGAGGGTCTGGGCTGGTGTGAGCTGGAGCCTCGGCGCGTCGGCTTCCGCCGCCGCCCACAGGCGGATGCGGCCGTCATGGCCCGCGGTGACGAGAAACTCGCTATCAGGACTCCAAACAACACAGAACACCGGGCCTGTGTGTTCGTCCAGCGTTTGCAGCAAGGCGCCGCTGACCCCATCCCACAGACGAACTTGACCTTCGGTTCCGCCGCTGACCAGGGCGCGGCCGTCGGGTGAAAAGGCCACGGCCATGACGGCATCCACCGGGGGACTGGTCCAGAGCAGGCCGCCGCTGGCTGCATCCCACAGCTTGACGACGCCGTCCCAGCTGCCCGTGGCCAGGCGCTGTTCGTCCGGGCTGAAGGCGACGGCGGCCACCGTGCTGTGATGCGCTCGCCAGGTGCGCAGCAAGCGGCGTTGCGAGTACAGCCATTGCTGGACTTGCCCCTGCCGATTGCCGCCCGCCCAATACGTTCCCTTGCGGCTGAAAGCCATCGCCCAAATCGTGTCCGTCGCCTGCGTAAAGACTGCGTCGCGCAGGGTTGCCTCGGCCAGACTCGCGTCGCGCAGGTGGACGCCGCGCAGATAGACGTTGCGCAGCGAGAGCTGATGCAGGTCCAGCCCGGACAGATCGCCGCGCGCCGTGCGCAGCAGCGCCAGCAGGTTGGCCGGCGCATACCCCTGAATCTCGTCCCTCTGCCCCCGCAACGGCTCCAGCAGCGCCAGCAAGCGCGCCTCCAGGGCCGCGGGCTGTGGCAGCGCGGCGCGCAGGCGGGCCAGCAGCGGGGTCACCAGCAAGCGAATCTGCGCCTCGCGAATGAACTCCTTGCCGCTGGCCAGCTCCAGCCCGTGATCGCTCAAGAGATTCAAGCGCCCGCGCTCGATCTCGCTGGCCGCTGCGGCGATGAGGCGCGTCGTGGCGTAGTCCAGCACGACCGATTGCAGGGTGAAGCTGCCCTTCACCTGGCCGCGCTCGATCAACGAGCGGCCGCGCAGCGTGTCCAGCGCCTCCAGGACCTGCGCGCCGGGCAGCGGCTGGACCAGCACGTTGGCGAGCTGGGGCACGGTCACCGGCTCGCGCAGAATGGCCAGCCACAGCATGATGCTCTCTTCCAAGGGCGAAAGGCGCGCAAACTGCTCTTGCAGCAGGTAGCGCACACCGCCAAAGATCAGCTCGCCGTGCTCCAGGAACGCGGCAATCTCGCCGCCGAACAGCCCCGCGATCGTCGGCGCCACGATCTTCAACGCCAGGGGGTTGCCGCCATAGCGCTCGATCAAACGGGCGCGCTCGGCCGCGCTGCCCGTCACGTCCAGCTCTTGCAGCAGCCGCTCACAGGCGCCGGCGTCGAGCTGGCGCAGGCGCAGCGAGCGAACCGGAGACCGACTGCCTTCCAGCGGCGCCAGTTCGCTGGGTTTTTCGCGACTGGTAAGCAGCAGGCAGCTCATGTGCTTGGTCTCAGCCGCGCGGCGCAGAAGGCGGCCATAGCCTTCATAACCGGCCAGCATGCGGCCGCTGCCTTCTGCCTCCTCCATGATGCTTTCCAGGTTGTCCAGCACCAGCAGCACACGCCGTGTCCGCAAGTACTCGAACAAGAGCGTGAGCCGTCGTTCGAGGCTGTCCAGCACGGTGGGCAGCGGCTCGCCCGCCAGGACGCGCAGCAGGTCGTCGAGCAAGGGTTGGCAGGGCGGGGCGTCCCGCAGCGAGCGCCACAGGACGGCGTCGAATTGATCCGCGACCTGGTGCATGAGCGTGACGGCCAGCGCGGACTTGCCCATGCCGCCCATACCCAGAACGCTAACCACCCGGCAGCGCTCTTCCAGCAGCCAATCGCGGAGGAGCGCCAGCTCGTCCTGGCGTCCGTAGAAGGTCGCCGCCTCTGGCGCATCGCCCCAATCGGTGAGGCGACCCGGCTGTGGACCATCTGGGGCAACGGGTGGGGAGCGCAGCGCAGGAGCTGGCGCAGCCGCTGGCTCATGCAGCTCTGCCAGCAAGCGGGTCAGCCAAGTTTCATCCAGCGGCACGCGGACACGCGAGCTCTGCCACAAGGCGCGGATTTCCTCGGCTTCCTGGCCGCTGTGAAAGGCGTGGTGCTGGTAACAGAGCTCAATGAGGTGCTTGAGATGCTGCGGGGAGGGATAGCTGGCGCCGGCCTCCCAACCGACTACGGCCTGGCGCGAGACGCCAAGAACGTCCGCAAGCCCCGACTGGGTCAGATTGGCTCCCGTGCGCAGCGCGAGGATTTGCTGACCGAAATCATAGTCGCGATCGTGATACATAGAGCGGCGCATTGTCACCTGCGTCTTTCTACTCCGCTCAGCGCATCGAGATGACAAGCGATGACAAGTGGGCTGACAAGTCTTGCAGAGTGACTTTCAGGTTTGTCCTCTCTATAATGGCTCTTGAAGAATGCGCCCAAGCGAGTTCACAGTGGTTCAGATAGCCAAGTGAAAGAAGGGCCACCAGCGGGCGGCGCGGGTTCATGATAGCACACAGAACACGCCGAGACAAAATTGGGTTTAGGATGCACACAGGAAACTGTGAAATAACGCAGCGTGATGAAAGGAAAATGACAATGTCAACACTGATCGTCGTTGGATTCAAGAAAGATATGTTCCGGGCCTCAGCCGTGCTGAACGAGCTCGTGGACATGAACTACGACTGGACGATTGATCTGCACGATGCCGTCGCGGCCTATCGCGACTACAACGGCAAACTGCGGATTGATGCCAGTTACCAGATGACACCGGGCGAAGGCGCTGCCTTCGGCGGCTTGTTCGGCTCGTTGATCGGACTCACCCTGGGCGCGATGGCTGCGCCGGTGACGGCGGGCGCCAGCGCCGCCGCGGCCGTCGCCGCCGCTGGGGCCGCGGGTGGCGCGCTCGGCGCTGCGGGCGGCGCCCTGGATGCGAAGTGGTGGAAAGACGACTTTGGCATCCCGCAGGATTTTGTCGAGGATGTGGGCGCGCAGGTCCAGCCTGGCGACTCGGCGATCTTCGCGCTGCTGCGGTCGTCAGATCCAGTCTTGGTCGCCGCGGAGTTCAGCAACTATGGCGGCACGGTGCTGTCAACCACGCTTACGCCGGCGCAGGCGCAAAGCGTGCAGGAGGTTCTGAATGGCAAGAACTGATTAACACGCTGCACGTTTCGTGCAAAGCAACCGTTAGGCTCGATAACTATAGATCAAACGATCAAATCAATCACAAGGAGAAACAATCATGAAGACCTGGACAGAGATGGAAGCAGAGATCGAACCGGAACTGCGCAAGGCAGCGCAAGAACTCGATCAGATGGAAACGGAAGAAGCTGTCACGGCAGCAGAATTTGACGCCAAGATCAAGGCCGCCGCGGTGGAAGCCAGGGCCAAACTTGAGGCGGAAAAAACCAAGATGCACGGCAACTACGAAGCCAAGCGCGCCAAGCTGCAGCAAGACCTGGGCGAGATGGATCGCAAGCTGGATGCGGCGGCAGCCCGCCTGGATACGGACATGGCGAAGGCGGACAACAAGGTCAAGACCGATCTGCAAGCGCAGCGCGCCAGGCTGGATGCAACCCGCGCAAGGGTGAACGCACAGCTCAAGGCAACCTACGAAGCGCAGGTCAAGCACATCAAGAGCCAGATTGCTGAAATGCAGGCTTGGGTGAAGACCGCAGACGGGAAGATTCGCGCCAAGATCATGGCCGATCTCGAAGCCATGCCCCAGAAAGTGACTGACGTCGAGCAGCAGATCCAGAAGCTGCACGCCGAACGCGTAGCCACGTGGAATGTGGATAAGGGCAAAGTGGAACGTGCGATCGCAGCCCTTAGGGCCGGGCGCGAAAAGGCGAGCGCGGACATCAAGGAAGGCAGCGAAAAGGCCAAGGCCGAGTTCAAGAAGGCCGCCTAATCCGGTAGGCGCGGCTGGACTGAGAACCGATTGCAGGAAAGAAACTTTGGGCGGGATGCGATTGGCATCCCGCCGGACAAATTACAATTTTACGGAGGTCTCGTATGTTGGACGTATTGACTCAGAAGTGGTGGGCGGTGGCGTTGCGCGGTATTCTCGCCATCCTGTTTGGCATCGTGGCGTTGGCGTACCCCGGCATGACGCTGGTCTCACTGGCGTTGATCATTGGCGCTTACGCCTTTGTGGATGGCGTGTTCGCCATCGTGAGCGCATTTGGACACCCTGGACGCGAAGCCGTCTGGTATGTGCTCGACGGCATCCTGGGGATGGCCGTCGGCCTGGCGACCTTCTTCTTCCCCGGCATTACCGCCCAGGCGTTGATCTTTCTCGTCGGCATGTGGGCAATCATGACGGGCGTCTTCGAGGTGATTGCTGGCTTCGAACTGCCCATCAAGCGGGACTGGATGTTGGTGATCGCCGGCATTGCCTCGATCATCTTTGGGGTGCTCGTGTTTGTCTATCCGGCCACCGGCGCACTGGCAATCGTGGGGTTGATTGGGATCTATGCCCTGGTGTTTGGCATCAGCATGCTCGTGTTCGGCATCCGCCTGCGCGGTCTGCGCAGCAGCCTGGCGGCCCAACCGGCATGATGTTATCTGAGTGAGTGACAGAACAAATCAAATTAAGGAGATACGAAAATGGCTACGATATTCGAGAAGATGGAGGAGCAGATGCTCCTGGATCAGGCGGCGTTCGACGTGGATATGAAGCACCTGCAGGAAGACTGGGCGCAGGCGAGCGAGGAAACCAAGGCCGCACTGAAAGCGAAGAAGGAAGAACAGAAGGCGAAGGCCCAGGCAGCCCAGGCCAAGGCCAAGGCCGAAATGGAACGCTTGCACAACGAGACCGATGCCAAGATCAGCGCGCTGAAGGATCAGTTGAAGCAGGCCAGCGACAGCCGCAAGGCCGAGATCGAGAAGCACATCGCCGAAATCAAGGTCGCCCACGAAACGCACATGGCCGAGCTTGACAAGCGTCTCGCCGAGCTAGAGGCGCAGGAGCAAGCGTGGTTGGCCCAAATCGAGAAGGGTCTCGCCAAGCTCGAGGCCGAGGACCAGGCGTGGATGGCCGAGCTTGAGGCCGAGGGCGCAGCCTACGACGCGGAGATCGAGAAGCGCGCCGCCGAGTTGAAGGCCGAGCGGGAAGCGCGGCGGGCAGAGAATCAGAAGCGCATCGCCGAGCGCAAGGCCGAGCAAGAAGCGCGCAAGGCCAAGCTGGCGCAGGCCGGCTCCCTCATCAAAGAAGCGCTGCGGCCCTAAGGTCTGAAGGCGCAGCAGCGTCGGCGGGCATGACGAACCCTTTGAGCTTCCAAGCCGCCTGGGTTCCCGTGCCCGCCGTTGCTCTGTAGCATGGGTGAGCGGCGCCGCAGTCAGCCAGAATACCATCGTCTGCGCCGGATCCACGCCATCCTGAACTAGCCCTGGAGGTTTCATGAACACAAATCCGTTACAGCGCTCCGTGCGCCATCGCCAGCGTTACCAACAGATTGTCGGGGTGTTTCTTCGCCACGGTTTTGGCTATCTGTTCGAACGCCTCGGACCCGAATGGGCGCCACAGCGACGATCCACCCAGTCGCCCGACCAACCTGCTGCGCCGGTGACGGAGCAGGATCTGCCGTCGCATTTCAGGCAGGCGCTGGAAGAGCTGGGACCAACGTTCGTAAAGCTTGGACAGGTGCTGTCAACACGCCCCGACTTGCTGCCCCCGTCTTACGTCGCCGAGCTGAGCAAGCTGCAAGATGCCGTGCCGCCCGTGCCCTGGGACGCGATCCACGATGTGATCACCCAAGAGCTGGGGCGCTCGCCGGAGGAGGTTTTTGCGTCTATCACTCCCGAACCACTCGGAGCCGCCTCTCTGGGCCAGGTGCATGCTGCCACGCTGGCCGATGGCACAGAGGTAGTGATCAAAGTACAGCGGCCCAATATCCAGGCCACAATTGCGACTGACCTTGAAATCATGCAGGCGCTGGCGCCAGCCGCCCAGCGCACGCCTGAGGGGCAGATCCACGACTTCGTCGCTGAGGCCGACGACTTTGCGTATACGTTGAATAACGAGCTGGACTATCGCCTGGAAGGGCGGAACGCCGACCGCTTCCGGGCTAACTTCGCCGATGAGCCACTCCTCCATGTGCCGCACGTTTACTGGGAATACACCACCTCGCGCGTGCTCGTGCTCGAGCGCATCCAGGGCGTCAAAATAGATGACGTTGCGGCCGTGGAAGGAGCCGGCTACGATCGTCACCAGGTGGCCGTGAACGCCGCGCGCATGCTCGTCAAGGAAGTGCTGGAAGATGGCTTTTTCCACGCCGATGTCCACCCCGGCAACTTCGTGGTGATGCCGGGCGAGGTGATCGGCGTCATGGACTTCGGCAAAATGGGCTACCTGCGAGATGAAGACCGTTCCGACGCCATCGGCTTCTACGCGGCCGTCGTGTCCCTGGATCCTGATGGCATCGTTGACCTGCTCATCCGCATGAAGGCTGCCGGCGGCGAGGTGGACCGCAAGGCACTGTCGCGGGATATCGAGCGCCTATTGTACAAGTATTACAACGTGGCGATAGGAGACATCCACATCCAGGGATTGTACGACGTAGCCATGCCGATTATCAACCGCTATCACTTGCGCCTGCCGTCCAATTTCGGGCTGCTGCTGCAGACGTTGGGCATGATGCAGGGCATTGCACTCACCCTAGACCCCGGTTTTGATGTGTGGGGTTTTTCCGAGCCTTATGTGCGGCAGGTGACCTGGCGCCTGGCGCTGCCGCAGCGCGGCTGGGCCCAAAGCCTGCTGCGTCAGGGACGGGAGTGGGGCGACTTGATCTCCAATCTGCCCCGCACCGGGAACCGTCTGCTCGAAAGGGCTGAACGAGGCGAGCTGCTGCAGATCGGGCTGAAAGACACCGCTCCCCTCATGAAGCAGGTGGATCGCCTCACGACCCGGCTGGCGCTGAGCCTGCTGCTTGCCGCGCTCACCATCAGCCTTGCACTGGTTGTGCCGGCGGCAACGGCAGGCAGCTCGCTGCAGTCGCTGGTGACGATTGGCTTTGCCGTGGCGGTCGGACTGATCGTATGGCTGTTCGTTTCGATCCTGGCAGGCACGCGCTGAGGCTTGGGTCGCTACGAAAAGCACCCAAAAGGCCCCAGTTTCTTGGAGAAACCGGGGCCTTCTCTGCCATCAGCTAAGCCGGAGCCAAATGCTTCAACGCAAGGGCGCCACGGTGCAAGGGCGCCCAAAAAGCGCCTTGCGGCTTTGAGACTTTGCGGCTGCGCGTTAGAATTTCCTGCTCGCTGTATCAGAATTTCACTGACAAGAGACTAAGCGGGCCGGCGAGGGAGGGCGGCGACGAACTCGCCCTTGACCTTGGCCTGACCGTTCTGATCCACGGCTTCGATTTCCCCACGCACGCGGGCTTCGCCGTCCGATTCGAATTTTTCGGCCACCTGGCCGCGGCAAGTGATCACATCACCAGCGCGGCTGATGGCGGTAAAACGAACCGCCATCTTGCGCACCTGGCGCGGTTCGACCCAATTTGTCACCACGCGGCCAAGCAAACCAGCGATCAACATGCCGTGGGCAATGACGCCGTTGTTTCCCGCCTCGATGCCGGCCTGTTCCACGGTGTGAATGGGGTTGAAATCACCGGACGCGCCCGAATAACGCACGAACTGAATCTGGGTCAGCGGCTCATTCACGACGGTGGGCAGGGCATCGCCAATTTGAACATCGTCGAAGTAAATGGTCATTTTCGCCTCTTTTCCTCTGCATGCCCACTACCGACGCAGCACCATAGTGGCTCGCGCAATGACAACCACCTGGTCGTCCTGGTTGCGGTAGGTGGCGCGTGTCTTGACGAAATCCATGATGCCTGAGCGCCCTTCCTTGGTTTCGACGCTTACGATTTCGAGGCGCCCCGTAATGTCGTCGCCGGCCTGGAGCACGCCCAGGTATTCGTATTCCTCCTCGCCGTGCAGCAGGCGCATGATGTTGCCGCCCATCTGCGCCAGGATGCCGCGGGTTTCCGTGCCGCCCCAGAAGCGAAACAGGGTGGGGAAAGTGATTGGCGCCACCAGGTCGCGATAGCCGGCCGCGCGTGCGGCCTCCACGTCGTGAAAGAGCGGGTTTGGATCACCCAACGCCGTCGCCAGTTCACGAATCTTGCTGCGATCCACCTGGTAGCGAATCAGCGGTAATTCTTTGCCAATATAGCTGGTATCGAGCATGAAGCTCCTCCCTGAATGTGAATTGCGGTCGTCGGCTGGCCGACGCGTCCGGCAGGTGCACAGAGCGTTCGACTTCATGATAACACAGGCGAGGCAAAAATCGTAATTCCAGGCGGCGTCGTTGCGCAGCGCGTCATGGACGCGGCGCCCCCCGCGCGGGCCAGGGTGCATTTCAATTTCGGGGCGTAGCCCCAGAGGGGCTTGCACCTCGTAGCCGGATGGCCTTTGGCCTCCGGCGGGGTTGCTCGCCCCATAGCGTGCGCGCAACCAACGCCGCCCGACCGTGAACGGATCGGGCTACAAGGTGGAAGGCCCTATCGGGCCTGACGGCGCGCGAGGGGTTTGTATTTCGTGGCGGGCGCGTTTCAATTGCGCGGTGCAGCTCGCGCAGGCGAACTTTGCAGGCGTTGCAGCGATTTCAATCGCCCGACCCGCCCCCAAACTGAAATGCACCCCCAAGCGTGTTTGACCTTCACTCCCCTGCTATGTTATGATGAGCGCGTGGATTTCCGTGGCACTGGCTCGCTGAGTTACCCCGTCTGCCCCAATCGTCACGGCCCCTGCTTTACCACACCCACCCCCAAGCGGCCGCCATGGTCTGAATGTCCAACACCGTGACGCGTCCATCACGATCCAGATCATAGTAAGCCTGGGGGCCGCCATTGACCACGGCCGCGTTCCAAGCCTCGGCTGCGGCGACGATGTCCATGATGTTGATGGCACCGTCGCAGTTGATGTCCAGGCGGTGACAGGTGCGAAAGACGGCTGGCGTCGAAACCAGGGTGGCGCCCATGACCTGCGCCTGAGCTTGATTGGCGATAGCCTGGTTCAGCGCCGTGCCGCTGCGCAGCGTGGTCACGATCGTGATTACCAGCAGGGTGTGGGGCGGCACATTGCCGTACCAACTGGCAGTCTGGCCGTTGAAGCTGCCCGAACCGGGCAGATTGCTGCTGATGGTCAAAGGCTGCAACTGACTCGGCAGCTGATCTATGACGAGCGCATTGGGCTGCCATGGGTCGGTGGGGTTATCCAGGCCAATCGTGTAGGTGACCACGGCGCCGATGATCGGATTGGGCGCATCCACGCGCTTGTAGAGACAGGCTCCCTCGCGCCGCACCAACGCAAACGCGCCTGTGCGCATCACAGGAAGTGAGACGACATGTTCTGGCAGCTCATCGACCAGCCCAAGCGGCATCCACTCCTGGCTGTTCATTGCCGCGTGACTGAGAATGAGACAGCTCGGGCGGCCGCCAGGCAATTCATCAGGGCGTACGTTGAGCCACAGCGCCAACGGCCGTTCCAGATCAGCGGCGGCCTCAGCCAGGGCACCCGCGCCAGCTACATTGACGCCCGTACGCGCACCGATCAGTTGTTCACCAGGCGGCGCGGGAGGCTGCCCCCGGCTATCCCAGAAGATCGCTGGCTGCTGTGCGGCCGGGCCGGTGCGCGCCAGGTGCGCATCGGCGCGGGGCGAATGGGCAGTGTCGTGTACGCTGGGCGCGCCCGCGCTCAGCGCAAAGGGCGCCACGGTCTCCCGTCCACCCGCAGCATGAAAATAAAGGAAGCCGGCAAAATCAGGCAGCGGCGCGCTGAAGACCGTCTGCGAAATGCCGCCCACACTGCTCAATGTCAGAGTCTGTGGCGCATTCGCGCCGCCACGTTCGAAAAGCGAAACGCCCAGCCCCGCTAGATTGCCAACGCCGGCCAGGCTGACCGAAACCTGCTGTGAAGCCAGCGGCGTCAGCAGCAGCTTGGGCGACCATCCAGGTTGCGTGACGGTCACGGTCATGGCGGTGTTGGAGCCAGGGACAACGGTGCGCGTATAGACGAGCCCTTCAGGGTCTATGATCAGCAGCTCATCACCGCCGTACACGCCCAGCAGATGCAAATTGTTGCTGGGAGTGATGACGCCTTGACTGACCAGGCGCGGCCCGCCAGGATGACCTGGTCCGGCGAATTGATAGACCTGGAGTTCGCTGACGCCGGCGGGAACTCCCACCACGGCGAGTGTACGGGTCGGCGGCGCGTTTGCGCTGGGTGTGATCTGGATGGAGGTGATGCCAGGCGGTGTGGTTTCTGGGCCGGGGTTGGGTCCGCTGACCGGCAGTTGAATTTGCCAGCGCAGAGGCGCGTTGGCGTCTGCAAAACCGGCCGCCAGGGTTTCCCAATCCGATTGGCTGTACATCTGGAATTGGATCGTTTGGAGGCAGCGCGCGGCCCACTGCATCACGTTATTGGCGCCGCGCAAGGCAAGTTCGTTGGCTTTGTACTGATATGACATCAGCGTGGCCCACTGTTCGCCATAGGCCGGATCGCTCGGCGACACGGTGCAAAAAGAAGGGAAATCGGCCCCATCGGGCGCCAGGCCCAGGTATTCATCGAACAACGCCAGGCCATAATGCCCGAATTCGTGCAGCAGGGTGAGGGCGCCGGTACGCTGGTTCCAGGGGCCCTGGTTGGCGCTGTTGCCATCCCACGCACGCCCCACGCGCAAATGCCCAGGACGAAAGCCAACTCCGTTGGTCAACTGCGTGGGCGCGGCTACGATCCCGCCCACATCAGCGTTGGGCCAGACGTCGTTGGCCGCCATGATCTGAAAATCGGCGTCGCGCCAGTGACTGGCGCCAGCCACAATTTGCGCCTGCCCCACGGCCATCTGGCCGTTGCTGGCGTCGAACAGATGCCCGCTGAAGGCATCTAGTGCGGAAGTGAAGACATTGGTTTCGCTCGCCTCATGCACGTCCCATTCCAGGGAGACCAGCAGGTTGAAGAGGACCAGCGGCGCGTTGACGCGCGTCGTGAGCTGGAGAGGGGCGCCAGGGCTGCTGACGGTGGGGGAGATGATCGTTCCATCCGCTTGCACGGTCCAATTCGTGGTCACCACGGCATAGGCGATGTTGCCGGTGGCGCCGAAGGGCGCAAAGAGGGGAAATGCGTGGAACGCTTTGGTGGTTGTCACGAAATGCTGCGGCGCCAGCGCCAGGAGACAATCGCCTTGCGCCAGATCGAGCAGGACGGGGTAGGACGCGATGTTGGCGACGGTAACGAGCGACGGATCATGGCACTGATTGCGCAGGGCGACAATCACCGCGGGCTGCAACGCGCCGCTTTCGTTGCGCACGGTAATCGGGGTCAGGGCGGCAGGCGCCGCATCGTGCGCCAGGGCTGGATGCGAATCTACCAACAGCAGCCAGAGCGCGGCCATCAACAAGAGAGACAAACCTGTCGCCATCAGCAAGCGGCCGATCCGGCTCCAAAGTCTGCTTGGTTCATAGGTGGTCATCACGGTTACTCCTGAACTGCATATTCGGCACATGGCATGGCCGCAAGGTGGGTGAGGTTGATGCATTCATGAATGATTTATGGCTGGCCGCGCTGCCCCGTTGGCTCGATGCGTCGCTGTGGCGCGCCGTCTGCCGTACGCTTGACTTAGGGGCGACCGCGCGCGACTGGCCCGACTTGCTCCCTGATTTGAACTTGTTATCCGCGGGGCGTTGGCAGTTGGCGCAGAGGCCGGCGTATCTATCCGCGGCGCGCGCCGCGGACCCGGCCGCGTGCCAACAATGGCACTTGATTTTCTTTCAGGCGCTGCTTGAGCGCCAGGAAGTGAGCGAGGCGGTTTACCACTTTGAGCAGGCCGGCAACCTGTGCCTGGCGCGCCTGGCCTATGACGAGCTAGGACAGCTCATCGCGGCCGCCGATGCGCAGCAAGTTCTCCTGCCCCGTTTTGTGCACCTGCTGGCCTACTACCAGGCCGTGCTGGCGGTGGAACGTCACGACTGGGCCGCGGCCGCCGAGCTGCTGACGGATCTGCGCAGCCTGTCCAACCTGGACCCTGACCTGTACGCGCGCTGCACCAACACCCTGGGTGTACAGGCCTATCATCAGGCGCAATACGATACCAGCTTTCACTACTACCAGGAAGCCTATCAGGCTTTTCAACAGTTGGCGGATGGCCTGGGCCAACTGCGCGCGCTGATCAATATGGCGATAGTGCACAACTTGCTCGGCCAGTTTGATGACGCCATCGCCTGCCTGCAGGACGCGCGCGCCTGGTCGCACAGCCTGCACGAGGCGGTCTGGGAAAGCTGGATTCTCAATGAGCTTGGCATCAACTACAAGGATTTGGGACAGTGGGATAGCGCCCAGGCCCATTTGGAGCAGGCGCTTGCCATGTCGCGCACACTCAATCGCCAGCGCGGCGTTGCAACAGCGCTGGCTAACCTGGGCGAACTCTTCCTGCTCCTGGGTCAAACTGCAGCCGCCGAGCAGCACTACCAGGAGGCGCTGCAGCTCGCCGGTTCACCCTTCATGACCATCGAAGTCCTGGGTAATCTCGGCCTGCTGCGTCAGCTGCAGGGTCAGTATGCCGCCGCCGATGACCTCTTTCGTCAAGCCCTGGCGCATGCCGCCGGTATCCACAGCGTATCGTACCAGGCGCTCATTCATTATCGTCTGGGCACCCTGGCCTGGCAGCAAGGTGACTTAGCCGCCGCGCGCATGTCATTTGAACAGTCCATTCACCTTATCGAGGGCTTACGCAGCCAGATTCAAACCGAAGATGTGCGCATTCATCTCTTCGGCGGCTGGCAGCAGGTTTACAGCGCGCTCTTCCTGTTGACCCTTGCCCAGGGCGATGCGGCGGCTGCGCTGACCTATGCTGAGCGGGCACGCGCGCGCGCGTTTCTTGATCTGCTCAGCGGCCGCGGGCCAAACCACGTGCTGTTGGGCGAGCCTTTGAGCGCAAACGCCATCCAGGCGCAGATGCCGGCCGACATGCTGCTCTTGGTGTACTTCAATACAAATCCGCCGACGCGCTTCCAGCCGGTGGCCGATTGGCTGCTGCATCACCATGCGACATTGCGCGAACTCCTGTTTCCACCTGACCGCACCGTCATGCTGGCCGTCACATCGCAAACCATCGAGGCCTTTCCGCTGGCGTTGGATGCTGCCGCCGCGCTGCGTCGTGCATTTGCCGCCGATCGGCGCGCACTGGCCGGCTTGACGCCCGGCGCAGATGGCCGCTTGACACAGCCCTGGGTGCTGCGCAGCCTGGGAACGCTGCTGCTCGGCCCTGTGCTGTCACGGCTGGCAGAAACTGAGCGTATTGCCATCGTTCCCCATGGCCCGCTGCACTACGTGCCGTTCTCCGCGTTGCAGAGCGCAACTGGCGCAGCTTGCTTTGCGTCTACGGCAACGATTCTCTTCGCGCCCAGCGCCACCGTTCTGCTGACCCATGGTCGTCAGCAGCCGTCAGAGCTCGGAAGCCCCATCCCGTCTCCCTGGCCCCTGGTCATCGGCTTTGCGCCCGATCTGCGCCACGCCGAAGCCGAAGCCCAATCGGTGGCTTCTTTGCTAGGCGGTCGTTTGCTGTTGGGCCACCAGGCCACCCAGGACGCGTTTTTGCTGGCTGCGCCCAACGCCTCACTGATCCATCTCTCCTGCCACGGCACCTTCAACGCACAGGCGCCGCTGCAATCTGGCCTATTTCTGGCCGATGGGCTGCTCACGGCAGCCGCTCTGCTCAACCGGCCTGCGTTCCTGCAAGCCGACCTGGTTACATTGAGCGCATGCGAAAGCGGGCGCAGCGGCGTCCTGAGTGGCGACGAGTTGTTGGGATTGGTGAGGGCGTTCTTGGCAGCGGGCGCGCCGGTTGCGCTGGTTAGTCTGTGGGCCGTAGATGAGCTTTCGACGCGATTGTTGATGCGTTTCTTCTACACGGCCCTGGCCCAGGGAGTTTCCGCGGCTGCCGCACTGCGCCAGGCGCAACAAGCCCTCACCAGATTGTCGGCCTCCGCTCTCAGCGAAATCCTCGCCGCGGGCGGATTCTCTCCAGCGCAGATTGCCCATGAGCTGGCTCGCTTAGACGATGCTTG
Source organism: Candidatus Amarolinea aalborgensis (assembly GCF_900491745.1). Classification (NCBI taxonomy): domain Bacteria; kingdom Bacillati; phylum Chloroflexota; class Caldilineae; order Caldilineales; family Candidatus Amarolineaceae; genus Candidatus Amarolinea; species Candidatus Amarolinea aalborgensis. The sequence goes on along the minus strand of NZ_UETR01000006.1, from coordinate 173,720 downwards.
TGAGGTTTTGCCTGATCATCAGCATCTCTTGAGCCATCCTTACTATTGGGCAGGGTTCGTCCTCATTGGCGGCGCCCCGCTGGCCCGTTCAACCGCGCGCGCTGAGTTGGATGTCCGCCAGGCTGCGCCGCGGGATTCCACTGAAGCGGACGCGGCCGTCGCTGTCGGTCATCGCCCGTCGTGATTCTCCCGGCGCATAGAGGGTGACCGTCGCGCCGGCAAAGCCGTCGAGAAAACGGCTGGGGCGGCGCACGATGACTTCAACCTGAACCTGGTCGCCGTTGTTCGCGTCAGGCCAAGCCACGAGATCCAGATTCAAGTCTGGCTCTGGAGTCAACGCCACCTGCAGCAAAGGCCGCGCCTCCGTTGGGGCCCCTTTTATCGCGACGGGGCTGAGGACCGGCTGCCATTGCATGACCAGCTGCAAATTCAGCCACACGGCGCCGCTGCGATCCACCAGCCAGTACGCGCCCTGCTGAACAGCCTGTTCCATCTGCTGGCGCCAGCGCGGCAGCGAGAGAGACGATTTTTTGAGGAAGGCCAGGTCAGGCGACGGCGCATCAGGCGGGGTTGCCAGCCTATCCTGCGCCAGGGCGCGCGGCAGGGTGCGGAGTTCAACGGCGGTTTGCTGGCAGAATGGGCAGTCGCTGAGATGTTGGCGCACCGCGGGGGTGAGCGCAAAGGCGCCGTCGCTCTCCAGCCAGGCCAGCAGCGCAGGCTCAGCATCCGCGCAACTGAGGTGGTCAGGCGGATGCAAGGATATGCTGCGCAAACGAGCCAGGCGCTCCCGGCAGGTCTGACAGTGGGTTAGATGGATGCCCAATTCCGATCGGTTATCCGCATCGCTCAAGAAAGCCATCAATTCTGTACTATCGGTTGGGCACTTCATAAGCTCACTCGCTTCAATGACTCAGCTGTTATGGGAAGCTTGTGACAAAAAAGAACAAGCGCGGCGGATGTTCTTGCATGGAAGATAGAGGCCATGCAGCGTCTCATCCCGGCGGCATTTGGAGCGTACGGCGCAGACAGGCTTCTAGCTTCTTCAGCCCGCGACTGCGCAGCACATGCACATTGGCGACGGTTGTACCCAGGCGTTCGGCAATCGTGGCATCGTCCAGTTCATCGAAGTATTTGAGAATGAGCGCCTTGATCTGTTCGGACGCACGCGGTTGGTGGCGCCACAGTTTCTGCAGGCAGTCGCGCACCGACGCGGCTTCATCGCTGTGCAAAGCGGCTTCTTCAGGCAGTGGGGGTTTCTGAAAAATGGGGATTAGCGATGATGTTTCCTCGGCGCCAGCGTCCAACCAGGATGCCAGCGATTGCACCCGGCTGAGGCGCGCCGGGCGCACCCGATTCATGGCATGGCGCAGGCGGAAGTAGGCAAACTTGAGGAACGTTTCCGGCTGTTGACAGGTGTCCAGTTTCTCATACACCAAGCGCAGCGTCTCCTGCGCGACATCGGCCACATCAGCTTCCGGAACCCGATTGTAGGCCAACTTATACACATAGCGATAGAGTTCGTGATAACCCGCTTCGCGCTGCGAACTTCCGGCGCAGGCCGCAAACAGCAGACGTGAATAGACTGTTTGGCAGGCGGTCACCGCCTGCACAAGGCTCACCTCGGCGACAGGACTCAGATGCTGAACAGCTTGCGCCGCCAAGGCATCGGCCGACACCAGCGACCAGCCGAAGTCAGCAAGCAGATGCTCGGCGGCCCGCCGGAACACGATGGGCGGCGTTTCCGTAGTTGTCTCGTGCAGAACATGGGAAATCATGCGTAGATTCTAACACACGACCACCGCGTGTGCAAGCAGAAATTCCAGCCTTATGGTAGAATAGTGGAGATACTCGCACCGATGGAAAGGATGCCACCCTTGTCACGCAATATCTACCTGGAAGACATTGGCCTGGATGAGGCGGTTGAACGCTGGTGGCGCGCGCTGGCCGCCATAGACCTTGATCAACCGCTGCCTGGCGAATGGATCGCCGTGGCGCAGGCCCGCGGTCGCGTGACCGCCGAACCGGTCTGGGCTTTAACGTCGTCGCCGCACTACCACGCGGCCGCCATGGATGGCTATGCCGTGCGCGCGGCTGAGACCCTGGGCGCGCTGGAAACCGACCCGCTGCGCCTGGCCGTGCCCACGCAAGCCGTTTACGTGGATACAGGTCACGCCATCCCTCCCGGCTTCGATGCGGTCGTGATGATCGAGAATGTACACGTTCTGGCGGAGGGTGCAGCCATCGAGATTCTGGCGGCTGTTGCGCCCTGGCAGCATGTGCGGCCTTTGGGCGAGGACATGGTGACGGGAGAACTGGTGCTGCCCGCCAATCACGTCTTGCGGCCGCAAGACCTGGGCGCGGCGGCCGGTTGCGGTCACACCCAGCTCTTGGTCCGCCGGCGGCCGCGGGTAGCAATTCAGCCCACCGGCGCCGAGTTGGTGCGGCCCGGCAGCAGTCTCAAACCCGGCGATATCGTCGAGTACAATTCACTCATGTTGGCCGCCCTGGTGGAAGAGTGGGGCGGTGAGGCCACCCGTCTGCCGCCCGCGCCTGATGACCCTGAACAGATCAAAGCAGCGGTGCTGGCTGCCCTGGTCGAGCACGATCTGGTGGTGGTCAATGCCGGTTCATCGGCCGGCTCGCATGATTTCACCGCCGACGTCTTCCGCGCGATCGGCAGCATACAGGTGCACGGTATTGCCATGCGCCCCGGTCATCCGGTCATTTTGGGCGTGGCCGCGGGTAAGGCCCTGGCCGGCATCCCTGGCTACCCTGCCAGCGCGCTCATGACCTTTGATCTGTTAGTTAAGCCACTGCTTGCACGTTGGCTAGGCCAGCTGCCGCCCCAGCGCCCCACGTTGAACGCCAGCCTGACGCGTAAAGTGCTCTCGCCGCTGGGCGAAGACGAGTTCATGCGCGTCATGGTGGGCAAAGTTGGCGACCGCTTCGTGGCAACGCCGATGGCGCGCGGCGCCGGGGTCATCATGTCGCTCGTCAAGGCAGATGGCATCGTGCGGGTGCCGCGTTTTAGCGAAGGTTTTCCGGCCGGCGCAGAGGTCACGGTAGAGCTGCTGCGCACGCGCGCTGCGGTGGAAAACACGATGGTTGCCATCGGCAGTCATGACTTGACATTGGATGTGCTGGCTGACTACTTGCGCCGTCGCTATCCCCACTTGACGCTGTCATCGTCGAATGTCGGCTCTTACGGCGGGCTGTTGGCCCTCGCGCGCGGCGAAGCGCACCTGGCAGGCTCTCACCTACTCGATGAGGCGACCGGCGAGTACAACGTCAGTTACATTCGGGCGCTGCTGCCGGAAACGCCCGTGGTCTTATTGGGCTTCGTGCAGCGCACGCAGGGCCTGATCGTGCCGCCGGGCAACCCGAAGCGCATCACCACGCTGTCAGACTTGACCAGGTCGGACGTTGTTTTCATCAATCGGCAGCGCGGTTCGGGCACGCGCGTCCTCTTCGATTATCGGCTGAAGCAGGCGGGCATCGAGCCGCAGCAAATTCAGGGCTATGATCGCCAGGAGTTCACACATCTGGCCGTGGCCGCGGCTGTCAAGAGCGGCGCGGCCGACTGTGCGCTGGGCATCGCGGCGGCCGCGCGCGCGCTCGATCTTGATTTCTTGCCCCTCGGCGAGGAGCGTTACGACCTGGTCATTCCGCAGACTACCTACGAAAGCCCGCTTCTGCAACCCCTGCTGACGGTCATTCGCAGTGACGAATTTCGCGCCGCGGTGACCCGGCTAGGCGGCTATCACACGCCAGACCTGGGGCATGTCTTGGCGGCGTATTAAAGTTATGTCTAGCCAGGGCGGTCTTGCAGGATGAAGAGCAGCGCTCTCGCATAGGCGTCGCTGGCGCCAAAGGCTTCGAATTCCAGGGTTTGAGCCTTTGAATCGGTATCCAGCCAGCTCAGGGTCACGCGATAGCCATCAGGTATCGTGTTCAAACACAGCGCCGGCTGCGCCATGATGGCTAACTGCTCTTCCACCATTTCTCGCAACTGTTCCTCGCTGGGCATCCAGACGGCTTCCCCAGTCAGGACATAATCAAGGGCCCATTCAGATGCGCCGTCGAAGGAGATGAGTTGTTCCCCGCGCAAACGCTCGATGGTCACCAAGATGTCCCCGATCACGAACAACCGGTCATCTAAACTACGGTCTGGAATTGCAAAAAAGTCGTGCAGGCGCGGCGTCCAGGCCAGGCCTGCGGCCTTGAGCTCCAGCGCCAATGGGATTGAGATCATGTTTCTTCTTTCTCTTGTCGTTAGCTTTCAACCCGCCGCCCCTATCGAGCGGCGCGGCCCTGAATTGACTGTGTAAGCCTGTAATACAACTGTAAGGCGAATGCACTTGAAATCCATGCTCGTTGTGCTATACTAAGATTAGCTCGAGTATATGGCCGCGCTTGCTGCAGAATCAAGTCTCATTGGTTCGCCCCCAAGAAACGCTTCATCGCTATTCAACGGTTTTTGTTCATCTGTAGGAGGACTCCAATGAAGTCCACCCGATTTCGCATGTTGCCATGGTTGGTCGCCGTTATGATTGTCGGTATGCTCATGGCATGGCATACCAGTCCGGTAAAAGCAAGCTCAGCCTCTGCAGGTTCTGGGCCTGCCTTTTATATTGTCAAAAAAGGTGATAGCGTCTCGAGTATCGCGCAGCGATTTGGAGTGACGATCAAAGCGCTCATGGATGCCAACCGTATCCCAAAGGCCAACAGAATCTATGTCGGCCAGAAGCTGCGTATTCCCGCGAAAGCCTCCGCAGCGACTGCGACGCCGCCGCCACCTGTGTCCAAGCTGCCCACGGCAACCCCGACTCCTTCCATCTTGCCGACTGGGCGGCCCAATGATTGATTTGATCGCTCCCCATTCCTTAGTGTTTGAGTAAGCCCGTTCCATCCAGGGGAACGGGCTTATTGATGGCTGCCCCACTCAACGACCCCGCGATGATGGTCACGTTTTGCGCCCAGGCTGTTGCCATGACATCTGCTGTCGCCATGCGCGCCACCGCGCTGACGCAGAAAATCGCGATGGAGTGGCGTTCATCTGCCAATCTGCCAGCGCACGCCGTGTGATGGTGTAGCCATCGGTCATGAGAGAATCGGTCTGACTGAAGTCCCAGAGGTAGGGCTGCATTGCGGACACCAGTCGGACATGACGCACCGGCACCCCACGAGCGACGGCCAGGGCGAGTTCCATCTCCGTTTCTCGTATCTGCGTCGTGGTCGTGAGCTTCCAAAGGAACCCACCCAACCCGCTGGGATCCGTCGCCAACCCGCGCGGGTCATGTAAGTCAAGGGCCACAATATCCGTCGCGCCCCGCGCCATGGCCGGCTCCAGCGGCAAGTTGCTCACGGCGCCGCCGTCCATCAGGCTCATGCCGCCGCGTTCGATGGGGAGAACCCAGGGCGGCAGCGCCGCCGATGCTTCGACTGCATCCAGCACGCGTTCATTGGCGTCATCTCCGTAAACCAGGGTGCGACCACCATGGAGGTCGGTGACAACGACATAGACCGGCATCTGCATGGCATCAAAGCGCATTTCTGGCCTAAGGCCGTGGGCAATCAGGAACGCGCGAATGGGATTCTGGCGCTCGCGACCGGTCAGGTTGAAGACAGTGCGCATGGTCAGCCAGACGGTGCGTGCTGGCAGCAGTTCAGAGGACGCGGCGATGCGCCAGGTTTCCTGCAGAGCTTCAACGGTCGCCAAACTCCAACCACGCAACCCCATGAACGCGGCGTTGATGGCCCCAATGGATGTGCCGACCAAGAAATCGGGGCGGATGCCTTCCTCGATCAACGCGCGTAACGCGCCGACCTGCAAGGCGCCGCGTGCGCCGCCGCCGCTCAACACCAGGGCAAGGGCCTGTCGTTGAAACCACCGTTTTGGCATCTTTCTTACCTCACTCCAGCTCTGGAGCCCCAGGCCACAGTTCGTCTGTTCTGACTGCATTGCCGTTGATGAAGACACGCGTGCTCTTCCAATTGCGCACGCGTTCGAATAGGGTCCAGAACCTGCTCAAATCTCGATGCCGATACACATTGCGGTAGACGATCTCGCGGTTCTCATCCAGAAGCCTAATGAAGCCGGGATGACGACGGGCAATGGCTACGACGCGATCGAGTTTTTCGGACGATGACTCGCCAAACTCCAAGATCAGGTACCATCCACGATCCACCCACTGGGTAGGCTTTGCAGTCGCGGCGAAGGATCGCGACGTGAAATGGCCGCCTAGCTGCGCGCTGCGCGCTGAGCTTTCGAGCAAATCCTTGATCGCGCGCTGAAAGGCTGGGCTGTTCCACACGTCAACCGCTTGCACCAAAAAACGAATCCCGGGATTGACCAGCTGAACTTGCGCCGTGCGTTGCTCAGCGCGCAGCGCGTCCACTTGTTGGCTCAAAATGCTCTGGCCAGCGGTCGCCAATTCTGCCACCACAGCCTGTTCCACTTCACGCTCATGCTGCTTCGCCCACGCGCTCCAACTGTGGCGAAAGAACTGGCCCAGGCGTATCACCTGCACCGCGCTCAAGGGTACGCCCAGGTCGTTCTGCAGCGAAAGCAGCACTTCCAGGTTCCATGATCCTGACCCAACCTGGTTGATGATCCAGGCATACAAATCAGGTTGACGATGGAGCCAGGCGCCAACAGCCATTGCATGCGCGGTGGATTCACGCACAGAGAGCGCGCGATGATGACTGAACAGCCAACGCATTTCTGCCAGCGCCGCCTCGGCGTGGGCGTCGAACAGGGCCGCTTCGAGATGTTGAAGATAGAGAATGGCGTAGCCAACCGGTACGTTGTCCTCGTGGGTGCGCAGCCAATTCCAAAAAACCCAGCGCTGCTCAGCCGAAAGGGTGGAAAACGCTGGCCGGTAACCTGGATCTGGTGCGCCCTGTGCGTTGCCCGGCTCTTGCAAAGGCAAAGCAGGATCAATCATGGTTTGATCGGGCGCGTTGTAATCGAGCGGTGTAATCGCAAAAGACTGTTCGCGGCAGGCATGGCGCACTTGCTGGGCCGCGGGCAGGTTGCGACCCCGGATGCGCAAGAAAGGGAGTGCAAGCTCATCCCACCGCGTGCGAATGTCGTTTGGCATACGGTGAGTATAGCATGACCCGCGGTCAGTGGCAAGGGTTTGTTTCGTCGCAAAGGGTTTTGCCAACTGGTCAATCGGCAGACTGTATGTCGCGATGCGACATGCCAGCTTGACACCGGGGGCGGAGGGACGTATCATAAAACTGTGACGTCTTGAACAGTATGCCTGAGGGAGGAAAAATCATGTACGTGCGTAATCTGATGAGCCAACCGGTCATCTCGGTGACGACAGACATGGGCGCGGGTGTTGCACTGCAAACGATGCGTGAAAAAATCATCCGTCGTCTGCCGATTGTGGACCATGAGGGCCGCCTGGTCGGCATCGTAAACGACCGCAGTTTGCTGCGGCTGCTGGCAGAGCCACGCCGTCATCGCAGCGACCCCATGCCAACGGTCGGTCGCGTGATGTCAACACCCGTGACCACGGTGCCGCCGGATTTGCCTTTGGAAGAAGCCGCCTCGCTCATGGCTGACAAGCGCGTCGGCGCCTTATTGGTGGTAGAGAACGAGAAACCAGTTGGTATTTTGACTGACCGCGACCTCTACCGCGTTTTCTTTGATTTGCTGGGCGGGCGCGACGCCGGTTTGCGCGTCACCCTGCGTGCTCCGGCCAATGTAGACATCCTGGCGGACGTCGCGATTGCAATTTCCAATGCGGGCGGCGCACTGCGCAGTTTTGGCAGCATCACCCATGAGGACGAGTCGCTCATGGTGTTGAAGGTCAAATACATCAATGAGGATGAGCTGCAGCTTCTGCTGCGTGATTTCTCCGTAGAAATCGAGTCTATTCGCCAGGTTTAGCTGAACATAAGAGGGGACGTTGACAACGTCCCCTCTTATGTTGACTGGCCTACTCTTCGTCTATCTGTCCTGGCATGTCGACGCGTACGATGTCGCCATGCAGGTTGATGATGATCCGAAAGCCGAGCATGCCGAGCCACGATTTGGCTTCGTCGGGCAGGCTTTGATCCACGACCTGGTCCATATTCTTGATCGAAGCATCCACCGCGGCTTTGGTGAACAGGTCGTCGCGGCCCAACATCTGCAGTGCACTGTTCACGGCGAGATCGCGATGGGCTTCGATCTCACCGCGTAGGATGCGCAGCACCTGCTGATCTACTTGTCGCGCGGCGATGTGGCGTCGGAAACCGGCGTCGGGCACGACATAGAACGCCTCCTCGCCAACGACGACTACCTCGACGGCATGGCCTTCTTCATCCTGCACCAATCCTGCAAAAAATGCATGAGGCATCTACTGAGTTCCTCTACCCTTCTGCGCACCGCGCCCGCATTCCTGGTTACTGCGCCATTACTGGTTCGCGTCTTCAGGTGCGGGCGCTTTGAAGATGACCACGCCCAGCGGGGGCAGTGTGATCAAGATCGAATGGGGGCGCTTGTCCCACGGAATCGGGTCCGAAGGCAGGCCGCCGCTGTTGCCCACGTTGCTGCCGCCATACGCGGCGGCGTCTGAGTTCATGACCTCCGTGTAGAAACCGGCAAAGGGGACGCCAACCCGATAACCGCTGCGAGGAATCGGCGTGAAATTGCAGATCACCACCAGGCGTTGTGTGGAGTCTGCAGCTCGCCGCTCGAACGCAATGATGGATTTGTCCACATCCCGGAAGTTGATCCATTCGAAGCCTTCCCATGAAAAATCAACCTGGTGCATGGCTGGTTCGGTCTGATACAGATGATTCAGATCGGTCACAAACTGCTGCAGCTGTTTGTGAAAATCGTACTCGGTCAGATGCCAGTCCAGGCTGCGATCTTGATCCCACTCGTGCCACTGACCGAACTCGCCGCCCATGAAGAGCAGTTTTTTGCCGGGATGAGTGTACATGTAGCCATACAGCGCACGCAGACCGGCAAATTTCTGCCAATCGTCGCCTGGCATCTTAGTGATCATGGCCTTCTTGAGATGCACGACTTCATCATGCGAGAAAGGCAGGATGAAATTCTCGCTGAACGCGTACATGAGCGAGAAGGTGATGCTGTTATGATGGAAGCGCCGGAAAATCGAGTCCATCTCCATGTAGTCGAGCATGTCGTGCATCCAGCCCATGTTCCACTTGAGATCGAACCCGAGGCCGCCCACGTAACCAGGCCGGGTGACGAGCGGCCACGAGGTAGACTCCTCCGCCATGGTGAGTACGTCGGGAAATTCTTTGTGCACCTGGTCGTTGAAGCGGCGGATGAAATCAACCGCATCCAGGTTCTCACGTCCGCCGTACTGGTTGGGCAGCCAGTCGCCGCCCTCGCGGCCGTAATCCAGGTACAGCATAGAGGCCACGGCATCCACGCGCAGCCCATCAATGTGGTACTTCTCTAGCCAGAAGAGTGCGTTGGAGATGAGGAAATTACGCACTTCGTTGCGCCCAAAATTGAAGATCTTGGTGCCCCACTGCGCATGTTCGCCGCGGCGCGGATCCGCATGTTCATAGAGATGCGTTCCGTCGAAGAAGCCAAGACCATGCGCATCGCTGGGAAAGTGCGCGGGCACCCAGTCCAAAATTACGCCGATGCCATGTTGATGCAGCCGATCCACAAAATACATGAAGTCGCTTGGCGTGCCAAAACGACTGGTTGGCGCAAAATAGCCAACCACCTGGTAGCCCCATGATCCGTCAAACGGATGTTCGGCCACGGGCAGCAGTTCAACGTGGGTATAGCCGAGCTTCTTGACATAGTCCGCCAGGTCATCGGCCAAATCACGGTAGTTCAAAAAGCCGTTGGTCTCTGGCGCACGCTTCCATGATCCCAGGTGTACCTCATAAATCGCCATGGGCGCGTTCAGCCCATTGTGCTTCTTGCGACTGGCGACCCAGTCGGTATCACGCCAATCATAATGATCAATGTCGAAAACAATCGAGCCAGTGTTGGGGCGCATTTCGGCATAGAAGCCATACGGATCAGACTTGTCGCCCACATACCCCATGTAGCGCGATTTGACTTCGTACTTGTAAACTTCTCCCTGCACCAGGCCAGGGATGAACAGTTCCCACACGCCTACCTGGGACCGCAGCTGCATCGGGTGCGTTCGTCCGTCCCATTGATTGAAATTGCCTTTGATGCTGACCCGCTCGGCGTTCGGCGCCCATACGGCAAAATGCACCCCCGACATGCCGTTGACCTCAACCAAATGAGCGCCCAGTTTTTCATACGTGCGGAAATGAGTCCCTTCACCCAGTAGGTGCAGATCGAAATCGGTCAACTGCAAGGGATAGGCATAGGGGTCTTCGATGTCCACTTCGCTGCCATCACGACCAACAAGGTGTAAATGATAGGCGAAAACTTCGTCTACATCCTCAAACACCGCTTCGAAGAATCCGACCGCGTTGAGATTTTCCATGGCCGTACGCTGCGCAGGATCATGCTTGGCAACGACGTACACCTCGGCGTCCAGCGGGCGGAACGTACGAATCGCCACGGCCTTGCGTCCATCGGCCAATTCCTTCACGTGTGGGCCTAACACGTCCATGGGCGCGCCGTGATACGCAAATACAATGGCGTCTATTTCACCGTCCAAAACAGTTCTCATGGTCTTCTGGTTCCTTCCTTTGTCACCCCTTTTGGGCCGCGGTGCCCCGTTCTCTACATATCTATTTTACTCGATATTGACTTCCACTTCAACTCAGCCGTTGACGCCAGGTGCATTTCAAACTGGGGGCGAGTCGGGCGATTGAGGCTTCGTCGTGAGCGACTCGACCGAGCGTTCGACAGGCTCACCGCACGGTTCGACAGGCTCACCGCACGGTTCGACAGGCTCACCGCACGGTTCGACAGGCTCACCGCACGGTTCGACAGGCTCACCGCACGGGGCCTGAGCTTGTCGAAGGCCGCTGCAACCACCTCCAAGCCCAACCGAAGCCGGCTACGCAACGGAACTGAAATGCGCCCGCCACGAAATACAAACCCCTCGCGCGCCGTCAGGCCCGACAGGGCCTTCGACCTCGTAGCCCGATCCGTTCACGGTCGGGCGGCGTTGGTTGCGCGCACGCCATCCGGTGCAACCCCGCCGGAGGCCAAAGGCCATCCGGCTACGAGGTGCAAGCCCCTCTGGGGCTAGGGCCCGAAATTGAAACGCACCCGTTGACGCCTTTGCCCCGTGCACGCGCCTGTGTTATACTGCGAAAACGTCGGGCGCGTGCGCTGCCCCGCTGCACAGCGGTCGCCAGCGCACTGTCCGGCAAGCCCACCCCCGCCTCGGCCGGCAAAGGTTGGTTGGGCGCCAGCCGCTGCGGCTTCAACCGCCAGGCGACGATGCAAGCAAACGGGAGCGTTAGAGGAACCGCTTGAAAATTCAGACAGTGCATTGGCACAGAGCCATCCTGGCGACGTACCTGGTTATTGGCGTTCTGTTTGCGGTCAACACTCCCGCGTGGCAAGCGCCGGATGAACCGGCTCACTACAATTATGTACATTTCGTTGCCGTACACGGTGCGCTGCCGGTTTTGCAGCCGGGAGACTACGACCAGATCCAGCAGATGCAGGCGATTGATGCCCGCTTTGGCCCCGGTTCCTCTATCGCAGCCTTTCGTTACGAGTTCCACCAACCACCGCTTTATTATGTGCTGGCCGCGCCGATCTTCCGCTTGACCGCGGGCGCCCTGCTCCCGCTGCGTCTTTTTTCCGTCTTTTTGGGCGCCTTGCTCCTCTTGGTGATCTATCGCGCCGCCGCGCTGATCGTGCGGCCCGCGCTGGCCCTTGGCGCCATGGCCTTCGTCGCCTTCTTACCCATGCACGTTGCCATGCTCAGCGCGGTCAACAACGACAGCCTGGCTGAACTGCTCATGGCCGTGATGCTGTGGCAGTGCCTTCACCTGCTGCTGCACCCACCCCGTCAGTCGCTGCGGTCGTGGTTCGGCCTCGGCGCGGTCGCTGGCCTGGGGTTGATCACCAAAAGCACGGTCTATGGCCTGCTGCCCATGCTGGGCGTCACGTTGATCGTGGCCTGGAGGGATCGGCTACGCCAGGCTGGAGACAGGCGCCGCGATGCCAGCATCTTTCTGGCGGTGTTGGCGCCGCTGCTCGTGCTGGCGCTGCCCTGGTGGCTGCGCAACCTGGCCGTCTACGGTGGAACCGATTTTCTCGGTCTCAACCGCCACGATGATATCGTTCTCGGGCAATTGCGCACAGCCGAGTTTCTCGCGCAGCAAGGCTGGATCAGCCTGGTCGCACGCTTCACCACCTGGACATTCCGCTCCTTTTGGGGTCAGTTCGGCTGGATGAGCGTGCTGCTCGATGGCCGCATCTACACCGCACTGCTTATCCTCAGCGCGGCGACGGCTGTGGGCGCGCTGGCGGAGCTACGGCGCGTTTGGCGCGAAGGCCGCGACACGGTCCGGAGCGCACTTTTGATCTTGAGCCTGGCGGCGCTGGGCGCGGTGGGTGGTTACCTCTGGTATAATCTCGGTTTTGTGCAGCACCAGGGTCGCTATCTGTTTCCCACGCTCTTGGCCTTTGCCGTGGGTTGGGCCGTTGGCTTGGCCGCGCTCGCGCGGCCGGGCGTCAGCCGCGCCGCGGCCCTCATGGCCGTGGGCGGCGGCCTCGTGACGCTGATCCTTGCGCCTGGCCGCTGGAGTCTTTTCTTGTGGATCGTGGCGGCAGCGCTATTCTATTTGCTGCCCCGCCTGCAACGATGGCATGGGATTCTTTACGCAGCCGTGTTCGCAGGGCTAGCCGGCCTGGACCTCATCAGCCTCTTCTGGTTCATCGTTCCCCAACTGCGCCCCTGATCACTGCGCCCTGTCTTGGCCCCGGCCGTTACGCAGTGCGAGCGCCGACGACCCGCGCCGGTACGCCCACCGCGATAGCGTAAGGCGGGACATTGCTGGTCACCACCGCGCCGGCGCCGATCACCGCGCCGCGGCCGATGGTCACGCCGTCCAGCACAATCACGCCCAGGCCCAGCCAGGCATCATCTTCGATCACAATCGGCCCTTTGCTTGCCAGTGGCTGGTTTTTGATCGGCTGCGTTCGATCGGCAAAGGTATGTTCGTAGGGACTGAACGCACACTGGGGGGCGATTTGAACCTGGTTGCCAATGCGCAGGTCGGCCACAAAACCCTTCAGGTTGCACGCGCTCTGAATATGGCTGTCAGCGCCGATGATCACGCTGCCGCCCGCGCCAATCTCCACGATGGTGCCGCGGTGCAGCGAAGAAAAATCGCCCACCTCGACGCGGCCCCCGTCATGGTGCGCGTAGATCGTGACGTAATCGTCAATGAACGCGTGCTGTCCCAGGCGCAGGTCGGCGCAGCGGATTTGGGCGCATGGCGAGATGAACGGGCGCGGCGTGAGATTGGCCAACAGCTTGCGATCCTTGTAAACGCCGCCCAACAGCCAGACGGCGACTCGCGTCGCCAGGCGACCGCTGCCGCTTGGGCCAGAAGCCATCATCAGTGTTCGCAGCAGCGGTTGTTTGATGCGCCAGGGTAGCACGTGTTCGATGCCCTCCATCTCGTTGCGCCGCGGGGGTCTCCTGCCCACGGCAGCAGTGGCCTAAATCATCCTGTGGTCGCGATACCAGGCCACAGCGGTTTGAAATGCAGCCAGCAGGGGCGCCGGCGTCCACACTAACTCACGCACCGCACGCGCGGGGCTGCATGTCAAGGCTGCGGGCCGCGTATCGGTCGTTGGGGCGCGCGCGGGCGCCGCCGGCCGCGGCAGCCACGCTCCCAGGCGCACGCGCCAGCCCAGCGTTGACCGCGGCGCGGGCCGTCCACTGGCGGCTTGCATCAAAGCCAGGAAGCTGGCCAGGTCAAGATTCCCGGCCGGATGCCCCAGGATGTAGCGCGCGCCGATCTGGCCATGCGCGGCTGCCAACAAATGCCCGCGCGCCACGTCATCTACGCCGCAAAAGTTGATCCCGCCAGCCAGGTAGCTGGGCATCTCACCGCGCAAATAGGCCAGGATGCGCGCGCCGGTTGCGGTCGGCCGCCAATCGCCGATGCCGACCGGCGCGGTTGGATTGACGACAACGACTGGCGCTTTGCCTTGCGCCGCCCACGCCAGGGCGAGTTGTTCGCCCTGGCGCTTGGAGAGGACGTAGGCGCTGGCGCGATCTTCCAGGTTGAACGGCGTATCTTCTGTGGGCAACTGCTGCGGATCGGCTGGTCGGCCAATGGCGCCGATCGTGCTGGTGTGCACGAAACGCTCGACGCCGGCGGCTGCCGCGGCCTGCAACAGGTTCTGTGTCCCATCCACGTTGATGGCGTAGAGCAAAGCGGCGTCGGCCGGGTTGGCGCTGTAAAATGCCGCCACATGATAAACCTGGATACAGCTATCCACGGCGCGCATGACCGCATCGGCGTCGCGCAGATCGCCCTCAACGGTCTCAACCGCCAGCCCGACCAGGTTACGCCGGTCGCTGCCTGGTCGCAAGAAAACGCGCACCGTGACGCCGGCATGCAGAAGCGCCCGCACAACCGCCGCGCCGACAAATCCATTGCCCCCGGTGACCAAAGCCAGCATCTGAGTTCCGTTCGTGCGCTGAGAAATGGCGCCGCGCCCTGCGTTCAGGAGAGCCGGCGACCACGCCGCGCCGACACTTGAAATGAACGGCCCCTGTTCCAGCCCAGCAGTGAGGCCAGCTTGCTGCCGATGCCCTGCGGGGGAGGCGCTTCGCCCTGGAGACCGTGCCATTCACGCTGCAGCTCCAGCAGCTCACTGCGCGTCAAGGGGCGCGCGCCCACGCGCGCGTTGAGCGTGGCGCCCAATTCACCCTGTTCCAGGCGCACACCCGCATAGGGCCGATACGCTTTGACGCTGAGCAGCGGCGGCCGCACGGCCGCCAGGAACTCCCGCGTCTGCGCACGCGCGGCGTAGGTCTCCCCAGGCAGGCCCACCATGACGAAGACGCGGCAGTTGATGTTTGTCTGCGCGCAGGCGTCCATCACATCCAGGACTCGCTCGCGATAGTCATCCGCAGACTGGTGCGGATGCAGGCGTCCCATGAGGTCAAGCATTTCGTCGTCAACCGTCTCCAGCCCGATCTTGATGGTTGTGCAGCCCGCGCGTGACATTTGCCGCAGCAGCGCCAGGTCGAAATGCTCTGGCCTTGATTCGCACTCCCAGTTGACCTTGAGCCGGCGCGTGGTGACGGCCGCGCAAAAGGCTTCGACCCAGGCTCGATCCGCAGCAAAGACGATATCGCGGAAGAGGTAGCGTGGCTTGGGAAAGGTTTGCAGCAGCCAGGCCAGTTCGTCAGCGACAGCATCGGCCGGCCGCACCTGGCGCGTGCGGCCTTCCACGGCCACGTAGGGGCAGTAGGCGCAATCATCAGCACATCCGCGACCGGCGCGCAGGGTCAGGAAAGGGTAACGATCGTGCGGCAGCAGATCCCAGGCGGGGCGCGGTAGGTCTGCGAGGTCGGTCGAGGTCGCTGAGGGCCCGGCGACCCATTCGTCGTTGGAGTCGTCATCGGTTGGCGAGGCTAACGCCTGTACAGTGCGCAAGACCGCGGTTTCTGGCTCGCCCAGGGCAACCGCTGCCACATTGCACTGCTCCATGACGGTCTGCCCAACGAATCGCATGGCGGGGCCAAACGCAATCACGTTGGCGTCAACGTCCGCCAACAGGTGATTGCAGAAATCAATGTCGCTGGTCAGCGTGGCCTGGCTCATCAGCACACCGATCAGCAAATCGGATGCGTGGGGCGGCACACGCGCCAGGGTGGCCGCCAGATCGAGCTTTTCGCCTACCGCGTCCACGCAGGTGACCGCGTGGCCTGCGTTGCGCAGCACCGCGGCCACCGTGGCAATGACCTGGGGCGGATAGCAGAAGTCGTCCGCCTGTGCACTGATCACACCCATTCCGGCTGAGCCTTCGCGGTTGGCTGTCTTGCCAGCAGGACTGGGTGGATTGATCAAGAGGATTTGGGACATGGAAGACCCTTTCCAAAAGCAATGAGTAAGGCGTAGGCACACGGTGCGCGCCATGATGCAACTGTGCTCATTTTACCACAAGAAAAAAGCCTGGCGAAAAGCACACCCATGACGCTCTTGGGCAAAACGATTTGCTACGACTTCCCGCCTATGCTATAATCTGTAACTGCGGTTGCGAAGGCATACGTCACTGGTATTCCAGCGGTGCTTTGGCTTCACGCGATGAGATTGGACCATACGAAAGGGAGCAAAACTGTGTCACTGTCAAAAGAAGACAAATCAGTAGTCATCCAGGAATATCACAAGCACGAAACGGATACCGGGTCGCCGGAAGTGCAGGTTGCCTTGCTGACAAAGCGCATCAACGCCCTGGTTGAGCATTTGAAGGCGCATGCACATGATGAAAACTCTCGCCGCGGCCTGCTCAAGTTGGTCGGCAAGCGCCGTCGTCACTTGAACTATCTGAATCATACCAACTACGACCGCTACGTAGAGTTGGTTGGTCGTCTGGGCTTGCGCAAGTAGGCTTGTTCCGTTTCTACGGCGATACAGTAGAGATCTAGTGCGTCGTCGTAGAAACGGATGATCTTGCATTCCGACCGAAGGAACAGGTATTGGGGAAAGGAGAGAAAGGTTCTTCGTCTCTTTGTCTCTTTTCCCCAGTTCCTGACCTTTCGGTCCGGCTAATGAACGCGGCGCTGGTCATGCCAGGCGCCATGCATTGGTGTATCACACGGAGTGATACGCCTCATTTGTTTCCCCAACGTGAAAGGGGGATACACTCGTGCCTGGTCAGACAGGCATGAAAGGACCGAATATGATACAGAAGCATCGTTTTAGTGCCCGGCTGGGCAATCATGAGATTGCCATCGAGACCGGCACGCTGGCCCAACAGGCCGGTGGCGCAGTGACGATTCACATCGGCGACACCGTACTCCTGGCTACCGCCACGGGCGCCAAGAACATCCGCCCAGGCATTGACTTTTTCCCACTCACCGTTGATTTCGAAGAACGATTGTATGCCGCCGGTAAGATTCCGGGCAGCTTCTTCCGCCGTGAAGGCCGCCCCAGCGAGTCGGCCATTCTTCTTTGCCGCCTGGTAGATCGCCCGCTGCGCCCTCTCTTCCCCAAAGGCTTCCGCAACGACGTTCAAATCATTCTCACGGCGCTCTCTGCAGACCCAGATCATTACCTGGACACGCTGGCGATTATTGCCGCTTCCGCCGCGCTGATGATCTCTGACATCCCCTTTGCCGAGCCGGTCGGCGCGGTGCGCATCGGCTACGTAGATGGCGGATTCATCGTCAACCCCACCGCCAGCGAGATGGAAAACAGCACCCTGGACTTGCGCGTGGCCGGCACCAAGGACGCCATCCTGATGGTGGAAGCCGGCGCGGACGAGATTCCTGAGGATACGATGGTGGAGGCGCTGCGCTTGGCGCACGATTCCATCCAGGACATCATCCGCATGCAGCTCGACATGGCCGCGCAGGTTGGCAAGCCCAAGATGACGTTCAAGGCCTACCTGCCCAAGTCCGAAATCGTCGAATCTGTGACAGAACAAATCCAGAGCAAAATCGCCGATATCGTGGCCAGCGGCATGGGCAAGAGCGAACGTAATGATGCGTTGGACATCCTACGCAGTGAAGTGGTGGACGAAGAAGATACGATTGACGACACCCAAGAGCGCATTGCGGTTTTTGATAGCCTGGTGAAAAAACAGGTGCGCGACCGCATTCTGAACGAAGGCATCCGCCCCGATGGTCGGCGCACGACCGAAATCCGACCGATCAGCTGCGCGGTCGGCGTTTTGCCGCGCACCCATGGCTGTGGTCTGTTCACCCGCGGCGAAACCCAGGTGCTCTCCATTGCCACGCTCGGCACGCCGCGCGAGGCGCAGACGCTCGATACGCTGATGCCAGAAGATTCGAAGCGCTACATGCACCACTACAACTTCCCGCCTTACTCGACGGGCGAAGTTTACCCCATGCGCGGCCCCAAGCGTCGCGAGATCGGGCACGGCGCCCTGGCCGAGCGCGCCCTGCAGTCTATGATCCCGGCTGTGGACAAGTTCCCGTACACGCTGCGGGTTGTGTCCGAAGTGCTGTCGTCCAACGGCTCTACCTCCATGGCCTCCGTCTGCGGCAGCACCCTGGCGTTGATGGATGCTGGTGTGCCGATTGTGGCGCCCGTGGCCGGCATCGCCATGGGCCTCATCACCGAAGCCGCGAGTGATCGCTTTGCGATCTTGAGCGACATCCAGGGTATGGAAGACGCGCTGGGCGACATGGATTTCAAGGTCGCGGGCACGAAAGATGGCATTACCGCCCTGCAAATGGACATCAAGATCAAGGGTCTGCGCATGGACATCATGGAGCAGGCGCTGGAGCAGGCGCGGCAGGGACGTTTGTTCATTCTGGACAAGATGCTGGCTGTTATCTCAACCCCGCGGCCGGACTTGTCAGCCCTGGCCCCGCGCATCCTGACCATTCACGTGGATCCGGAGAAGATCGGGAAGATCATTGGCCCTGGCGGCAAGCAGATTCGCGCCATGCAAGAGAAGTATGGCGTCAAGATTGATATCGAAGATGACGGTTCGGTCTACATCGCGGCGGCTGATGGCCCCAGCGCGCAGTCGGCCGTACGCGAAATCGAATCGCTGACTGAAACGGTCGAGGTCGGCAAGACGTATGTTGGTACGGTTGTGCGCACCGAGAGCTACGGCGCCTTCGTTGAAATTCTGCCTGGGGTGGATGGCATGGTGCATATCTCCCAGTTGGCCGATTACCGCGCGCCCTCTGTCGAAGATGTGGTGCATGTGGGCGACGAAGTCATGGTCATGGTAACCGATGTGGACGATCAGGGCAAGATTCGCCTGAGCCGCCAGGCTGTCCTGGAAGGCTGGACCGTAGACGAGGCTCGCTCACGCGACCGTCGTTCACCGGGCGGCGACCGGGCCGGCGACCGCGGGGGCGACCGCGGGGGCGACCGCGGCGGCGACCGCGGTCGTGGCGGCGACCGCAGCGGCGATCGTGGTCGCGGCGGCTACCGCGGCGGCGACCGCGGCAGTGACCGCGGCGGGCGTCGCTAAGCTGCAATGAAGAACAAACCCGTTTTCTGCGAGAAAACGGGTTTGTCGTTGCGCCAAACAGCCGAATTGCTTCCTCATGCACACACAACGAAGATGAACTACGATGATGACATGCTGCTGATGCCCGTCGCGACGTCATACACGCCAAGTCGGGCCAGGCATTACATCCAAGCGCTTTTGCAGACCGTGGCGCCAGCCCTGGTGATTGCCCTGTTGATTCACGTCTTCTTGGCGCAGGCCATGCGGGTCAACGGCCAGAGCATGGAGCCGAGTCTCCATACCGGCCAACGGCTCATTGTGGAGAAAATCTCCTATCTCTTGCATGCTCCCCGCCGCGGCGACATTGTGGTGGTTCGGATGCCGTCTCGCGACGATGAGCTGCTGGTGAAGCGCGTGGTTGCGCTGGCTGGTGAAGTGGTTGAGATCAAAGCCGGGCAGGTCTACGTAGATGGCACGCCACTCGATGAGCCGTATGCGCTGGCAGAGACGTCCGGTAATCAGCGCTGGGTTGTGGGGCCATTGCAGGTCTTTGTCATGGGTGATAACCGCAATGCATCCAAAGACTCTCGCTCTTTCGGCCCGGTGAAGCTCAGTCACATCGTCGGTCACGCACTTTTTTCCTACTGGCCGCTCAATCAAATCGGCAACCTGGAATAGAACGCCAGTCAGCAGATCAAAAAAAGAGACTCAACTGCCAGCGCAGTTGGGTCTCTTTGTGAATCTGCCGGAAAGCGTCTGAACGCTTAGCCCAGGGTGAGCGTATGTTCGTGCACAACCGGTGTGGTCGAATGTGGCGTGGGCGTTGCGCTGCCATTCAATGGCACAGCGACGATCCCGTCTTCCGTGCGCACCAGGCGGCGGATTTCTGTCGCCATGTCCACGAACAGGCGGCCGTTCAGATGATCAATCTCGTGTTGGAAGGCGCGCGCCAGCCAGTCTGTCGCTTTGATGCGTATTTCTTTGCCTTCGACATCCAGGCCCTTCACAGTCAGCCACTGCGCGCGCCAGACATCGCCTACCAGGTTTGGAATCGAGAGGCATCCCTCCTCGCCCAGCACCTCGTCGCGCGAGGCTTTCACAATTTCCGGATTGATGAGCGTGTATAGTCTTCCGCTGCCCGGAATCTTCTCATCTTCCGGGATTTCGACCACAATCACCCGTTCTGGCACACCAATCTGCGGCGCAGCCAGGCCAATGCCGGGCGCGGCGCGCATGGTCTCGACCATATCATCAATCAGCGTCTTGAGGCCGCTGCCAAAGCGGTTGACTTTCGCCGCACGTTGGCGCAGCACGGGTTGCCCAATTTTTACAATATCACGAATCGCCATTCCATCTTCGCCCCCTAGAGGTTCAATGGGATTATAGCCAGTTCACACACGGCTGTCAAACCTCTTTTGGACGTAGGGTGCATTTCAAACTGGGGGCGGGTCCAACGTCGAGCAATTGAAATCGCTGCAACCACCTCCAAGCCCAACCGAAGCCGGCTACGCAGCGGAACTGAAATGCGCCCGCCACGAAATACAAACCCGTCGCGCGCCGTCAGGCCCGATAGGGCCTTCCACCTTGTAGCCCGATCCATTCACGGTCGGGCGGCGTTGGTTGCGCACACGCTATCGGGCCAGCAACCCCGCCGGAGGCCAAAGGTCATCCGGCTACGAGGTGCAAGCCCCTCTGGGGCTACGCCCCGAAATTGAAATGCACCCTCGAACGTCGGTCGGCTGCATCGCGCCGGCCGGACGAAGCGCTGCGGCGGTGGCTGGCAGACATCTCGCTTCAGCAAACGAAAGGGGAGTCAAGCGCGGGATGCTTGCTCCCCTCATCTTTCGATCAGCCTGTCATCAACTTAGCTTTGCGGTTTGTGGCAAGCCGTGCACGATTCGGCTGTGCGGCCGGCATGATTCTCCGGGTAGGGTTTGACGCTGCCGATGGCATGACATACCAGGCATTGGCCTTCGCGGCCTTCGAGCGGGTGGGGGATTGGCGGAGGCCCGCCCGCGGACTGCGTGGGCGTGACCGTCACTGTGAGCGCGGGTTGCGTAGGCGTGACGGTCACGGTTGTCGCCGGTTCGGTGGGCGTGACAGTCACAGTGAGCGCCGGTTCAAGGGTAGCGGTTGCGGTCGGTGTGGCGCCGCTGTCGGCTGCGGTCTTGTGGCACGCCAGGCAGGTATCAGTTGCGCGGCCCTTGTGATTGGCCGGGTACGGTTTGAAGCCAGTTTCACCGTGGCAAGTCAAACACTGGTCGCGTCGCCCTTCCAGTGAATGTGGAATCAAGGGTGGGGTAGTCGCAGCGGGTGCGTTCGGCTGACCGCTGGCGTCGCTGCTGGCAGACTGATGGCACTGCGTGCACACCGAGCGGTCAAAGGCCGCGTGATTTTCAGGGAACGGACGCACCGTGGCTTTGAGACCATGGCACAGCATGCAATCCGTGCGCTCGCCGATCGGATGGGGCACCGGTCGGGGCTGGCCAGACCCAGGCACTGGCGGAGGCGCCACCAACTGCCGCACGGCTGGGGCGTTCAAGCCAACGAACTTCCATTCCGATGCATGGCAGGCGCTGTTGGAACAAAAGCTGCTGTTGTCCGTGCCGCCAGGGTTGGTGACGTTGTGGCAGCCGGCGCAGGTCTCGTCAAACACAAAGCGATGGCGGGCGATCCAGTTGGAGTCTTTGTGCGACTCTGGCTCGCCTGGCTTGTCTACACTGAGGACCGGCGCCGCATCGTCGCTGGCTACGACTTCGGGGATGGAGTGGCACAGATTACATTCGAGGCGCACCGTTTGGCCCTGGGGAGAAACGTGTTTGCCGTCATGGCAGCGGAAACAACCAGGGAATTCGCGATGCCCCGCATTGTCGGGATGCGTCTGCCAGCCCACCTTGAGATTGGGGAAAACCGTCTGGCTGAAGATACCCTTAATCTCAATGACGGCTTGCTGCACCTTCTGTGTGTTGGCCGCGTAATAGTCAGGTTCGTTGGTCTTGTACCAGCCCTCCAGGTCCTCAACCGCCTTCATCCCCGCATCCAGGCTTGGATACTCCTGGCTCAGAATCTTCGTCCCTTCGGCTTTGATGTATGGCATAGAACTGTCGAGCAGACCGCGGGCCAACGCCTCATCCATGGCGTTGCTGGGTGAGCGGAAGAGGTGCGAGATGCGGGTATGGCAATCAATGCAATCCATCCGGTGCAACTGACTTTCGACCTGTTTGCCAAAATCGGGCGGCAGCCCTGCTTCCGTATCGAAGAATTCTGTAACCTTGCCGTCTGGCGCTACTTCTTTGACATAGGGAATCGTCTGCTTGAGACGATCATCGGTGTAATAGTAGACTTGGCTCTCGATATGCCAGTGAATGCCGCGCCCGAGCCCCTCGCGCAGCGACCCGCCGCCGGTCTTGATGACCATGTAGTTGCGCGTGTGCGTATTCAGTTCATCGCTGGCATAGCGCTTGATCTCGACGAAGGTGTCAGATGAGAATTTGTCGGGATTGTGGCACTGCTCGCATGTATCGCGCGCAGGCCGCAAATTTTTGACATAGATGGGCGGTTCGTACGACTTGGTCAGCGCATTGACCACGTGACTCATCTCACGCGCTTTGCGCGGCACGGTGAGCAGAATGGAGTCCTGCCCCAGGTGACAATCCACACACGCCACACGCGCATGCGGGGAAACCTGGTAGGCGAGGTATTCCGGAGGCATGGTGTGGCAGGTGGTGCCACAGAACTGAGGGCTGTTGGTATACTCCCACGCCGTGGCGCTGACCGTGACCGTGGCGAGCACAATCAGAATCGTGAGCAACCCGCCTACAATCCACGGCCAGGGGCGACGCAATGACCGGATCCAGGCAACGAAACGTTTCATTTGAGGTACCTGCCTTTTCGGAGCCTCTAAAGACTACGCTGGCTCGGCTGACGATGCTTTATCTATAAGCATAATTACTATATCCCCATGACTGTTTGTTGTCAAATCATAAATGCCTTGCGTTTGGAGAGTTAGTTAACATGGAATAGTGGATTTAGGGCAATGGAGTTTGACAACAGGAAAACCCAAAAAAGAGATCGGACGCTCAAGCTGTCGCCTGGGCGTCCGATCATCGTCAGCGGGGGCAATTGAGGCAATACACTATGGCCGGGTCATGCCCGCCATATCCACCTTCACGCCGCCCTTGCTCAGATCCTCCATTGCATCGTACAGGATTTGCGCGGCGTACTTGGGATTGTGCGCAAACACGCCCGGATCCTTCTGGACGTATTGGTAATTGTAAGCCGCACGCAGCAGGCGCGGCGTCCAATCGGTGTAGGCTTTCTCGTCCTTATCGGCTGCGCCGTTGCCATTGGCATCCGCGTAGAAGTACGGATAGGCGGTGGGGCTGTACGCGATAGCGACCTTGGCCACATCTTTGGCGTAGGTCTGCAGAGCGGCGAAGAGCTTCTCTTCCATCGTCGCAATCTCGCCCGCGACACCTTCCTTCACATCCTTGTCGCCGTCATAGTCGCCGGCCGCCATGCGGATTTCTTGGGGCGATTTGACGCCCGCATGGCAGGCAACGCATTTGTCGAAGTTGAGTCCCAGCTCATGGGTGTTGTGGCAAGACGTGCAGGTATCCATGCCTGGCGCATGAGCATTTCGACCAACGTACTCTTTGTCGGCATACTGATACGCAACCTGGGCGTCATTGCCAAACAGGGTGGCGCCCGCGGCGAAGTAGTGCACGTTGAGGAAGCTCAGTTTCTTTTCCGGCACGGCGTCGTCGGCCAGACCCTTGAGGCGGTTGTTGACGGCAGCCGTGGACTGGCGGCCCTGATGGCACTCGATGCACAGATTGGCAGGCACCGGCTTCAGGTTGCCATTGTCATCTTTCTCCGTGCTGAAGGTCACGCTCTTGCCGCTGGGGAAGGGCACGCTGGTGACGGCACGCACCGAGAACTTGGTCAGATCATCGTGGCAGGTGGAGCAGGCGAAGCCGTTGGACGGCTCTGCGCCGACGACGCCGGTTGTCACAATCGTGCCGTTGCCGGTGACAGCCACTGTGCCGCCATTGGCAAGGAACTGGGGTAGGCCCGTGGCCGAGTGACACTTGGCGCAGCCCGCCGGCACCATGCCCTCAGCATCCCAGTCGCGGAACGGCATGGCCGTGCCGTCGAAGTGACCGGCATCGTTGCGCACAGCCTTCGACATATCCACCGGTGAGGCCAGTTTGGTGTTCAGGTCGGCGATGGAATCGTGCAGCAGCTGGATGATGTACTTGGCATTGTGCGCGAACTTGCCTGGGTCCTTACTCGCAACCTGGTAGTTGTAAGCCGCCTTGAGCAGGCGCGCGGTCCACGCCGAGAAAGGCTTCTCGTCGGTATCCAGCTTGCCATTGGCGTTGGCGTCGCCAAAGAAGTAAGGATAGGTGGCCGCATCGTAGCCGATGTCTTTCTTAGCCACTTCTTTGGCATACGCCTGGATCGCTGTAAACAGCTTTTCTTGCAGACCTGCAACCTCGGCCGATACGCCTTCCTTGGCATTGCCATCGCCGTCATAGTCCATCAGCGAGCCGTTCATGCGGATATTCAGCAGATCAGCCTTCGCCTTGACGTCCTTGTGGCATGCGGCGCATTCTTCGATCTTCACTTCCAGGGTGTGCGGATTGTGGCAGCTCTTGCAGGTGTTGTAACCGTCCACATGGCGGAATTTGCCATCATAGATCATGCCGTCATATTCATAGCCACCCTTGACCAGCGTGCCGTACTGTGTGGCAGCCGCGGCGAAGTAGTGAACATTGCGGAAGCCGAAGGTCTGCGTGACGCCCTTGGTGTCTACAAACGGAGGGACGATCGCATCCATGTCTGTGACCTTGAAGGTGTCCGTGATCTGTTTGTCCACGCTGAGCTTGGACTCACGACCCTGGTGGCATTCCATGCAGCGAGATTCGTCGCCTAGGCCCTTGATTTCGATGCCAGACGGGAAAACAACGCTCGTCTTATTGATAGTGACGTTGTTATGACAAGCCACACACTGCACCGTGGTGCCGACAGGGGCTGCCTTATCCACCTTGCCGGCGGCGCTGCCATCGGTGCCGAGGAAATCGAGGTAGCCCGGCGTGCTGTGGCATTTGGCGCAAGTCGTTGGAATCTCGACCGGGTTGGCGGCGTCCCAGTGTTTGAACGCCTCTGCGGTCTTGTCATTGTGCGGTGAACCAGTCCAGGCCGCTTCGAATGGCACTTCGACAGCCGGTTTGGCTTCAGGGCACTGCGTTGGCTCGGGGCAAGCAGTGCAGGTGGGACAGGGCACAGGCGTTGGCGCCGGCGCCGCTGTGGGCGGTGGGGGCGTTCCTGCACACGCGGCCAACAACAGGGCCAGGGCCGCGACCACAAGAACGCCAAATAATCCATACTTTACCTTCATGGAACCCTTCCTTTCCCGTAACGATCTCTCCCCCGGCCACGCGGTCTGGGGTGTTCGGATGTGGCGTAAGGCTCCTCGTCTGTTTGGAATTGAGCCAGTAGAGCCAGGGGGCTACCTGGCAAATCCATCTCACGGCGAGCGGGCGTGACGAAAACGAAAAAATACTTCGGCAAGATGGAAGTCTATCTGCGATGACAGTCCTTGACAATGACGGGCGTCATAGCCATGCGGGCGAAAACGATCATCGTCATTGTTTATGGCGGCGCAACGGCAACGCCTCTCCGCGTCAGGACTATTTTTCGAGCGCGCCAGCGTCTATCCATGCCCTGATCTGAGCCAATTCAGCGTCGCTCAGCTTGATGGGATGGGTTCCGCCGGTCAACACCTTCAGAACCAGGCTTTCACTTGAGTTCCCCGCCACGAAGATAGGACCTGATTTACCTCCTTTCTGGGCATCCGCATAGGTCGCCAATGATAGGTTGCCGATGGCGCCATGGCATGCAGCGCACTTTTGGGCAAAGAGCGGGCCAACAAATCCGTCCCAGGTGACCGTTGCGGCCGCTGGCGACGAATCTGGCGCCGGCGTAGATGCGTCTGGCGCTGGCGTAGGCGTCGACGCGACCGGTGCTGGCGTGGGTGTCGGTGGAATTGGCGTTGGGGTTTGCGGCGCAAACACCACCACCGTGGCCCGCACGGGCAGCGTCGTGATAGCCGTCTGTTCAAAAGAGACGAACTTGTAGAGGCCAATCAACAACGCAACCGACAAAACGCCGGCCAGCGGGTAAAACAACCGTTGTCGGCGTCGCATCAGAACCGGATCCACGGCACGCGTCGCGGTGCCCATCTTGATGGCGGCCAACTCGCGTGGGTGTTCGTGCAGCATCTCAGCTTCGGTCAGCACGCCGGTGAACATGCTCTTGTTCAACTTGCGCACGTGTACGTGGTACATGTGCCACACAATGATGGCCAAGACGGCTAGCAGGGCCTCGCCGCCGTGCGCGGCTTTTGCGGCGGGAATGAACTGCCCCGGCAGGAAGCGCGTGGTGGAGATGGGGTTCCACAGCATGAACCCTGTCAGAATCATGATCAGGGTTCCCCACACCAGCGACCAGTATTCGACCTTTTCATCGAACGCGTAGCGGCCCATGGCCGGCTGTTCTTCTCGCCGCCCCACAAGATACAACACCAGGCCCCAGAAGTCGCGGACATCCTGCAGCCCAGGCAGCATGGTCATGGACGTACGGCGGACGTAGACCTTGTAGCTGACAGACACCAGGTGATAGACGGTTTCTAACATCAGGGTCGTGGCGGCCACCCGGTGAATGATGCGCGTTGTCTCGATGCCGCCAAGGAGTCCAATCATGCCTTCAGCCCAGGGCTGGCCGATGAATTTCTGCGGCAACCCCGTGAGGGCCAGGATGACAAACGCGGCAAGCATCAGGATGTGCTCGACGCGCTGGGATAGAGAAAAACGCTGATATGTTGTCGTCGTGGCTGTCATGCTTTTTTCTCTCCCGTTGAGGGCCGGCGTCGCTTGTTCAGAAAACGGCGTCCAGTATCTCCGGCCACAAAAACGATCATGCCGCCGATGACCGTGGGGATGACAATCTGATAGAACAGATTCACATAGTAAACGACCGGGTATTTTTCACGATCGGGTGTGTAATGGCTTAGCCAGGCTTCAGAAAAATTCGCGCTGGCGTCAGGGTGGCAGCTCTTGCATTTAGCCAGGAGGTTTGCGCGCACCTGCAATCCTTTTTGTGGGTCGCTGGCTTTCTTGATATCATGGAAACCATGGCAGTCAATGCAAACCGGTTTATTGGTCACCTGATCTGGCGCTTGCTTCTCGAACAGCGTGACCGTTGAGCCATGGAAATCGGCCAGGTACGTGTTCAGCACATCGGTAGAGATGCCATACTTTGCCATCATGGCGGCATCGGTATGGCATTTGGCGCAGATCGCGGGCGAGTTCAAGCGAAAGGCGGCCGAGGTAGGGTCGGCAATCTTGTGCACGCCGTGGCAGTCAATGCACGTCGGCACATCGGGGTTCTGGGCATTCACCAACGCCGCACCGTGGACGCTCTGCTTATACTGATCATAGATGGCGCTGTGGCACCGGGCGCAGGTCTGTGGAATTTCCAAGTGGGCGCTCGGCAGCGTTTGCTTGGTGTTCTGGTCCAAAATACGCTGCTGCGTATGCGGATTGTGGCAGTCAGAGCACACGGCTGCCTGGCGATTGCCAGCCCGCAAGGCTTTTTGGTGCGTGCTGTCCATGCTGAGTTCATACTTGTCAGCATGGCATGTCTTGCACAACTCATAACTCGCAATCGCCACCTCGCGCAGGTCTTGCGCCTGCAATGGCGGGTGCGGGTAGGACGAGATGGTGGTGTGGCATTGAGTGCACAGCTGGCCAGCGCTGCCATGCACTGAACTGGCATAGTGATCGGGATTGATGCCCAGGTACAGATCTTCGCCGCTGGGCAGCTTGATCGAAGAGGCTCTGACATGGCAGGCAAGACAAGTCTCATTGCTCACCATGACCGGCGTAACCACGGGAGTAGGCGTTGTTTCCTGCACAGGGGGCGCCGCATGCGCGGGCGCAATAGACCCTGCCAGTCCAGCCAGCCAGAGCATCGCGCCGATACAGAGGCTGATACCCAACCAGCCAACGCCCCTTGACCAACGGTGCGCATCTATCATTAGATACTCCTCACCTCACGAGAGATATGATATACCGGGCTGTTTAGGGCCAGTCCGATACGGATGCCGGTCTGCATTGATCAGCAGATATCACTCATACAATTTGTACTGTCACAGCGAGCGCAAAGGGGTAGATCTTCCTCATCGAACACCCAGGCCAGAGGAGGGCGTAAGACAAGGGCTGCAGACCGGCAAGCGGCGAGAGTGTTGCTCTGTCTGCAGCATTGCGTAATCGGTCACGAACAGGATGAATCATACATCAAATTCGGTTTCAACGCAAGGTTTTACACTTTGCCTGACCGGCTCTATAATGGGCCAACAGCGCGCCGGCCGCTGCACTTTTCCCCACACTCGTTGAGCATGACAACTATCACATCGGTCATTCAGCGCCTCGCCTGGCTTGCCGTTTTGGGCCTGGCGATCAGCCTGCCTTTCGAACTGGTGCAGCCCTGGGTAAACATTGGCCCCCTGGTATTCACCAACCTGGAACTCGCGGCTGCCCTCACGATGCTCGTCTGGGCGTGCCGCTGCGCGCTGCTGCGCCGCGTCCCACATTGGCCGTCCTGGTTGTGGCGACCGCTCCTTGCGTGGGGATTGGTGCTCATAGCGTCGGCCCTGCTGGCGCCGGCCGAACGGGCCGCGGCGGTCAAGTTTGCGCTGCGCAGCCTGGCCGGAGTCGCCAGCGGGCTGATGGTGCACGATCTGCTCCTGAATGCAGGCCCCACGCGCTTCGCAGCGCGCATGCGATCGCTCGCCTGGGCCTTCGCGCTCGGCGCCGCCGCTGCGGCGCTCTTGGGCTGCGCCGAGGTTCTTTGGCCGACCCTCACCGCTCCCTGGCTGAGCGCATTCAAGCTGCAGACCACGCGCGTGGCCGGCGCCATTCGCGCCAGTGGCTCGTTTGGCTACGCCAATATCGCCGCGCAGGCGTGGGAAGCAGCCCTGGTGCTGCTCATCACCCTGTGGGCGACGACGCGGCCGCGTCGCCTCCAGGTCCTGATCGGCTTCGCCATTGTGATCATCAGCGGCGCGTTGGTCTTGACAGCCAGCCGCGGCGGACTGATCGCCATTCTGGCAACGACCGGCTGGCTTCTGATCGCCGGTGGGTGGATTCAGCGCCGCATGCGCCAACGGCCGCCTGGCCTGCCTCAGCCCAGGTCTCTGTCTTTGCCGCGCGCCGCAGGCGCCACTTTCATGACGGTCTTCCTGTTGGGGGGTATCCAGCTTGCGCTCAGTCCGGTGCAGCAGGCGCGCTTGCAACGCGAAGTGGAAACCGGGGTGATGCAGGCCGAGTACGCCGCGCCAGCCTATCTCACCCTGGTTGCTGGTCAACGCACACAGGCGCCGGTGCGCATTACGAACCGTGGGCAGCTGCCCTGGCGCGCCAGCGGCGCAGAGCCGATCTTGCTCAGCTACCATTGGCTGGACGCGGCCCAAGAGACGATCCTGTGGTTCGAAGGCGACCGCACCGTTCTGCCCGGCGACGTGCCTCCCGACGCATCCATCGTGGTATCAGCCTATGTCTTGGCGCCGGCGCAGCCCGGACGCTACGTCTTGGCTTGGGACTTGCTGCAAAATCATGTCGCCTGGTTTTCCACGCGGGGAGTCGCCCTGGGGCATACCGAGGTCGAGGTCATGGCGGACGCTGAACCGCTGCCCGTGCAGCCCCTGCCGCCCCCGCTCCCGGCCAGCGCGCTGACGGCAGCCCAAAACCGCGGCCAGGTGGCGCGTATGACCTTGTGGAAGGCTGCCTGGCAGCTTTGGCGCCAACATCCCTGGCTCGGCGTTGGCCCAGACAATTTCCGCTTCCTATGGGGCGACGCCCTGGGCTTGGTGGATTGGCGCCCGGTGGGGCAGCCGCCCGTCCTGCACAGCAACAGCCTCTACGTGGAAATCCTGGCGACGTTGGGCCTCGCGGGCGTGATCGCTTTTGCCTGGCTGCTCCTGAGCCTGGCGCGTCGCGCCTTCAACCTGCTGGCGCGTCCGCCGGCCGGCACAGCCAATCGTGAGGCAATGGCTTATGCTGAACACGAGCTGACCTGGCTGCTCGGTCTCTCGGCGACGGTGATGGTTTTTCTCATACACGGAATCTTCGATTATTTCCTGGAGTTCACGCCGACCTACCTGCTGTGGTGGCTGGCAATCGGCAGCCTGGCGGCCTGTATCACGGAGACAGAGGAACGGCTTACTGATGCACATCGGCTATGATGTCACCACCCTGGAAGGTCAGATGACCGGCGTTGGTTACTATTCCACGCATCTCCTGGCCCATCTTGTGCAGCGTATGGACCCCTGGCATTATGAGCTGTTGAGCAATCGCCAGCCATCGCACTTGTGGCCGGCCCTGCATGGCGCGGTGGCGCGCACACGAGGCCCGCGCGGCCCTTTCATGCCGCTGCGTCCCCTATGGCTGCAGATTGCCTTGCCGTTCTGGTTGCGCCGCCTCAATCTCGACCTTTGCCATTTCACCAATTCTCTCCTCCCGCTGGCGGCTGGCGGCCGTTTGATCGTGACCATTCATGATATGTCGCTCTTCCTGTTGCCACACTACCACCGGCCGCGCAGCTTGCTCCTGGCGCGTCCTTTGATCCAACCATCCGCACGCCGGGCGCAAGCCATCATCACCGTCAGCGCCAGCGCCAAAGCGGACATCCTGCGCGTGTTAGGCGTGCCGGCTGCGTCTGTCCACGTGATCTATGAAGCCGCGGCGCCGCAGTTTCGTCAACTCTACGACGCGGGCGCGCTGGCATCGGCGCGGGCACGTTATGCGCTGCCCGATACCTTCCTGCTCTACGCGGGCACGGTTGAGCCGCGTAAGAACCTGGTGCGCCTGGTGGAGGCCCTGGCTGCGGTGCACAGCCGGGGCGTGCGCGTCCCGCTTCTGATCGCTGGTCAGTGGGGGCCGTTGCCTTACCATGCCTTGATGGCGGCCATCGAACGCGTGGGGATGCAGCAAGCGGTGCGCTTTATTGGCTACGTGCCTACCGCGGACCTGGCCGCGCTCCTCAACCTGGCGACCGTTTTCGTATTTCCATCCCTCTATGAGGGCTTCGGTTTGCCGATTGTCGAGGCCATGGCGTGCGGCGCACCCGTGCTGACTTCTAACTGCTCCGCGCCGGCCGAAATTGCCGGCGGCGCCGCCACCCTGATCAACCCGCTCGAAAGCCAGGCGCTGGCGGATGGGCTGTACACCCTGCTGACCGATGCCGATCTGCGCGCGTCGCAGCGGCAGCGCGGCCTCGCGCGCGCGGCTGAATTCTCCTGGCCGCGCGCGGCGGCCGAAACCGCCGCTCTCTACCGCCAGGTCATGGCAGCATGAGTATCGAGGCGTCATCCACTCATGTTCTACCAACGCCAGCCGCGCCCGTGAGCCTGGTCGCTCGCCGCCAGACGCCGGCGCGGCTTCTGGCGGCAGCCGATATCCTGTTGGCGCTCTTTCTGGTGCTGACCTTTCTCGCGCCGGCCTGGCGCCTGGGACCATTCACCTGGTGGCCAATCGTCGTCGCCAACCTGGCGGGGCGGCCGGCGCAGGTGGGCGTCCTGGCGCTCCTCCCCGTGCTGGCAGTATTGCTGCGGGTGGCCGCGTGGATGAAGCGCGCGGCGCCGCGCGATCAATCCGGGGGCCTGGCCTGGCGCGACGTCTGGCGGGTGCTGCTGCCGGTCATCGGCCTGGGCGCGGTGACGCTGGTGCGTCTGCGTCCAGCCGCAGCGCCCGGCGTTGCCCTGATCATCGTTATCGGCATTGGCTTTTTCTGGCTGCTGACGTTCTGGCTGGCCCACGCGCCGGCCGCGCATGTGATGCGCTGGCTCTCGCTGCTCTTTGCCCTCATCGTCCTGGTTCAAGGCGCTGTCGGCGTCGTGCAGTTTGTGCGCCAAGATTCAGCCCATCTCGCTTTCTTGGGCGAGATGGCGCTCGATCCGCGCGTCGAAGCCACCAGCGTGGTTGGCCCGGAAGGCCAACATCGCTTGCGCGCCTATGGCCTCACCGCACATCCCAATGTGCTGGGGGGTCTGCTCAGCATTGGCCTGCTGTGGATCATGGCCGGATGGCTGGCAGGCGCACCCTGGCCGCGCGTATCGCCGACAGTCAGCCGCGCGGCCTGGCTGGTCGTGGGCGCGGTCGGGTTGATGGGGCTGCTGGTTAGTTTTTCACGCGCGGCCTGGCTAGGCTTTGTAATCGGCGCGGCCTGGCTCTGTTGGCGGCGGCGCCAGGCCTGGCATCGCAGCCGCTGGCTGCTGTTGGGGATGCTGATGGCCGTGCTCTTCTTCGCATGGCGTCAGCCCGATCTGCTCTGGGCGCGTTTCTTTGATCTAACCAGTCCGCTCGAAGCCCGTTCCATTAGCGAACGGGTGAGCGGGCTGATCGTGGCGACGGGTCTGATTCGTGAGCACTGGCTGCTGGGCGTGGGCAGTGGCTTGTATGCGGTCATGCTGGCGCCTGGTTCAGCCGCGCCGGTCGTCCACAGCGCGCCGCTGTTGGCCGCCGCCGAACTGGGCGTGAGCGGCGGGCTGTTGTGGCTGTGGCTCAACGGGGCCTGGTTGGTCGGCCTCAGGCGGTCGCCTTCGATGCAGGACGCCTGGGCGTCGCTCTTGTTCGATACAACCGGCGCCTGCTGGCTGGCGCTGTTCGTGTGCGGCCTGTTCGACAACTATCCCTGGCTCACCAGCTCATGGCGCGCAGCGCTGCTGCTCGGCATTTTGGCCGGCGCGTTGGCTGCCAGTCAACGCCGCGCAACGCCCCGTTAGCGGACCGGGCCGCCATCGGCAGCCAACCGAAAGCCGATGTTGCTGGCCCGCGACCCGGGCAGGAAACGGCCGCGTTTGGTGGCCCGGCTCTCCTGCCAACGGTCGAACCAGGAGCCGCCGCGCATGACGCGAGCAAAACGACCCTGGAGGTCTTCGCGGCCGTCCGTGGCCGCGTAGGGATAATGATACTCCAGGCTCTGCCAGGCGCGGCCCCAGCGGCTCACGGTCCATTCCCACACATTGCCGGCCATGTCGAGGAGACCATCGGGCGTCGCGCCCTGCGGAAAAGCCATCACGGCGTTGGTCGCGCCCAGGCCGCCGTCTGCGACGTTGGCGCGCGTCACGTCGAATTGATTGCCCCACGGCCACAGCCGCTCATCCCCGCCGCGCGCCGCTTTTTCCCATTCTGCTTCGCTGGGCAAGCGCCACGGCTGACCGGTTTCTGCGGCCAACCACGCCGCAAAGGCCATGGCCTCGTACCAGGTGACGCCGACGACTGGCTGCTCAGGTCGGCCAAAGTGGGGATGACCCCAGAAAGCGGGCGCACGAATCTGCTTCTGCTGTATCCACTGCCAGCCGTCGGGCAACCAGAAATCCTCCTGACGGTAGGCGTCAGCCGCCAAGAAGGCCAAAAAATCCTGGTTCGTCACCGGTGTGCGCCCCAGGCAGAACGTCTCCACGTGCACGACATGCGCAGGACGCTCTTCGGGCGCGCCTTGATTCCACCCCATCACAAATGGCCCGCCGGGGATGCAGATTGTCTCAAGCTCTATCACGCGCGCGGTCTCCAGTTCAAACCTGCCCCCAACAGCCTCCGCTCAGCGCCCCCAGTCAAACATACGCTCAGCGGCAAAATCGTAGCGGAACGCGATCTGGCCGAACACGGCGGGCAGGAAGAGGCGCGGGTTCGACCCATCCGCTTCCATGACATACACCTGCCAGGAGCCGGCGCGATCGCTCAAAAAGATTACCTGGCGCCCATCAGGCGACCAGGCTGGCGCAACATTGTTGGGCGCGCGGTCGGCCAGCGGATCATTGGCCGTCAGGCGCGCGATGGTGTGACCGTCGCGATCCAGCACAAAAATGTCGCGATGATCGTGTAGGCGCACCTGCACCAGTAACCGCTGACCGTCCGGACTCCAGGCTGGAGATTCCTGGAAGGCGCTCGTTGTCAGCACATCTTCACGCGCGTCCGCGCTACCTGGCGCGGTTGATTTCAGGCCCTGCTTGCCCCGGTAAACGATGCGCTTGCCGCTTGGCTCCCACGTTGGCGACTGAACCGTCTGGCTGGCCGGCAGGTCGCGCAGAACCTTTTCATCCACACGCACAACCGCCAAGCCGTTGTAGTCTTCAGGCGGAATGTCAAAACAGAAACCGCCAATGCAGACCTGGCGGCCCGGAATGGTCTTGCGCCACCACGAGAAAGCCAGCTCGCTGCTGTCAGGCGACCATGTCGGGGCGCGTGCGCCGTTGGCATGCACCACCAGGTACTCTTCGTTCGTCCGCAGGTCGTAAATCCAAATCCCACGCGGCTCGTTCCAGCGTGTAAATGCCACACGCTGTCCATCGGGCGCCAGCGCCGGGTCAAAGCCGTCGGTCAATCGGCGCAGGCCGCTGCCATCGGCGTTGACCAGGTAGATGGAGCCGCCGTTGCTCTCTTGAAAGACGATCTTGCCGGGCGCCGCACGCGCAGGCTGCGGTCGAGCCGTTGGCGCAGGCGCAGCGTTGACTACGGGCAGCGCCGCTGGATCGCCGGTCAGGCGCACCAGGCTGGCAGATGCCCAGCCTCGGCGGCCGTCCGGCAGCATAATCTGCCACCAGGTCATTTTGTCATCACGGCCGCTGACGATTGCCGGGGCCGCGGGCAGCAGCCGGCCCACAATCGGGTAGGCCGTACTGGGACCGCTGCGTACGTTGATGGCAGCCTTGCCGATCACCACAACGGCCGGCGTCGCGGGGCTAGGAGGTGCGGTCGCCACATTCGCGACGGTTGGCGCTGGGCTCGGCATGGCCGTTGGCGCCGCGCTCGGCGTGGCCGTTGGCGTCGTGAGCGGCGTACCCGTGGCCGTTGGCATTGGGGTCGCGCCTGGTATGGGCGCAGTCGCCGGCGCGATGGTCATCGTGACCGCGCTGCCCGCGAGTGGCACGATGGTGGGCGTGGACGTCGCCGGCGGCGCCGCGCACGCGGTCAATCCGACGAGCAGCGCCAGGCCAATCGCCAACGGCCGCCAATTCTGATCTCGCGACAGGAAACTTAGCACATCATACTCCATTTTGGGTGAGGCAAAGCCTGCTGCCTGCCCGCGCTCGCAGCCATAGGGGTCGCGTCGGTTTATTCGTAGCGCAGCGCATCAATTGGGTTGAGGCGTGCGGCGCGCGTGGCTGGATAGATGCCGAAGAAAAGTCCAACCGCCGCCGAGAAGCCGGTCGCCAGCAGCACGGAGTCGAGCGTGACGAAGGTCTGGAAATCGCTCTGCAGCCGCGAGACAAGGGCTGCGCCTCCCGCGCCCAGGCCAATGCCGACAAAGCCGCCGATGAGCGACAAGACAACGGCTTCCAGGAGGAATTGGGCCAGCACGTCGCGCCGCTTGGCGCCAACCGCCTTACGAATACCGATCTCTCGTGTACGCTCAGTCACCGACACCAGCATGATGTTCATGATGCCGATGCCGCCCACGAGCAGCGAGATGGCGGCGATGGCGCCCAGGAACAACGTCAAGACGCCGGTAATCTGGCCGAAGATGCTGATGAGGTCCGCCTGGCTGACAACGCTAAAATCATCGTCGTTGCTGTAGGTAATGCCGTGCGTTTCACGCAGCACCTCGGTGATCTGGCTGGCGGCAGCATCCATGCGGTCTTCGGCGGTAGCCTGCAAGTAGATGACCGATACGCGATAGTCGCCGCTGGTGGTGCGACTGGGAAAAAGGCGCGTTTGCGCCGTGGTAATCGGTACAAAGATCTGATTGTCCTCATCACCGAAGCCGCTGCCGCCGCGCTTCTGCAGTACGCCCACAATGCGGAAGGAAACGTTGTTGATTTCAATGGTGCGGTTCGCCAGGTTGTCTTCGTCCGGGAAAAGACGCGTCACCACCGATTGACCGATGACTGCGACGCGCGCGTGCGCAGTCACATCTTCCTGGGTAATGAAGCGTCCAGCTTCAACAGTCCAGTTGCGCACCGCGGCGTACTCTGGCTCCACGCCGCCTATCTGCGGCGTGATCTCGCGCTTGCCCGCCGTCACAGAGCCGACGCGGGTGATTTCTGGCGCGACGGCCACCACATCAGGCGCGCGCAGGGGATCGCGCAGCGCGATCACATCGCGCATCGTGAGGCTTGATCCCGTGTTGGCGCGCATGCGCGGCGGTCCGCCGCTGGTCAACTGACCGGGCACGGCGAAAAGCAGGTTGGAACCGATACTCTGGAACTGATTAGTCACATAACGTTCCACCCCGCGTCCGACCGAAAGCAGGGTGATGACCGCGCCCACGCCGATGATAATGCCCAGCATCGTGAGCAACGAACGTAATTTATTGGCCGAAAGCGCGCGCAAAGCAATGCGCAAAGCTTCATTTAGATTCACCGCTGACTCCTGCTGGCCCTGTTCGGCCATGCGGATAGATTCCTAAATTCCGGCAGCGACAGCATCTGTTTCTTCGCTGCTTCGCACCAGGTCACTCGTACGCCGCGTGTAGGCGCGCGCGCCGGCGCGGCGTTGATGCGCCACCAGGTTATCCGACTCAACCTGACCGTCCATGATGCGAACGATGCGTTTGGTGTGTTCGGCAATGTCCGGCTCATGGGTGACAAACACAATCGTGATGCCGCGATCCTCGTTCAGATGTTGGAAGATCGCCATAATCTCCGCGCCAGACTTGGAATCGAGGTTACCCGTTGGCTCGTCCGCCAGAATGATAGCCGGATCGTTGATGAGCGCGCGCGCAATCGCCACGCGTTGTTGTTGGCCGCCCGAAAGCTCATTCGGCCGGTGATGCAGGCGCTCGCCCAATCCGACCGATTCGAGCGCAGCCACGGCTTTCTGCCGCCGCTGCCGGGTGCCGGCGTAAATCAGCGGAAGCTCCACATTCTGCAGAGCCTCGGTGCGTGACAACAAGTTGAAGCTCTGAAAGACAAAGCCGATCTTACGATTACGGATCTCCGCCAATTGGTTATCGTTCAACTTCGAAACATCCGCGCCGTCAAGAAAAAAGGTGCCGCTGGTTGGTTGATCCAGGCAGCCGATGATATTCATCAACGTTGACTTGCCCGAACCGGACGGCCCCATGATGGCAACCATCTCGCCCGGCATCACGGTCAACGACACGCCGCTCAACGCATGCACTTCGACATCGCCCATCCGATAGACTTTGCGCATATCTCGGATATCAATCACTGGTTGATTGCTGCCCGCCATTGTTCCGCCTTTCATTTTCCTGCCACTCGATATCTCTATCCGCTAAAAACCAAACGTGCGGCGCAGTTGTTCGCCCGCGCTGGTATTGGGGATGATAATGACATCGTTTTCGCTTACGCCCTGGCTGATCTGGGTCTGGCCTTCGTTACGCATGCCGATTTTGACTTCCACGCGCTGCGGCACGTCATCCACCAGTTTCTCAACATAGGTCTTGTCAGACGTGCGATCGCGCTGGATGGCGCGATTAGGCAACACCAACACGTTTTCGACCTCGGCGGTCGTGATATTGGCCGTGGCGCTCAAACCCGCGCGCAGCGGCGCCGTCGTCGGATCCAGAACCACCGTGACCAGGTACGAAACGACGCCTGTGTTCACAGCGGCGGTCGGCGCAATCTGGCTGATGCGCCCTGTGACCTTGGCATCCGGCAATGATTCCAGGGTGATCTCCGCGCGCTGCCCTTCCTGAATCTGTCCAATGTCAATCTCATCCACGCTGATATCAATGTGAAAGCGATCTACGTTGACCACCACAATCGCGGCGCGAGCCGCATTGGGAAATTCACCGGGGGTGATGTTGACTTGGGCCACGACGCCCGCGATCGGGCTGCGCAGCGTGGCGTTGTCTTGGTTCAGATGCGCCTGGGCCAGGACGGCTTCAGCCTGTTTTACCTGCGCCTGCGCGCCGGCCGTCTGCTCTGGCGTTGCGCCTTCTTGCAACTTCACCAGCGACGATTTGGCCTGTGCGACTTGGGCGCGCGCATTGGCCACGGCGGCTTCAGCCTGTGCAATGGCCGCCACCGATTGCGCGCGCTGCGCGGCGTCGGCCCCGGCCGTGGCAATCTGATACTGAGCTTTCGCTTGTTCGTAGTCAATGGTCGCCCGCTGTAAGTTCAGCGACTGCGGCAGAAGGCCGACGTTGGGTAGATTCGCCACCTGGTCGTAGGCGGACTGGGCCTGCTGCAGCGCGGCTTGCGCGCGTTCCAGGTTCGCGGCGGCCACCTTCTTGTCGTTCTCACTGGCGCCGGCCAGCAGCTTGCTGTACGTCGCACGGGCGCTGGCCAGGTTGGCCTCTGCGCTTTTGACATTGGCCTGCGCGCTGTCGAGCGAAGCCTGCGCAGCCTCCAGGTCCTCGGCGCGCGCTTTACGCGTCAACTGCGCCAGGTTGGCCTGCGCGCTGGCCAGGCCGGCCTCGGCTTG
The DNA here is from genome assembly GCF_900491745.1 of Candidatus Amarolinea aalborgensis. Taxonomy (NCBI): domain Bacteria; kingdom Bacillati; phylum Chloroflexota; class Caldilineae; order Caldilineales; family Candidatus Amarolineaceae; genus Candidatus Amarolinea; species Candidatus Amarolinea aalborgensis. The sequence continues at coordinate 135,209 of NZ_UETR01000006.1, read as the reverse complement.
CGCCACCGACAAAGCCACATCCTGGCTGTCGAGCGTGGCTAGAACCTGACCAGGCTCCACGCGATCCGTGGCCTTCACTTTGACTTCGGCCACGCGGCCAACCCCCTTGAAGGTCAACGACACCTGCGCCTCCGGCTCGATGCTGCCCGTAGCGCTGACGAGTGAGCGCAGCGTACTGCGGGTAGGCGTCACCGTTTCGTATTTGGGCGTCTGCGGCGCTTGGGCCTGCACGAGCCTTTGCCAGAGCAGCAAACTGCCGCCAACGATAAGGACCAATACTACCACGATCGTTAAAATTCGTCGCATGTTTTCTTTAGTTCCTCTTGAAGCAGCCCGAGTTTAGCCAGGGAGCAGAGCGCCGCTGACGAAACCCGGAATGATGCGCAGCGCGATGCTGAGCACAGCATAGATGACAGTCAACCAGAACGCCTTGCTGCGTTCCAGCGAGGCGCCGCCGCGCAGGGCGGCATAGATCAACACCAGGTGCCAGGCAGTGAAAAGATCAATGTGCGCCAAAATTTGATACACCGGGTTGGCCGCGTTGGCTCGCATATTGGCCTGGGCCACCAGGGGCGAAAGGCCTGGATTGACGAGCAAAGAGCCAGTGATGGCAGCAAACACTCCCTGCGCCATATCGCGCAAGGCAAAGGGCAACCAGGCCCACGGAACCGTGGCAAAAAGCCCGCCGAAAGTCAGATCCGCGCCGACGATCAAACCAGAAAAATACAGGATGGCTGCTGCCAACACCCATGCCAGCCCCAGAGCCAGCAGGCGGCCCAGAGCGGAAGCGCCGAGTATGAAGATAGGCTGCGTGAACCGCGCCACTTGCGCGCGGGCGGCCTCTGCCTGTTCAGCCGGGACTTGACTCAGCTGGCTTTGCAGCTGCTCGTTCATCTGCTTTACAGCCTCTTTGACCTGCAAAGGTCCGCTTAGCGCGATGGACAAGGCCAAGCCGGCCAAAATCACAACAAGGGGCAGCACCCAGCGCCAACGTGGATGTGCGGCTACCTGGGACATGGTTTTTGCCGGCTCGTCAACGATTCCCGGCAGCAGCGCTAACGAACTGCGACGCGCAACCGACAGCGATTCACTCATGTGGAAGCCATTCCTTTGATGCACAAACGTGTAGTGTGTCCAAACCTTGCACAAACCTACTCTACCACGCTAAGCGCACCACGTCAAGCAACTTGAACCGCTCCTCAACGTTTGCTGCACATTCATCGCGCTATATGACGGCTGTCATATGGCGCCAGTCACTCGCCCCGCGATCGCTGGCGCGCTGCATCTTCGCGCGTGCCTGTGTGAAGTTGCGCAAATAGGCGCTTGTGAAGTTGCGCAAAATGATGGAGTGTGTTATGATTATGTACACGGTTTCACAAGAGTCACACAAGCCATTTCGGAGTTCACCATTCCCAGGTTGGGCAACACAAAGACGGGCTTACCGCTTTGATTTGCATCACTACGGCTGAATGGTGGGATGCGAGAAAAAGGAACACTATCCGATGTCAATGACGACTATTCCGGACATCGTCGTAGGTCGCCTGCCCATCTATTTGCGTGCGCTCAACTTTCTCGCCGCTGAGGGCCGTGAGATTACATCCTCGCAAGAGTTGGGCGACCGGCTCGGCATCAGTTCAGCCCAAATCCGTAAGGATTTGTCCCATTTTGGCGAGTTCGGCAAACAAGGCACGGGGTACGACATTGCTTTTCTGCGTGAGCAGCTGCAGCGTATTTTGCAGATTGACCGCACGTGGGAAGTCGCGTTGGTCGGCGCCGGCGATCTGGGCCACGCGTTGGCGCATTACGGCGGCTTTACGGGGCGTGGATTTACGATCGTCGCCGTATTCGACAATGATCCAAACAAGGTGGGGCAGCCCCTCGCCCACCTCATGATTCAAGACAGCAGCCATTTGGGGAACATCGTGCGCCAGCAGGGCATTCGCGTGGCGATCATTGCGACACCCGCCAACGGCGCACAATCCACAGCCGACATTCTCGTGAATTCGGGCGTTAAGGCCATTTTGAACTATGCCCCCATCACCTTGACCGTTCCACACGGCGTCCGGGTGCAGTACATTGATCCCGTGGCGCATTTGCAGCGCATGACCTTCTATCTGTAATCCACATCCTATCCGATCCATTCATGGCTCAGGCCGGACTGCGTCGCTGCAGCCCGGCGCTTCTTTTTGTGCCCGGCGGTGCTGTCAGCCGGTGCGACCTGCGCCTAACTCTGCGGCCGCAACCTGTTCCTTCGGCGAAAAGGTGATGTCTGGTCTCGCTTGCCGTAGGGATATTCTGTCGGCGTCCCCGCCAAAGGCCACGGTCAACCGCGACTAGGCCATAAGGTATGATAGGTATCATGTTGAAAACGCGCGCCAGGGGTTACAATAGACTGGCAGTCCAGGCATGCTTGATGGCACTGATGCACCAATCTGTGTGAGCACAACCTTCTCATAGAGGAAAACGGATGACTCGTGTTGCTGAAATCATGACAGAAAACCCTGTCACGGTTCAACCCTCGCAATCCATTGATACGGCCATCACGCTGATGCGTCAAGGCAACTTTCGCCGTTTGCCAGTTGTCGAAAACGGACGCTTGGTTGGTATCGTGACTGATCGCGATATGCGCCGTGCGACCAACTCTCCCATCCTGTTGCATGAAAAATGGTACGATAACTTTCTTCTGGAGCACATCGAAGTGGGCGCTTGCATGACGCCCAACCCGGTGACGATTTCGCCGGATGCCGATGTGCTCGAAGCCGCCGTCACCATGCGCAGCCGGAAAGTGGGCGGTATTCCAGTTTTGCGCGCAGGCGTGCTGGTTGGAATCATCACCGAAACTGACTTGCTCGACCATTTGATCGAGCTACTTGAGGCCGAACAAAGTAATCAGGCGCCAACCTGAGACACCGTCAACGATGACGGCATTTCCAAAGGAGGAACACGTATGGCAAGAGGTACTGTTGTAGTTGCGGCGAATCGCTGCAAAGGCTGTGAACTATGCACCACTGTCTGCCCACAAGAGGTGTTGCACATGTCAGCCGCCCTCAACGCAAAAGGGTATCACCCGGTTGAACTGATAGACCCACAGGACAAATGCACAGGCTGTGCTTTATGCGCTGTCATTTGCCCTGATGTCGTGTTCAAGGTCTATCGCTATCAGGCAAAGACGCCGCAGCGGGCTGCCTTGGCGGCCTAGTTTTGGAAAATTGAACACAGATCAAAGGAGATTAACCATGGCAAAGGAGCTATGGAAGGGCAACGAAGCAATCGCCGAAGCTGCCATCCGTGCCGGCGTAGAAGCCTACTTTGGCTACCCGATTACCCCCCAGACCGAATTATTGGAGTATATGGCCGCCCAAATGCCTGCACTTGGGCGAGTTTTTTTGCAGGCCGAAAGCGAGCTAGGCGCCATCAACATGGTGTACGGCGCGGCCTGCGGCGGCTCACGTGTCATGACCTCATCGTCAAGCCCTGGCGTCAGCCTGATGCAAGAAGGCTTGTCTTACATTGCCGGGTCCGAAGTGCCCTGCGTGATGGTTGACATCATGCGCGGGGGACCTGGTTTGGGCAACATCCAGCCTTCGCAGTCAGATTACTTTCAGATGGTGAAGTCAGCCGGGCACGGCGACTACAACAACATCGTGCTGGCGCCTGCCACCGTGCAAGAAGCGGTTGACATGACCTATGAGGCTTTCGATCTAGCCGATCGTTATCGCACCACGGTCGTTATCCTGGCTGATGGCACCATCGGGCAAATGATGGAGCCGGCCGAGATGCCGCCCAGCAAGCCTCTACGCACCGAAAAGCCAGACTGGGCGCTGTGCGGGGCCGTTGGTCGGCCGCATCGTTCGATCACGTCGCTCAACCTGACGGCTGAGGGGCTGGAGAAGCACAATCTGCATTTGCAGGCCAAACTGGCAGAGATCAAGGCGCATGAAGTGCGCAGCAAAGAGTTCATGACCGAGGATGCCGAGTATCTGATTGTGGCCTTTGGCACGATGGGGCGGGTAGCCACTTCGGCCATCCGACAGGCGCGGGCGCAGGGCATTCGTGTAGGTCTATTGCGCCCAGTCACGCTTTGGCCTTACCCAGAGGATCGCCTGCGCGAGTTAGCGGCCGGCAAGAAAGCAATCCTGGTGGTCGAAATGAACGCTGGCCAGATGCTCAACGACGTCAAAGCCATTGTAGAGGGACGGGCGCCGGTGCACTTCTATGGCCGTATGGGCGGTTCGATCCCCCTGCCTGACGAAATTCTGAATTCACTGCACACCCTGGTTTCACTCTACAGCACGGTGAAGTCGAACGGACACACCAACGGCTTCAAGCATAACGGCAGTGGTCAGCCGGGCGCGGCGCTGCGCCAGATGACCACGGCGAATGCCCTGACTACGAACCCGGCGGAGGTGACGTCATGACAACACAGACTCTGGCGCTTGACGATATGGTAGTCGTTTATCAGCGCCCCGATTCACTCACTGACGTGCTGACGCACTACTGCCCAGGGTGCACGCACGGCATCATTCACCGCCTGGTGGCTGAAGTCCTGGACGAGCTGGGCGTGCGTGAGCGCACCATTGGCGTCGCACCAGTCGGCTGCGCTGTCTTTGCCTACAACTACTTCAACGTGGACATGGCCGAAGCGGCCCATGGCCGCGCGCCAGCCATGGCGACCGGACTGAAGCGCACGCAACCCGACAAGGTCGTTTTCACCTACCAGGGCGACGGTGACCTGGCGGCCATTGGCACCAATGAGATTATCCATGCGGCGGCGCGTGGCGAGAAGATTACGGTCATCTTCGTCAACAACGCGGTCTATGGCATGACCAGCGGCCAGATGGCGCCGACCACGCTTCCAGGCCAAATCACCACCTCGTCGCCCAGTGGTCGCGATGTCACCCTGGCCGGCTATCCCTTGCGCGTGGCTGAGCTGATCGCAGGGCTGCCGGGCACGTCGTATGTGGTGAGGCGCTCAACGCACAATGTACGCGAGATCAACCGCACGAAGAAGGCCATTCGCACGGCTTTCCAGGCGCAGTTAGCCGGGCAGGGACTCTCCTTCGTGGAGGTTCTGTCGTCCTGCCCCACCAACAATCACACCACGGCGGCCGAAGCGCTGACTTGGATCGAGAAACAGATGGTGCCTTACTATCCGCTGGGCGACTACAAGGTGATAGATGCCGTTGCCCGTCTGAACTAGGCAGGGAACCTACGCATTCGGACTTCACACAGAGATATTCACAAAGGAGTGAATCAGATGGAATTCTCGATCATTTTCTCTGGCTTTGGCGGGCAGGGTGCTCTGTTCGCCGGCCAGTTGATGGCCTACGCCAGCATGGATGAAGGCAAAGCGGTGACCTGGATCCCGTCCTATGGCCCAGAAATGCGCGGCGGTACAGCGCACTGCATTGTGGTCGTGGGGGATGAAGAAGTTGGCGCCCCCCTGGTGCGGACTCCTGACGCCGTGATCGCTCTCAATCTGCCGTCCGTGGATAAGTATGAATCGTTGGTCAAACCGGGCGGCTTCCTGATCTACAACAGTTCGTTGGTGCCGCGTGCCGTGACGCGTGCGGACATCCACGTGATCCCCGTGCCGGGCAACGAGATTGCCACAGCGCTGGGAAATGTAAAATTGACGAATGTCATTATGCTAGGCGCCCTGCTGCAGGCCACCAACCTGCTGCCGCTCGAAGCCCTGGATCGAGCGTTGCTGGCCCACCTGCCAGAGCGCAACCGGCGCTTCCTGGAGCCAAACAAGGTGGCCCTGCGCCGCGGCGCGGAGTATGCCATGCCACTGCACGCATGACGGCCTGGCGATTGTGATAACAGGAGACAAGATAATGTATCAGAACATTCTCGTACCGCTGGATGGTTCAGCGCTGGCCGAAGCCGCGCTTCACCACGCGGAGGCCCTGGCGCTGGAGTTCAAGAGCAACATGATCCTTCTGCGCGTGGTCATTTCGCCCTACCAGTTGATTGCGCCTGACTTGGTCCTTTCCGGCGCAGTGACTGAACTGCCCGGGCTGCGTGACCAGGCCGCGCAATACTTGCAGGGTGTATCCGGCGAGCTGCGCGAAAAGGGTATCTCGTACCAGACTGCCATTTTGGATGGCCCCGTGCCCGACGCCATCACTGATTTTGCCAAATCTGAACATGTAGACTTGATTGTCATGTCCACACATGGCCGAGGTGGGATCAGCCGCTGGGTGTACGGCAGCGTCGCCGAGAAAGTGCTGCAGGCTGCGCCTTGTCCCGTCTTGCTCATTCGTGCGCGTGGCAAATGACGCTTTTTATCTATGGGGTGGCCGCCGCCGCCCCACATGCCGTGTGATAGACACAAAGGAGTGTAACTATGACAACGCCGTGGCAACGACGATATGCACAGCGCAATCAACGGATGAGCAGTTCCATCATTCGTGAACTGCTCAAGTTTACGCAGCAGCCAGATATTATCTCGTTTGCGGGTGGGTTGCCCGCGCCCGAGTTTTTCCCGGTCGAGGCTTTCCGTGCCGCGGCCGATAAGGTTCTTGCCCAGTCGGGCAGACAGGCATTACAATACAGCGCGACGGAGGGCTACGGGCCATTACGCTCGCTGATTGTGGATAAGATGGCGCATTATGGCATCCATGCCAAAGAAGACAATGTCCTCATCACCTCCGGCTCGCAGCAGGCCCTTGACCTGATCGGCAAGCTGCTGATCAATCCCGGCGATACGATCCTGGTCGAGCGACCAACGTACCTGGGCGCGCTGCAGGCCTGGAATGCTTACCAGGCAGAGTACATTGAGGTGCCCATTGACCGGGACGGGATGCAGGTGGATCTGCTCGAAGAAGCGCTGCGCGCCGGCGTCAAGTTTATGTATGTGCTTCCCAACTTCCATAATCCCGGCGGCGTAACCCTATCCTTGGAACGGCGGCAGGAAGTGGTGGAACTGGCGGATCGTTACGGCATCCCTATTATTGAGGATGATCCCTATGGCGAGCTGCTCTATGAGGGCGAACATTTACCTAGCCTGGTGCAGTTGGACTGTGAACATCTCGAGTCGCGAGCGTGTGATGGTCACGGCTACTTCAAGGGCAATATCATCTACCTGAGCACGTTCTCCAAGACGCTGGCGCCCGGCCTGCGCCTCGGTTGGATTGTGGCGCCAGTGGAGGTCATTCAAAAGTGCGTGCAAGCCAAGCAGGGCATGGACCTGCACAGCAGCATTTTTGATCAAATGGTGGCGTACGAGGTGGCCAAGGACGGCTTCCTGGAAAAGCATGTACGCACCTTGCGTAAGGTCTACGGTGAACGCCGGGATGTGATGCTGGCGGCCATGGCGCGCTACTTCCCGCCAGGCGTGCAGTGGACACACCCGCGCGGCGGCTTGTTCTTGTGGGTTGAATTGCCGCCGGAGATCAATGCAGAAGAGCTGCTGCAAGATGCCGTGCAAGAGAAGGTGGCGTTTGTGCCTGGGCATGCGTTCTATGCCGCGGGCCGCAGCGGCGGGCATCTCAACACCATGCGCCTCAACTTCTCCAATGCGGAGCCAGCCATGCTCGAAGAAGGAATTCGACGCCTGGCGCGCGCCATTGAGCGGCGTATGACCGGCCAAACGACGCTGGTGGCTGCACCGGCGCCTGCTTTGAGCATGAACTAAGCGCAGTTCAACTCGTTTGCCCGGGCCGCGTGCATCGGCGCATGGCCTGTGGCGCATAAAAACACGAAGGACGAAAGATCAGTGTGGATGACCGTTCGTCCTTCGTATTATCCTCGCAGGAAATCCGGTTGTTGGCGCTGTTGTCAGAAGCGCCGCGTAGCGCCCAAGACCGGGTTTTGGGTAGACCTGGCTGTGGACCGCTTCAAAGGAGACGAACAGTGCCAACCTATTTTGTGCGCGACATTATGAGTTCTCCGGCCCTCACGATTCATTATGAGGCCGACCTGGATGAGGCGGCAGCCACGTTGGAAAGCCAGAAAATCCGTCGTTTGCCGGTGTTGGATGACGATGGGCAACTGGTGGGTATTCTGACCCAGGGCGATGTACGCGTGGCCTCGATGGCGACGGCTGTAGACCCCTATGACCCCAGGTCAGCCACCTGGTTGACCGTAGGCGACGCCATGACGCGTGACGTCTATACCGTGGCGCCAGACGCCCCAGTCGTGGAAGTGGTTGAAATGCTGTTGGCGCACAAAATCGGCGGCCTGCCAGTCGTAGATGGCGATGGCGCTGTGATCGGGATGGTGACAGAGACAGATATTTTTCGACTGCTCGTACGTGAGTGGAAAGAAACTTGACCGATTTTGCCAAGCGACGTGGCTAACGGTTGCTTGCGGATGGAAAACAGCAAAGCGAAGGAGATCATATGGATATCGGAGTCCCGCGTGAACGCAGGGCCAGCGAGTATCGGGTGGGCATCACGCCGGCAAATGTGCAGATTTTGCACGACGAGGGGCATCGCATCTACGTAGAGCAAGGCGCCGGTGTTGGCAGCGGCTACAGCGATGAGGATTACCGTCGCGCGGGCGCAATCTTGGTCTATGCCACCGAAGAGGCGTTTGCCCGCGCCGAGCTCGTACTCAAAGTGGCTCGTCCTACGCCCGAAGAAACCATCTGGCTGCGCAGCGACCAGGTCGTCTGTGGCTTCTTGTATCTGCCGGCCGCGCGCAAAAGCCGTGTGCAGCACTTCCTGAACAACCATGTCACGGCCATCGGCTATGAGACCATTCAAGAGGACGATGGCTCGCTGCCTGTGCTGCAGCCAATCAGTGAAATCACCGGCCGCATGTGCGCCCAAGTGGCCGCGCGTCTACTGGAGAACACCAGCGGCGGCAAGGGTATTCTGTTGGGCGGCGTGCCTGGGGTGGCGCCGGCTGAAGTCGTCATTCTGGGCGGTGGCATGGTAGGCGTCAACGCCGCGCGCGTTTTCCTCGGCCTGGGCGCCAACGTGTACCTCCTGGATCAGGACATCAAGCGCCTGCATTTTATTGATAACCTGTTCATGGGGCGTGTGGTCACGCTGATGTCCAATCCACTCAATGTGGACAAGATGGTGCGCTTTGCCGATGTCGTTGTCGGCGCTATTCAGGTGCCAGGCGCGCGCTCACCGATTCTGATCAGCCGCGAATTGGTGCGCAGTATGAAGCGTCGCTCCATCATTATGGATGTGGCGGTGACGACGGGCGGCTGTGTGGAAACCACGCGACCCACCACGCACACATCCCCCACCTACATCGAAGAAGGCATAATCCACTACTGCGTCCCGAATATGACCGGCATTGTGGCGCGCACGGCCACGCACGCTTTCAACAACGCAGCCTGGCCCTATATCCATAGTATTGCGTCCGAGGGTTTGGATGCGGCCATCGAGAAGTCACCATCACTGGCGCGCGGCGTAAATATCCGGGCAGGCAAGATCCTGCTGCCTGGCCTGACTGCCGCCTACAGTATGAGCTCATAAAGAATGTGGGATGATTGAGCTATGAATAACTGGATGATGCGCTGCTGGAACAAAATCGTTCTAGCCGATCAAGCGGTACAGGCCGTCAAGTCAGGGGACCGTCTTTTCTTGACAGGGAATTGCAGCGTTCCCCAACAACTCCTCAACGCGCTGGTCAACCGGGCCGCAGCCGGCAACCTTGAGAATGTGGAGATTGTGCAGGTTCTAACGATCGGGGATGCCAAGTATGTAGCGCCAGAAATGGCGGGCAAGATTCGCGTCAATGCCCTCTTCATCAGCCACAATGTACGCGGCGCGGTGAACGATGGCCGCGCCGACTTTACGCCGGTCTTTTTGTCGGAGATTCCGGGCTTGTTCCGCAATGGGCAGCTGCCGCTTGACGCTGCTTTGATTCACTGCTCCCCGCCCGATGAGCACGGCTATCTGTCATTTGGCGTGGAGGTTGGCCTGACCAAGCCGGCCGCACAAAATGCGAAGATCGTCATCGCGGAAGTCAACGAATTCATGCCGCGGGCCCTGGGGGACAGCTTCATCCATATCAGCAAGGTGGACTACATGGTGCCGGTCAGCTACCGGCTGCCGGAAGTGCCGCAAGGTACGCCCGGCGAGCTGGAGAAGAAAATTGCCGAGCACATTGTGGACCTGATTCCTGACGGGGCCACCATGCAGATGGGAATTGGCGCCATTCCCGACGCCGTGCTGCATTTCCTCAACAGCAAGCGCGACCTGGGCATTCACACCGAGCTTTTTTCTGACGGCGTCATTCCCCTCGTGGAAGCTGGGGTCATCAACAACGAACGCAAGACGCTGCATCCTGGCAAAATCGTCGCCGGGTTCATCCTGGGCAGCCAAAACCTGTATGAATTTGTGGACAACAACCCGATCGTGGAGTTCCACCCGCAAGATTATGTCAATGACCCGTTCATCATCGCGCAGAATGACAACATGGTTTGCATCAATTCTGCCATCGAGGTGGATGTGACAGGCCAGGTGTGTGCAGATTCGATCGGCACCAAGTTCTACAGCGGGGTTGGCGGGCAGTTGGACTTCATCTACGGCGCCTCCCGCAGCAAGGGCGGTCGGCCCATTATCGCCCTGCCCAGCACCACCAAGAATGACACGGTCTCACGCATTGTTCCCATGCTGCAGCCTGGCGCGGGCGTCACCACGAGCCGCAACCATGTCCATTACGTCGTGACAGAGTACGGCGTCGCCGAGTTGTATGGCAAGACGATTCGTCAGCGCTGTCTCAACTTGATTCGTATCGCGCATCCGAAGTTCCGTGACGAGCTGACTGCCTGGGCCAAAGAGCAGCACTACCTCTAGCGCCCCTGTCTCGTTACCTGCGCAGAAGCCCGATTTCGCCATGAAATCGGGCTTCTGCATCATTCACCTCACCAACTCTTCACTAATCTCCCATAACCGGCGGCGCACAGCCACATCGCGACTGTGCGGAGCGGAGGGCACCGCGCGCTGGTTGTCGAAGTAGGCGCCGGTGACCGTCTCCACCTCAGGCGAGGAGGCCAGGTAGACCGAGGTGCGTGCGCCTGCATCCGGGGTGGCGCCGCCGATGCCAAATCCGGTCTGCAGCAGCTTGGTGCCAATAACGCCGGGGTGCAGGCAGTTGGCGGTCACGCGGGCGTCGGCCGTGCGTGCGGCCAGCTCATAGGTAAAGAGCACATTGGCCAGCTTGGACTGCGCATAGGCCTTGTAGCCGCCAAAGGCGCGCGCGCCTTGCAGGTCGTTGAAATCAATCTGTCCACGCTGGTGCGCCACCGAGCTGACGGTGATGATGCGCGCGGGCGCGCTCTGTTTGATCTTGTCAAGCAAGAGGTTGGTTAGCAGGAAAGGCGCCAGGTGATTGACCGCGAACGTCATCTCAAAGCCGTCCTCGGTGACCTGGCGTTCGTTCATGAAAACGCCGGCGTTATTGATGAGCACGTGCAGCTGCGGATAACGCGTCTGCACCGCGGCCGCTAGTTCACGCACCTGGCGCATGGATGAAAGGTCCGCTGGAATGAAATCAACTCGCTCATGGCCGGCCGCTTGACGCAGCTCAGCCACGGCTTCCTGCCCACGGGCGATGTTGCGACCGTGCAGGATCACCGTATGGCCCTGCACAGCCAGCGCCCGCGCCGTGGCCTTGCCGATGCCATCCGTGGCGCCGGTGATCAGGATCGTTTTCGGATTCATGGTTCGTGTTGTGCCTTTCTTTGGGCTTTGCTTTGGATTGATTGGACTGCCAATGCTCACGGGGAGTCACAGGTAATCTGCCGTTTTGATGACCGGTTCTGGGAATGGGACGAACACAGCGGTTCGCCCAGCCGCGCGTGCGGTCACTGGAGTGAATTTGGAAACTACCTGCGGCAATTCATTGTAAGCTGCCACAATCGCCCAATACACGGATGGGCGATTGATGCGCTGCGACGGCGGTACATACGGATGTGGTGTCGAGGTTGGCGTCCAGGGGCCTCCTGGCCCCACCCATGCTCCCGCATATGGGGTTGCCGTTGGAGCAACCCATTGCGGGTCTGGAGTTCCAGGCATCATCATTGCGGGCGCATGAGTGGAAGTTGGCAAACACACGACGCTGATACAAGGCCCGCGGTAAGCCGGCGGCGCGGCTGGCAGCGCAGGATCAGGCCCGTTGCAGTGGCTGGCTCCCTCACATTCTCGGTGACCCGAAGGATCCACGAAGCGCAGAGGATTATTGGCCGCATAGCTGTACCGATTCAAGCTCTGCGGATTGCCCGGCTGCGGCACGATCGTATCCGCGCTGATGAACCGCCCGATGACTGGATCATACCAGCGTGCCCCATAATACAGCAACCTCGATCCGCTGTCCCGCCGCTGACCGGTGAAATTGAAAGTCGTCGGCGTTGCGCCGGCCGTGTAACGCGGCGCGCCGTAGGGGTAGTACCGAATCTCGGTGTTGGTGTTCAGCCGATTCCCCGCGCTGTCCAGGGTCACCGCCGTCGAGCCGAGATGATCGCCCAGCAGGTAGTAGAGCGCGCCGCCGCTGTTCTCCGCCACGCGCACGGAACCGGCGTAATAGTACTTCTTGACCGCCCCGTTGTCTATTGCGTACGTGTTGCCGACAAAGACCCGCGTGACGCCAGCGATGGTCTCTTTGACCCGGTTACCGTCGCCGTCATAGACGTAGCTCGCCGTGATGCCGCCGGTCATCGCGGTCAGCCGGTTCTCGGCGTCGTAGGTGCTCGTAGAAACCATTCCGGGCCTGATAGGTCTTGGAAACCTGTAAGGCCCGGCCCGTCGCGGTCATAGCCCGCTGACGCACGGAATGTTGGACAGCAAGACCCTATGGGGAGTCGAGATCATCGCGCCCTCACCCTAACTATGCGCGCGTCGCGGTTATTCCGGTCACCATACGAAGACGATTCACCTCTCATCTTGGGGGATATCCGACCGTGCGTAGTACCACTTGGACCCCGGTCCGACAACAAGCACTTTGTCCTCCGGGGTAAACAACTTCCAACTTTCGATCTCAGTCGTATCTACTGCAAACAGCCGCAAATACAAGCCGCCCTCAAACTCGAAGGTTGCATCAATGGCAGGGGAGGATAGAGACACAGATTGCATTTTGCGTCCTTCTAGTTCTTGTACTGCGGTTTTGAGCCGCTCTCGGGAATCCTCCCCAGCAATAACGATTTGATCCTGCCGATCTATGCGCCATTCGCACCCGCAGAGCCATAGATACCATTCTCCATACGATCGGCCAAACTTGTTGGGCGCCAACTGCCTGCCGAACTCCAGTGTAACAAAATTGCCAATCCCCAGGCGGACATTCCGAGCTTCTTTGCCAACCAATGGCGCCACCAACTCGCTTACGGCGTCTAGATCAGGCTGTGTCACCATTATTTTCCTCCAAACAGATCGCGAGCCAAGTTGACGATATCGTCGAATCCAGGGTTCTCAAGTTCATGTAATGCTTCATGAAGTTCCTGTATTTCGTCGGGCGACAACTTCCGTCCCAACTCCTGCTCCAATTCTCGCTGAGCCGATCGAACAGCTCCCCTGAATTGCTTGTTTTGCGCAGTATTACTTCCCGGTCTACCATGCTTCTGAACATCTCCCATTCTCTCGACCGGGTGGCTCTTGGCATACAACAACACCCCAGCGCCATGGCCGGCCAACGCGCCGCCGCCTGCAACCATGGCGCCTTCGGCGACCAAAGCTCCCCCTGCTGGCAATGCACATACGCCTGCAGTGGCAAGAGTACACACCCCGCCACCCCCCAACGTCGGCGCGATGGCAGCAGTCCCAGCAGCAGCCATGCCAATTCCCGTGGCGATTTCAAACTTAGCCTGGGCATCGCTCAGTATCGCTCCCAGTTCACGCCCTTGCTGGTAGCTGTCGCTTTCAACCGACGACAGATCGCCGTGCACAGCAAGCGCCGCAAATGCGCCGAGTGACAGATTATTCAGGTACTGAGACACTGCACCCATGGTATAGCTGAAGGCATTGTTCACCCATTCAGGCCAGTGACCTGTGCCATCTACCGCCCCAAGAGGGTTATTCAGTACATAGCTGTACCGATTCAAGCTCTGCGGATTGCCGGGCTCGGGTACGATCGTATCGGCGCTGATGAACCGCCCGATGACCGGATCATACCAGCGGGCGTTGTAGAACAGCAAACCACTGCCGCTGTCCCGCCGCTGACCGGTGAAGTTGAAGGTCGTCGGCGTCGTGCCTGCCGTGTAACGCGGCGCGCCGTAAGGGTAGTACCGAATCTCGGTGTTAGCGTCCAGCCGATTGCCCGCGCTGTCCAGGGTCAATGCGGTGGAGCCGAGGTGATCAGTCAGCAGGTAGTAGAGCGCGCCGCCGCTGTTCTCCGCCACGCGCACGGAACCGGCGTAATAGTACTTCTTGACCGCCCCGTTGTCTACTTCGTACGTGTTGCCGACAAAGACCCGCGTGACGCCAGCGATGGTCTCCTTGACCCGCTGGCCGTCGCCGTCGTACACGTAACTCGCGGTGACGCCGCCAGCCATCGCGGTCAGCCGGTTTTCGGCGTCGTAGGTCAGCGTGACATCTTGACTGCCGCTGATACGCCGCGTGGCGTTGCCATTCTGGTCGTACCAGTATTTCTGATAACTGGCCGTCGTTCCCCCGACGTGGGTCACGGCATGCTTATGCGCGCTATCCTGGTAATAGAGGTTCGTGCCTGCGCCCTCGAAAGTGGTGAGGTTGCCCGCATTGCTGTAGGCATAACTGCGTTGAGTGTAGCCACCGTAGGTGGTGGAGCCGCTGGCCTGGGCTGTGCTCAGGCGATCCAGGGTGTCGTAGGCGAAGGTCTGCGCCTGGCTCCCACCGTATGCCGCGGCATCCGTGATCATCAGCACGTTGCCCGCATCGTCGTAGGTGTAGGCGATGTTCTGCCGGTTGTCGTTGGTCGGACTCGTGCCTGCCTTTAAGCTCACCAGGCGGAAGTTCTCGGCCGCACTGTAGGCGTACAGTTGCTTCACGATGCCCGTTGTACTGCCCAGCCAGCGCTCCCCCACCTGCCCACGCACGTTGTGCTGCGTCTTGCCGACGTAATACACGCCGCCGTTGCTCTGCACCGTGTCGAGCAGCCCCTGCGTGGTGTATGCGTAGTTCACCTGCTCGCCAATCTGTCCCGCACTGCCGCCAGGGTATTTCATCCACACCGGCCGATCGGCCGAGTCATAACTCCACTGCGTCACGAACGTGCCGCCGCCGGTTCCGTTGATCACCCGGCTCTCCGCCGTCACCCGGCAGCGAGCGTCGTACGTCCAGGCGATGCGATTGTCGAGCGCTCCACCCGCCGTATGCCGTCTCCGACTGTTGGCTCCCAGACCAGTTCTCAGCAAAATCAAAGAATGAACTGATCATCGGCGCCGCAATTCAGTATGGCAAATCGCTCAGGAGTTGTCTTGAAGTGACCATCACATTCCGCTACGCGGCGAACCAAGCGCAATGAGTAGAGCCGTCAAGAACATCAAGAAGGCAATGATTCCTGAAACTCTTATCATTAGCAGCTGATACCAAAATCGTCTTGCATATTCCCTTGGATTTTCATCAATAAGTCGCATGGCTTCTCGGGCCAAGGGGCGAATCTCTTCATCTCGGAATAGCTTCGGAAAGATGAACTTGGGCCAGCGCATGACGGTTTGGATGACAGTCATTGGCGAGAACAAACACACAACACCAACCGCCAAGAGCACAACGAGGAAGACTGCTTGGACTGTACTGATCATCATGGCTGTTGTTTCTCCCATAGCCTTTTGAGTGCTTCAAGGAGGTTTGTGGGGCCAAAAATCAGCCAGTCATGCTCAAAGGTTGCATGAAGTTCACCCGGCCATGGCCCCTCCAGCGCTGCTCCTCCAGCGATGTTTAAGCCGAAATAGGCTTTTTCGCCATCAGAGAACAAAACGCCCTCTGCACCAATAGACGCAACTTCTCCGAGTTGGCCACCGAGTTGAACAGAGAAGCCCTTCAACTTGTCCACAGTAGGCGCTGTTGTGATCATGAGATTCGGGCCTAGGCTATTGAAGCCGACCGCACTATAACCACCCGCACCGCCTCCAGCAAGTACTGCAACGTTTCCTTGTCCATCCAATGCGATGGTGGCTCCGCCCCGCAGCCCAAGCGCCGCAAAAATGGCACCGCCCAAACCTATGGAGATCGTCCAATGGCCTGTTGGATCGATGTAGCGGAGGGTGTTGTTGCGAGCGTAAGAATAGCGATTGGAGTTTTGAGGATCAGTGGGACCGAAATGGTTCAATTGGGTTCCATACGAGAGGCACGAATTTTCCGCTTCCTTGACTCGAACAATGGGCGTCGCCTCTTGGAACCACTGCACGACGCCAAGTCCACACGGACTATCGTTACGATTCTCCCGATTGAGCTCTGCAAGGATGTCGTAGTAAGAGAAATCAACCGTCAGGCTAGAGATCGTTGTAGCTGTGGTGTCCGGCACGATCGTATCCGCACTGATGAACCGTCCCAACGCCGGGTCGTAGTATCTCGCGTTGTAGAAGTACAGACCGATGCTCGCATCCTCGCGTTGACCCGTGAACCGGTACGTCGTTGGCGTCGCGCCGAAGGGCGTGCCGCGTGACTCGCCCCAGGGTTTGTACCACAGTTCCGCGGTGCGCACCCCGCTGACGCCGTCCACGGTGACTGTGGTGCTGCCCAGGTGATCGCTCAGCAGCCAGGAGAACGTCCCCGCCACACGCAGCGCAATGCGCCGGTCGCCGAAGGTGTAGTATTTCGTGTGCGTCGTCGTGCTGCCGACCACCTTCTTCTCGTACAAGCTGCCGACGTAGGTGATCGTCTCGCCGTTCAGCACGCTCTTGATGCGATTGCCATCGGCGTCATAGGCGAAGCTGGCCGTCGCCGCGCCGCTAATGTTGACGAGCCGATTCTCGGCATCGTAGGTCAGGGTGTATGTGCTGCCGCCAACCGTGCGCCGCCGCATGTTGCCATTCTGGTCATAGCAGTAACTGTTACTATTAGGACTTACGCAAGACAGCGAATTTGACGTGTAAGCGGTCAGCGGTTAAGGTAGCCGCATGAAAGCTAACACAGAACGCGTTACGCGTCTCGACTACTGTCAATATCTGCTCGTGAGCCAGATCAACTACACGCTTACGAACTACGCTGAGCACACCGAGCAGTTCAGCCACGATATGGCGAACCGGTATTTGGCTGACGATGCGCTGCGCCCGCACCTGGTCTGGGAGAACACCCGGGATCATGTGGTGCAAACGCCGTACGGGTTCCTGGTGTTTGACGACACCATTGTGGACAAGAACTTCTCGCACAAGATCGAGTTAGTGCGCCGGCAGTACAGCGGGAATGCTCACGGCGTCATCAAAGGGATCGGCGTGGTGACTTGTGTCTACGTCAATCCCGAGACCGATCAGTTTTGGATCATTGACTATCGGATCTACGATCCGGCCGGCGATGGCAAGACAAAACTCGACCATGTGGCGGAGATGCTGCGCAACTGTGTCTATCAAAAGCAGTTGGCCCTGTGGGCGGTTTTGATGGACACCTGGTATGCGACGAAAGACCTCCTGTTACAGATCGAAGACTATGGCAAAATCTACTATTGCCCGCTGAAAGACAACCGACTGGTGGACGATTCAGGGGGCACGCGGCCCTATCGCCGTCTGGATAGCCTGTCCTGGAGTTCCGCCGAACAACAGCATGGCAAAATGATCAAAATCAGGGGCTTTCCGGCCCAGCACAAGGTGAAAGTTTTCCGAGTGGTGCTGTCTACCCAGCGCACGGACTATGTCGTCACCAACGAGATAGCGCAAGACAACGTGGAGGTCGTCCAAGATGTGTGCGGCTTCCGCTGGAAGGTCGAGCAATTTCACCGCGAAACTAAGCAATTGACCGGTCTGGAAAGCTGCCAGTGCCGCAAGGCCCGCATTGTCCGCAATCATATCGGCTGCGCCATCTTGGTTTGGGGGCGCCTCAAGCAAGTTGCCTACGAAACGCAGCGCACGATCTATCAGGTCAAGCATGGCCTGTTGGATGACTACCTGCGCCAGCAGCTCAAAGCGCCTGCAATCAAAATGTGTCTTGCGTAAGTCCTAACTATTTCTGATCACGGGTAGCTGGCAACATGCCGTCCATCAAGTCATGACTTGAGAAATTCTGAGTCTGTTGGTATTCGGCATCCAGAACACACTGATTGGTCCCCCCAAATTACCTTCGGTCCGGCTCTCGAGAATCCTCACCCATCTCGACTAATAGCTTTGAAGCCGTTTCTCTGACCGATTTTGCTTCCTCCTGGAGCAGGTGTCTCAGGCATCTTGCTACCTCATTTGGGTAGAATCTGCGCAAGACTGTGGCGGCCTCTAGCCGGATGTAAGTCCATTTGTCATCGAGAAGTGGTACGGCCATGCGAACTGCGTCGTCGTCGCCCAACACTTCAATGATCGCTAACGCCGTATCGCGATCATCTGGGTTCGGGCTGGAGACCAAACGCTTCAGGATACTCCGGCCCTCAGTCGAATTATGATCAATGAACTCTAAGCCCGCTCGAGTTCGTGTGTCAACATATCCGTTGTATTCCTCGAATACCCATCGAATAATTGCTTCTCGTTCCGTCGCAAACGAACTTAACAGTCCCTCAACGACTTCCCACTCGGCTGCTGGAGAACCACGATCGTAGGCAAGATTTGCCTTGATGTCACGCAGAATGTCGCTCATATCAATGTACTCCAGGTTCTACACGCCATTCCTCATAGGAATCACAACATACGATGCTCTGAACGGAAGAATCCTTCCATGCCCCATCGAACTTGACGCCCCAAATCACTTTGGCGATCTCAAGAACGCATCGATTAGGTCAGCGTATTGTGGCAGAATGTATCCATCCGGCCCGATAGCATCGATGAATAATGAGTAGTGTCCTACTCCACCGTACTGTGGGGTGTACACTGCGGCTTTACTCGGATCCAATCCAATCTTCTGTGCATAGGCTTGCAGGTCTTCTACTGTATGCCCCCAGAACTTGGGAGGTAGATTATTCCCACAGCCTTCACACCACGCGGAAACACCGTCCTTCCCGATGTCAGCAGGGTTTTCCACGTGCTGCCTGGTCGCAATACCTCCCTTGCCGCGCCGGACTTTGGGATTTGAAGCCCCGCATGAAGGACAAGTAGTGTTTGCCTGGACAAACAAGTCCCCCAGCATTTGGCCTTCCATGACTGCACCAGCACCCGCAACACCAAGGCCGTGCGCCGCGACTGCTGCGCCGGCCACCATTGCAGTCGCGCCAGCTGGGCAGAGTACCCCTGTCCCGCAGGCCACAGCACCACCCCCGATCAGGCCTACGCCCCCGGTCATCTCCGTCACTCCCTGGACCACAGTGGCTACGTTGCCAAGGTGCCGGCCAACGGTCATAGGGACAGGCTCATTCGGTTGAACTGACAAGGCTTCCTGAGCCTGCGGGACCATCCAGGTATTGACAGAAGCCCATTGCGCTGCAAATCCCAGCAGGAAGTTGACGGCATCCACCCAGTCATGGCCCGATGGGTCGCCATATCTTAAGGGATTATTGGCCGCATAGCTATACCTATTGAGACTCTGCGGATTCCCCGGCTGGGGGACAATCGTATCCGCCTGCGCGAACCGCCCCAGCGAGCTGTCATAGTATCTCGCGTTGTAGAAGTAGAGACCGATGCTCGCATCCTCGCGTTGACCCGTGACCGGTACGTCGTTGGTGTCGCGCCGAAAGGCGTGCCGCGTGACTCGCCCCAGGATTTGTACCACAGTTCCGCGGTGCGCGCCCCGCTGACGCCGTCCGCGGTGACTGCGGTGCTGCCCAGGTGATCGCTCAGCAGCCAGGAGAGCGTCCCCGCCACACGCACTGCGATGCGCCGGTCGCCGAAGGTGTAGTATTTCGTGTGCGTCGTCGTGCTGCCAACCACTTTCTTTTCGTACAAGCTACCGACGTAGGTGATCGTCTCGCCGTTCAGCACGCTCTTGATGCGATTGCCATCGGCGTCATAGGCGAAGCTGGCTGTCGCCGCGCCGCTGATGCTGACGAGCCGACTCTCGGCATCGTAGGTCAGGGTGTACGTGCTGCCGCCCACTGTGCGCCGCCGCATGTTGCCATTCTGGTCATAGCAGTAACTGCTGCTGCCCGCGGTCACCGCCGCATGCGGCTTGCTCAACGCACCCTCTGGGCAACTGCTCGCCTGCACACCGTAGCTGTACGCGCCCACCCCAGTTTTGGTGGTCAGGTTGCCGTTGGGAGCGAAGCCATAGGTCTCAGTTGGGTAGACGCCATTCGCACCACCGCTCGCCACGGCGTTGACCAACCGGTTCAGCCGGTCAACCGTGAAGTCCTGCATCTGCGGACTGCCAGCCTTCCAGTCCTTGATCCAATCCACGTTGCCGACCGCATCATAGGCATAGGTCAGGTTCTGCAAGCTGCTGAGGTTCCCCGGTATCCCAGACGTCAGCTGCTGCAAGCGCCCTTGCCCGGTGATGGTCGTCCAGGGGTAGTAGCTGAACCCCACCTGCACCACCGGATCGCTGTTGCTGCTTTGCTTGCCTAACTTCAGCTGTGTCAACCGCCCGGCCACATCATACACTGCATTGCCGCTTTGCACATAATCCACACTACTGTACAGGCGCCCCGGCAACCCCTGCGCCGTATAGGCCAGGTTCACCGTTTCCGCGCTCTGCGCGGGGTAGCTCAGGCTCAAGGGCCGATCGGCGGAATCATACGTGAAGCCCAGGGCATACGCCGCCCCGTCAATCGTGTGGGTTTCCGCCGTCACCCGGCCGCGGATGTCGTACGTCCAGGCGATGCGATTGTCGAGCGCACCGCCTGCCGTGTACACATCGGCCTGCGTGCGTCGCCCTTTGCCGTTCGCACCGCCGTCGTACAGGTATTCCACGCTCAACGCGTTTGCTCCGTAGGTTGTCGGCTTTGCCCCGGGGCAGTTCGCATCGCTGCGATAGTGCTTGCCCGCCAGGCGGTTGTGCCCATCGTAGTAGAAGCAAATCTGCTGCCCGCGGCCATCAGCCTGCCGCTTCAGGTTGCCGGCCGCATCGTAGGCGTAATTCCACACCCCCATGTCGGGGTCGCTCATGCTCGTCTTGCGCCCCAGCAGGTCATACCCGATGGCGGTTATCGCCCCATCCGCACCGGTCATCTGCGCCAGCCGGTCCGCCACATCGTAGCTGTAGCTGGCCTGCCCGTAGACCGTCGCTCCCCAGTTCGGTGTAGCCCCCGCCGCCAGCGTCAGATCGTACTGCTTGACGCTGACCAGCCGGCCCCAAGCATCGTATTCCGAAATTGTCTGATGGTTCACCGCATCAATCACGGCCGTCTGCCGGTTCTGGTAGTAGGTGCGCACCGTCGCGCCATCAGGCTGCGTCACCTGCCGGATACGCCCCAGGCGGTCGTAGGCTGACAAGGTGGCTGCCAGGCCATTCCAATTCACCGCCTGATACGCCACGCCGCTGACCGTCCCCGTGTACGGGGCCGACACGGCTGCTTGATTGCCCAGCTCATCGTAACGCTGACTCACCAGACTCCACTGGCTGCCATCGTACTCCTTCTGCGTCTGCCGCGCACGCCCCAGCCCGTCGTAAAACGTGCGCTCTTCCAGGTAGGTCGCACTCGCGCTGGCGTCGCCATTGCCGTCATCGCGCAGCAAATGTCGCTGCACGTACAATCCCTGGTCGGTCGTGTAGACAATCTGCTCCGTGGCCGGATTGCTGAACCCCGCACCGGGCTTGCGCACCTCTGTCAGCCGGCCAAATGTATCGTAGGTGTAGCGCGTGACCGCCAGGTTGGCATCGGTTTCGCTTTGCACCTGCCCCACCAACCCGTTGCCCCCCGCTGCCGCATTGATGCCGTAACGTGTGTAAGTCGTCGTCAGCGTCGCGCCGCCCAACTGGCTGTCCGGCTGTATGCTCACGCTCATCGCATAGGCATGAAACGTGCTATCGAAGACGGTTGTCACGGTGCGACCGTTGGCGGCGGTTTCTTTCGTGCGGTTGCCCCACGCATCGTAGTCGTAGGCTGCCGATCGCACCCAGTTGGTATTACATGCCGTTCCCCCTTGCCCCGCCTCCCACACCTCCTTCAATTGTCCATTGGTCGGCGCCTGGTTATACGCCGCATAGCCGCTGTTGTTGTCGTAGACGTAACGGCTCTGACCCCGACATATCCCGGCCTCGCTTCCCTCCCACAGCTTCTCCTCCGCTACCTGGTTGACGATGTAAGCCGTGGCGTCGTTGCGTGGGAAATAGACCCGCTCGTTGGTGCGATACGGTGTCGTGGGCGCCGCTTCGCTGTACAGCCTGCTCAGTCGCAGGTTGCCATACGCAGGATCATAGACATACACGGTCTTGGTGTAACGTGTCGGCGGGTCCGTGCCGTTGGGGTCCACGACGTATTCGGTCTTGTCTTGCAGATAAACGAAGGTCATCCCACCCGGTGTGCCCACGTTGGTCTCGTTCCAGGTCTGCAGTGTACGCGCCAGCAAGTTGTTCGTGACGCCCGAGCCTGCCCGGGTTTCTGCCTTGTACAACTTACCCTTCCAACGCCGCAGGTTGGTCGTGGTGTGGAACCACTGCCGTATACGCGTGTCCGGCTGGCCGCTGCCGATCAAGGCGCCGCTCCCTACCAGCGTCATTTCCGCTTCGGCAAAGCCCCCCGCCTCGCTGTCCCAGGTCGTCGTGTACCAGTATTGCGTCACGATGTCAGGATCGCTCCCGCCTCCGCGCCGCCGCTCCTGCTGCACTACCATTCCGCCGTTCGAGCTGATATAGGCAATCTCCACGCGCCCATGGTAGCCGTTATCTACCGCCGCCATGAATCCATCCGTCGTGCCGCTGCCATAGGTGTAGGTCGTTGGCGGCAAGGTGCTGTTGTCTGCGCCATAGCGCGTGATCGTGCTCAGATAGAGCCGGCTCTGCGACGGCGCGGCCGGGTTCGTGAACGCGGTCATGCCCAGCCCCACCTTGTGCAGCAGCGTATTGTTGGCGCGCACTTCGACCTGTTGCAGGTATTTCCGTGTCCAGAAGACCTGGTACCCGGTCTCGTCGAAGTGCTCAGCCCGATCCTCTCGGTTCAGGTAGGCAAGCTGCACCTTGAAGATGCCGCCTGGCCCATAGCTGATCTCCTTCACCCGCGCCGCGCGCACCTGGATGCGCGCATCGCTGGTGTAATCATTGGGACACACTGGCACATTGACTGCCAGCAGCGTGCCTTCGTAGTCATAGCTGAAAGTCACACGATTGGCTGTGGCCGGCGTCGTATCGCGCACTTCGGTCAACATCCACTTCGTGAAACGGTGCACCACGCGCTGTTCCGTCGAGGGCGTCCAATCCCCGCCGCTGCAGTCGCGCACGTACAGCATCGGCTCGAAGTGATACGTGACGCCCCCCTCGGTCGTCACCTCCCACACCTGGTTGTCCCGGTTGTACTGGCCGGGCGTTTGGGGCAAGTCAATCGTCTTGAAGGGGTTGGCTGGTGTACTGGGGTCGAAATACTCCATGACGGGATAGTCCGGATTGGAAGCGGTCGGCCGGCGGATCTTGAGGAAGGGGTCTTGCACGCTGTAGAAGTACCCGCCGTGTTCTTCCAGTTCATGCGTCATGCCGTCGAGGGTCAGGCTGTACTTGCCTGTGCTCAGGTCGCGCAGGACGTAGCTCAACCCGCCCAAGTCCCAGCCCCAGCCGGCCAACTGATGATGTCCGCCGCCCGCCAGGCTGCGACTGCTATACTCCAGGCTCAGCCCAGGCGCAAGCCCACCCGGCCCCGGCGGCGCCTCGATCGGGTAGCTGACGGTCCAGGCGCCGTTGTACAACTGCGACTGCATCCCCTTGATTCCCGGCGCCGGTTCCGGCACAATGCTGTTACCTGCCGCAAACAGCGTGAAGTGCGTCAGGGTGGTGGTCAGTTCTCTCTGCTCCTGATCCACGCTTGTTGGCAAGACGACCCAGCGCCCGTCGGCCGTGTCCTGGTAGAACAGCGCAGCCCCCGGCGGCCAGGGCGTCCCTTCATCGCCTGCCGTCGGGTCGCGATAGTTCAGCGTCAGCGGCGTGAGAAATTGTGTGATCTCAACACCAGATAGTTCTGTGGCAATCAGTTCAAACTGGAAACTGAGATTTGTCGGCTGATCGGGGACCGCAGCATGTGATACATAGCGTACCAGGGTCGGCGCGCTGACCGCACCGGCCGGAATGGCGAGGACAACCCGTCCATCGCGGCTGTGCAAGCGGCTCTCCTGGTCTGGCATCACCCACACCTCATCCACACCCCCAGGGGGCGGCGTGACGGTGGGCGTCGGCGTCTGCGCCCAGGTTGCGGTGCTTGTGGGCGATACATCCGTTGCTGTAGCCGTCGGCGTCGGCGTGCAGTCCGATCCCAGGCAGGGCGGCGCCGCGCGTGTGGCCGTCGCTGTTGGCGTGGCGGTTGGCGTTGGCGTGCAGTCTGACCCCAGGCAAGGCGGCGCTCCAACCGTTGGCGTGGCTGCCAGCGGGGCTGCGATGGGATTTGAGCCGTGGGCAGGGGACAACCTATTAGTAGTGGTATTTATTTGCGGGTGGGGGTAGCCGCAGTCGCCGCTGAGGTCAGCAGGCTGCAGACAACCAGCAGATGGACGACCAGCCGCGGACGCGCCGCCAGCCGCGGGACAGGAAGGCGCCCTGAAGAGCGATGGAACGATGAGGAAGGCCAACGGGTCATGACAACAGACTCCTTTCATGCAGCGAACGAAACGGGGCGGGGTCAGGGAGATTTCCTGACTGCCAAAGGATGTCTCAGGCGGGAGGGACCTGCGCCATACGCTTCCGAAGTTAGCAGACTTCGGAAGCCGGGAGACGAGCTTAGACCTGGCAAGAGCATAGCACAGTCTTGTGGCATTGTCAATCGGAAATCAACATGATTACACGGACTGAAAACCTCCAAATACGCATGCACTGGATGTTACGTCGTGGAATTACCGCGCTGCGTTTTGTAGCTGACGTGACGTCCATGGGTGGGCTTAGCTTGCACGGAAAAGATCGCGCCGATGGTGTTTGCACGAAACACGCTCTTGACCTACAATCTGGCCGCCATCCACTATGCAAGACGAGGTAGATCATGTGGCAATATGCGATGGGCTGGCGCGAGATTTTCACCCGCATCCTGGGCGATTTCGCGGTGGAAGAAAACGTCACACCGCCCTGGTTACGTAATCCAAACACCAAACGACTCCTCAAGCTCGACCTGTATTACCCCGACGTTGGGGTGGCGGTGCGCCTGCAAGGCCTGCAAGGCCAACGCAAGGTGCGCAAGAGCGACCAGGAAGAGATCGAAGAGGCGCAGCGTGATGAGCTGCGCGAAGAATTGTGCCGCCAACACGGCGTCCGCCTCATCAACGTGGATTTGGGCGCCGGCGAACCGCGCGCTGTTTTCAACGAACTGAGCCGCGCGCTGGCGACGGCCTCGCGTGTGGTGGCGCAGGGCGACAGCGGCCGTGTAGACAAAGGACGCTTGATGCCTGACCTGGCGCAGGCCCGCCAGACCCTGGAACGTGTGCGGATGCAGGTGCGCCGTGCGGAGGATGTTGCGCTGTACGCCGATGCCTGGCGCGACCGCGAAATGGCCGCGATTGCCGCCGCGCAGGCCGAGGCCAAGCCAGCCCACACGCCGGGCGGCGCATCGTTCAAATCAGGTCGCATCATCGCCACGGTCTACAAGCCCGGCGCGGAGGTCAAGCACGAACGTTTCGGCCGCGGCACGGTGGTCGCCACACAGCTCGACGGCGATGACATGGCGATTACCATTTCCTTCGTCACCGCGGGCGAGCGCAAGTTCCTGGTCAGCCTGGTGCAAGACAAGCTCACGCTCATGTAAAGTTGGCGCGGCGTTCTTCTTCCACGGCCTTAGGGAATGGGCGCCAGTGGAATCGGCGTAAAAATCAGGATGAAGATGAGAATGGCGACTCCGGCCAGCACGCGCCGCGCGGGATCGAGCCTGGTGATCTCGTTCAGCGGCGCGGGATGTTCCAGCCCGGTGACAAAGAAGATCAATGCCGCCCACACGTACCAACCGCTCCAGGCCACCGCGCCCAGCACCAGCAGCACACCCAACACGCCATAACCGACCCAGCGCGAAGTGATGCCCAGGGCGTACAGGATGTGCCCACCGTCCAGTTGACCGACCGGCAGCAGGTTGAAGGCGGTCACGAGCAGGCCAAACCAGGCCGCAAAGGCCATCGAGCTCAGGTTGACATCCACGCCGCTGCCAGGCAGCCACTGGCCGTAGATCAGCAGCTTGAGCAGCGCGTACAGCAGCGAATTGCCCTCTTGCACGCCCACGCCGCCGCTGATGATCGGTTTGACCGGCGAGGCGAGCAGGCCAATGACCAGCAGCGGCAACGCCACCACCAGGCCGGCCAGCGGTCCAGCCACGGCGACGTCGAACAATGCGCGCCGATTCTCCACGGGCGATTTCATCTTGATGAACGCGCCGAACGTGCCCAGGCCAAACGGCACTGGAATGAAATAGGGCAGGGTCACATCCACCTTGTGCCAGCGCGCCATGAAATAGTGCCCCAACTCATGTGTGCCCAAGATCGCGAGTAGGGTGAAAGAAAAGGGAACCCCGCGCAGCCAATCGGCCAGGGAGCGCGGCAAACCGTTGACTTCACTGCTGGCGCCGATGAAGAGCGTGGTCAGCAGCGTCAGCAGAAAAAGCACGCCGTTGATCCACGCCCGCGAAGGCTTGGCTTGGACGACGCCGGGCATCGCCAACACAATATCCTCATCACCGGCGCGGCGCAAGACCAGGGTGTAGCCGTGACGCTGAAAGCGCTCCTTGATGATCGGAAAGGCCTGTTCGGCGGCGCTGAGCAAACGGCCGCCAAAGCGAATCGGCTGCTCAGGGCTGACCGGGTAGGTCATCTGCCAGATGGTAAATTGATCCTGCAGTTCGTTGCGCAAAACCCAGGCGGCGGTTTCAACAGCGCTGGCGGTTCCAAGCGCCGGTTCTACGGAAACAACCGTGGGTGAAGAAGCAGAAGCGGTCATGAACACCTGCGGCGCGGCATGAATTAGAGGTCGCGAACCATGTCGAGGCTTCCAAGCCAAACGCCGGACGCATTATCGCGCGGGCGAACGGCTTTTTCGGGAATCGCTGGTACAATGCCAGCATGGGAGGCGAGGCGCAGCCGAACCGCGGTTATGATACAACCGCGTGCGCGGTTTGATGGGCAGGCGTCGCGGCCCGGCTCACTAATCGCCCGCGCGGCTAGGGCACGTATCGCCCCAGTGGTCTGCGGTCTCTTGCACATCCAGCACGTCGTTAGCGCCGTCGAAATTGTTGTCCATGCTCACGAGGTAACCGTCCTCCGGCCAGGTGTTGCCCCACTGATCGGCCGCCTGCTGCACATCCAGCACGTCCACGACCTGGTTTTGGTCAAAGTCCCAGGGCAAGAGGCACCCCTGGTTGGTCAGGACGCTGACGGAGCCAAATTCAAGGTAATAGAGGCGACCATCTGGGCCGATCTCAAGGTCGGTAGGGCAGGTCACACCGTCTACAGGCACGGCGCTGCCTGGCGTGAGTGAATCGAAGCTGGCGGCGACGAACGGCGCATGATACATCGTGTAATCGCGGTTGCCGCACCACACAAGATGGTGACGCCAGGCGGGAATGGTCGTGCTGTTGAAAAGCGTAATGCCAACCATCCCAATCGGCGCGGGAAAGACGTAGATCGGCTCTTCGTAAGGCCGGGGAAGGGCCACACAGTCGTAGTAGCTGGTGGCGCTGCGCGGCCAGCCGTAATTGCGCCCGCCTAACATCCAGTTGATCTCGTCGTTGCAGCCAGGACCGTTTTCAGTGGCAAACATGAAATTGGTCACGCTGTCAATGGTAAAATCCCAACTGTTGCGCAAACCGCACGCCCACACCCGCGGATCAACCACGTGGCCAGGTTGCGCGACATAACAGAGCGGATTGTTGGCCGCGCGGGCGGCATTGGGTTCAGCGAGGAAGGGTGGACGCACGTCCAAACGCAGCATTTTGCCTTTGGGAGTTGCCAGGTTCTGGCTGTTTCCACCATCGCAACCGTAGTCGCCGATGGTGACGTACAAGAAGCCGTCTGGCCCGAAGTGTAGATTGCCGCCGTGATGCCAGGCGCAATTGACATCGAGCCCAGTGCGCGGAACGTCGAGCAGGACGAGGGGATCCTGCGCCGCGCCGTTGACTTCGGTATAGCGCACGAGGCGATTGCTAATGACGCTGTTGGTCTCGACGGTGTAGTAAAGGTAGACAAACGGCTGCGTGGCAAAGAACGGATCGAACGCAACGC
This sequence comes from Candidatus Amarolinea aalborgensis, assembly GCF_900491745.1. Classification (NCBI taxonomy): domain Bacteria; kingdom Bacillati; phylum Chloroflexota; class Caldilineae; order Caldilineales; family Candidatus Amarolineaceae; genus Candidatus Amarolinea; species Candidatus Amarolinea aalborgensis. The sequence continues at coordinate 106,942 of NZ_UETR01000006.1, read as the reverse complement.
CGATGAGGCCATGCTCGACGGATGAGACCACGACCGCGGAGAGATCGAGCCAGACAGTCGCTGCGCCGCCCCCCACGGGCACCTGGTACACCTGGCCTTCCTTGGCGTTGACGAACAGTCGTCCGTCAGGCGCCCAGGCCATCGCCGTGGGATAGCCGGCGGCCCATGTGCCGTAGGTTTCAATGATGACATTCGGCGGCAGAGGCTCAGCGTAGATCGGCGCCGTCATCCAAGAAGATGCACCCAGGAGCAATCCCGCCAACCACACCGCTCGCCACATACGCGCCATTCTCGCCTCACAAAATCAGGGCGCCCCTGGCATCAGGAAGGTATGTGCCACGGAGCACGAACATTGTAACATGACGCAGCGCGATAGCGAAATTACCAGCGCGCGTCGTTTTTTGCGCCATACCAAAGCATGGTATGATAGCCTTCGTCCAATTCTCTGATTGCTGCTGTGATTCTTCACCTTTGAAAGGTAAGCTATGACCAACGCCGGATACTATCGCTTTCCTACTCTGCATCGCGATACAGTGGTTTTTGTCTGCGAGGATGACCTCTGGATGACGCCCGCGGCTGGGGGCGCCGCGCGACGCCTGACCTCCAACCCAGGTCAGATAGCCATGCCCGCGCTATCGCCGACCGGCGAATGGGTTGCTTTTACCGGTCGTGACGAAGGGCACCCCGAAGTCTACGTGATGCCGGCCGCGGGCGGCCCCGCGCGACGCCTGACTTTTCTAGGCGCAGAAACGCGAGTCGTCGGTTGGACTCCCGACGGCGAGGCAGTCATTTTCGCCAGCGACGCCGGTCAGCCTTTTGCGCGTTTCTCTTTCCTCTACACGGTCGCGCGGCAGGGAGGCGAGCCGCAGCGCCTGCCCACCGGCCCCGCCATGAGCATCTCGTATGGTCCCACTGGAGGCATGGTGATCGGTCGTAATGTCACCGACCTGGCGCGCTGGAAACGTTACCGCGGCGGTCTGACTGGCGATCTGTGGATTGACCCAGCCGGCCAGGGCGAATGGCGCCGCTTGCTCCAGGTGCAAGGCAATGTCGCCTTGCCGCTCTGGGTTGGCGAGCGCATCTACTTCGTGTCTGATCACGAAGGCATCGGCAATCTTTACTCTTGCCTGCCAAGCGGCGAAAATGTGCGGCGGCACACACACCACGGCGACTATTACGTGCGCTATCCGGCCACCGATGGCCAGCGCATCGTCTATCAGGCCGGGTCTGAGCTGTACATCTTTGATCCGGCGCTGGATCAAACGCAGCCCATCCCCATTGTCTTCAACAGTTCACGGGCACAGCGCAATCGTAAGTTCGTGGATGCGGCCGACTATCTACAGGAGTACAACATCCATCCCAACGGCTGGGCGGTTGCCATCACGACGCGCGGCAAGCCGTTCGTGATGGCGCTTTGGGAGGGCGCAGTCATCCAATACGGCCAGCTCAACGGCGTGCGCTTTCGCATGGCATCCTGGTTGGCAGACGGGGAGCGCCTGGTGGTGGTCAGCGATGCAACGGGCGAGGATGCACTGGAAATCTACAAAGCCGACAGCGCCGATGCCCCTGAAGCGCGCCTGGATGGCCTGGATATCGGGCGGCCGTTATACCTGGCAACCTCTCCGCACAAGAACCTGGTCGCGTTAGCCAATCATCGCAACGAACTGATTGTGGTGGACCTGGATGAGCGCGCCCTGCGCGTCGTTGATCGCAGCCATCATCGCCCGATTCGGGGCGTGGCCTGGTCGCCGGACGGACGGTGGTTGGCATACGGTTTTTCTGACACACAGCAAACCTCCATCATCAAGCTCACGCTGCTTGAAACGGGTGAAACATGGCCGGCCACGCAGCCTATCCTGCGCGATGTCGGTCCCGCCTTTGACCCAGAAGGGCGCTACCTCTACTTTCTCTCCTACCGGGAATTCGACCCGGTCTATGATAACTTGCACTTTGATCTCAACTTCACCTGGGGCATGAAGCCCTATCTGATCACCCTGCAGGCTGGGCTGCCATCGCCGTTTACGCCTCTGCCACGGGCGCCGGGCGAAAAGACAGAGCATCCAACGACCCCGGAACCGCCTCCCCCGCCGCCGGCTGATGGTGAAACGACCCCGGCTGGTTCCACCTCTGCGGAGACACCAACGTCTTCCCCGGACTCAGCTCCCGCGGTCAAACCGGAAAAGGAAGAACCGCCGCGTGTGCAGATTGACCTGGACGGCATCGCCGAGCGCGTGATTGCGCTGCCGGTGCCGATGGGGCGTTACAGCCAGGTGCGCGGCATCAAAGGCAAAATCCTCTTCTCCTCCTTTCCAGCCGAAGGCGAGCTGAGCAACGACGGCGGCTACACGACCGCGCCCGCAGCCAAGGGGCGCCTGGAGGCCTATGACCTGGAAGAGCAGCGGATGGATGTCATCGTTGAAGGCATCACCGATTTCGAGATCTCACACGATGGCAAGACATTGATCTACCAGGCTGGTAGTCGTCTGCGTGTGCTCAAAGCGGGCGAAAAACCGGATGCGAACTCCGGCGCGGCCAGTCGGCGCAGCGGCTGGTTGGACCTGGATCGCATTCGCTTGTCGGTGGAGCCGCAGGCAGAGTGGGAGCAGATGTACCGTGAAGCATGGCGCTTGCAGCGCGATCATTTCTGGACCGAGGACATGTCTGGTGTGGATTGGCGCGCCGTCTATGCGCGGTATCTTCCCCTTTTGCAGCGCGTGGCCACGCGCAGTGAGTTTTCCGACTTAATGTGGGAAATGCAGGGTGAGTTGGGCACGTCCCATGCCTATGAATACGGCGGCGATTACCCGCCGCAGCCATCCTACGCGCAAGGCTTTTTGGGCGCTGATTTTCGCTACGATGACGCAACCGACAGTTACGAGCTGACGCATATCGTCAACGGCGATGTGTGGGATCACGAAAACAGCGCGCCCCTCCAGCGTTTGGGGATCAACCTGAAGGTTGGCGACCGGCTGATCGCGATCAATGGGCGGAAAGTGGGGCGCGATAAGCCCTTGGGCGAGATGCTCGTTCACCAGGCGGGCAATGAGGTCTTTGTGACCTTTGCATGCCAGGGCGCAGAGGCGCCCAACATGTTCCCGGTGAAAACCCTCCGCTCCGAATTTCCCGCGCGTTACCGTGAATGGGTAGAGACCAATCGGCGCCGCGTGCATGAAGCATCGGAGGGACGCGTGGGTTATGTCCACATTCCCGACATGCAGGCCCGCGGCTATGCCGAATTTCATCGCGGCTACCTGGCTGAAGTGGACCGCGCTGGGCTGATTGTGGATGTGCGTTTCAACGGCGGCGGCCATGTCTCGCAGCTGATTTTGGAGAAGCTGGCGCGCCGCCGCCTGGGCTACGATGTGTCGCGTTGGGGCGCGCCTGTGCCTTACCCGATTGAGTCGGTCATGGGGCCAATGGTCGCGATTGCCAATGAGCAGGCTGGCTCAGATGGCGACATGTTCAGCCACGCCTTCAAGCTGCTCAAGCTCGGCCTGCTGGTCGGCAAACGCACGTGGGGCGGAGTCATCGGCCTGGCCTACCGTGACTCCTTGGTGGATGGCGGCGTCACAACACAGCCGGAGTTCTCTTTCTGGTTCGAGGATGTGGCCTGGGGCGTGGAAAACTATGGCACCGATCCAGACATCGAAGTGGAAATGCGGCCGCAGGATTACCTGGAAGGACGCGACCCGCAACTGGAACGGGCCGTTCAGGAAATTATGCGCACGCTCAGCATAAACCCGCCCAACCTGCCTGATTTTGGGAAGCGACCCAAGCTGTCGCTGCCCACGCTCTCGCCGCTCAGTGCAACCTGAGAAAAGCAATTCTCACGTTGGCGCCAGAAACCGGGTTCCGATAAGGTAGCCCGGTTTTTTGTTACAAGGATTGCAGATTAACATTAGACAAAGATTTGACAAAGTATATAGTTTGTGTTATCATCGTGACGTTGACATTATTCGGTTTTTTACGAGGTGCCGCATGACAGAGATTTTTCGCGCCGAAGATTACCAGGATCACCCACTTTATAATATCAAAGCGGTTGAACAGGCCACTGGCCTATCGGCCGCCACCTTGCGCGCCTGGGAGCGGCGCTACGGCGTTTGCGAGCCACAGCGCAGCGAAAGCGGTTACCGCCTCTACTCCGACCGTGATCTGGCCGCGCTGCGCTGGCTCAAACGCCGACTGGAGGAAGGGTTGGCGATCAGCCAAGCGGTGACCCTCCTGCAAAGGCGGACGGGGTCAAGCAATGGCGCGGCCGAGCCCAAGGCCGAGCGGCCCGCGCCAGTGATAAGCGCGGAGCGTTTCTCCCTGGTGGATCTGCGCCATCAGTTGACTGAAGCCCTGCTCAGCTTCGACGAGCAGCGCGCGGACATGCTGCTCAGCGAAGCGTTTGCCATGTACGGCGTCGAATCGGCATGCGAGCTGATCTTAGCGCCGGCGATGGTGGACATCGGCGATCGCTGGCACCGCGGTCAAATCACAGTGGTGGCCGAACATTTTGCCTCCCATTACGTGCGGCGCAAGCTGGAGTCTCTGCTCAATGTCACCCCCGTGCATGAACGGGGCTTGACGATTGTGCTTGGCTGCGCTCCAGGCGACTGGCATGAGGTAGGACTGATCTTGATGGCCTTTTTCTTGCGCCGCCAGGGTTACCATGTGATTTACCTGGGGCAAAACGTGCCGTTGGAGCATCTGGTGGCTGAATTAGCGCGTCTGCTGCCGTCCATGGTCATCATGTCGGCGACCACGGATGAAGCGGCCGCGGCCTTGACGGAGGTGTCACAGGTCGTGGCCGCGATGCCCGAACCCCGACCGATCTTTGGTTTTGGCGGTCGCGCGTTCAACCGTGACCACAGCTTGCATGAGGCTGTACGCGGGCATTTCTTGGGCGAAAGCGCGGTGCGCGCGGTCAACCAGGTGCATACGCTGCTCAGCCGCGCGGCCCCAGGTCGCGCCATTGACACTAGTCATCTCGGATGAGCCCCATGCCCAAGCGCAAAATTGTCGTCATTGGCGCTGGCATTGGCGGCTTGACGGCTGCCAGCCTCTTGGCCAAGGCCGGTCACGACGTCACGGTGCTGGAGGCCCATGTTGATCCGGGCGGCTGCGCCGCCACTTTTTTTCACAAAGGCTATCGCTTCGATGCTGGCGCTACCTTAGTCGGCGGCTTTCAGCCAGGCGGGCCGCATTGGTTGGCCGGCCAGGCGCTCGGCATTGAATGGCCCGTGCAGCGTACGGAACCAGCCATGCAGGTTTGGCTGCCCGATCAATCCATCACGCGCTTTGGAGAGCCGGCGCGCTGGCAGGAAGAGCGCCGCCGTGTTTTTCCGGGCGCAGCAGCCGAGCGTTTCTGGCGCGCCCAAGAGCGCGTGGCAAACCAGGTTTGGCAATTTGCATCAGGCGCGCCGCCTTTCCCGCCTGTCAACGCCGCCGAGGTCATGCGCCTGGCGGCCTCGATCAAACCATCATATATCAGCTTGCTGCCCTACGCTCTGCAATCGGTCGGCGCATGGGCTGACCGATTGGGCGCGACTCACCCGACGCTGCGCACCTTCTTGGATGGACAGCTTCTCATCAGCGCGCAAACGCCGGCCGCTGGCGCCAATGCGCTGTACGGCGCTACAGCCCTCGATCTGGCTCGCCAGGGCGTTTTCCATGTGCAGGGGGGTGTCGGGCAGATTGCCGAAACCCTTGCAGTCGCGCTGCAGCGGCATGGCGGGACCATCGTTTATCGTCAAGAAGTGCAGCAAATCGAAATGGAGCACGGCCGCGCCGTGGCCGTACGCACGCGCAAGCAGGAGCGCTGGGCGGCTGACGCCGTCATTGCCAACCTGACGCCGTGGAACCTGGAAAGCCTGCTGACGGGTGCGCCGCCGCCCGCCGCGGCCGCCATGCGGCCAGACTCGATGTGGGGCGCGTTCATGCTTTACCTGGGAGTTGACGCGACAGCCATTCCGGCTGGCCTGGCAAGCGATCACCATCAGATCATCATGGATCCAAGCCAGCCTTTAGGCGAAGGCAACAGCGTCTTCGTTTCTCTTTCGCCCGCATGGGACTCCACACGCGCCCCCGCCGGCAAGCGCGCCATCACGGTCTCAACCCACACCGCCATCGCGCCTTGGTGGGAACTACGCAACCAACCGGGAGGTCAGGCCCAGTATGAGGCGCGGCAGGCCGTGTATCGTGAACGTCTGCTGCAGGCAGTGGCGCAGGTTTTGCCAGCGATTCGCCAACATGTAACCCTGGAGATGCCCGGGACCCCCGTCACTTTCCAAGCCTTCACTCGTCGCCATTTAGGGATGGTCGGCGGCTTTGCGCAGCGCAGCTTGTTGAGCGCCCGTGGGCCGGCGACACGCGTCCCCAACGTTTGGCTGGTCGGTGACAGCATCTTCCCCGGCCAAAGCACCGCCGGCGTCACCCTGGGCGGCCTACGCGTGAGCGCCAGCCTCCAAGAAACCTGGCAACAGCCACGGCCGTTGCTCTGGAAAGGGGCATCACATCGCCATGCAAGATTTGATCATTCAGATCCTGCTCGACAACGCGCCCTGGGCAACACCCGATGAGAAGCACCGCAATCACGCGGGCATGCCGGCGTGGGTGGTGCCAAACGGCCTGCTCATTCGTCACCCAGACGGCGGACTGATCTTTCTGCCAACCACGGAACTCTTGCAGATGCGGCAAGACCATGAAACAGCGTGGCCCGCGTCGACGACAACCATGTGATGTCGTCTGTTCCCTGCCAGGATCGTCGCTCTTACACATTAAGATTTGATGAGAGTTCGAGAAAAGAGGGATACAAAAGGCGTTGGCGTGCGTATTATGGGGTGAAAACATCATATAGGCGAATGGCAATGGTCGCTAATTTGCGCCATTTGATGTATAATACGATCAAGAGATGTATTTAAGAATACAGTCAGGTGCACCATTCACAACCGACGGCCGCTGGCATGCCGATGTGATGGGAAAAGACAGGAGTCCGCATCCTTATGATAAAAAATGTAAAACAGCCATCCCTGGCGCAGGTGCTCGCTCACCTACCCGACGAAGACCCATCATTTGGTCAGGTCATCACGATTGCCAGTTACCGGCGCCACGATGTCATTGCGGCGCCTCGCGATTTGGATCAGAAACTGCACATCTTGATGGATGGGCGCGCCCAACTGGTGTGCACCAATTCTGAAGGCCGGCGCTTGGTGCTGGCAACGCTCGAAGCAGGTTCCATCTTTGGCGAAGGCGCGCTGATTGACGGCGCGGCGCCAGAGGCTTTTGCCGAAGCCATGAGCGACTGCACGGTTTGGATTCTACCGCGCGCCGATGCGCGCCTCATGACCGAGCGTTACCCTATTTTGGGTTGGGGCTTGCTGCAAACCTTTGGCAAACGCCTGATGCAAGTAGAATCGCACCTGGAGGATGTGGCGTACAAGAAGCTGCCCGAACGTCTGGCCGCGCTGCTTCTGGAACTGGCCGAAAAGAATGACACCATCACCGGCACCAGCCACCAGGCTTTGGCCGACCGCCTCGGCACCTATCGCGAGACCGTCAGCGCTATCCTGCGCACCTTCAAACGTGAGGGTTGGGTTGACCTGGGCTACCGCCGCATTCGCTTGCTGGATGTAGCTGCGCTAGAAGTCGCGGCAAATAGCTTCTGAACTATGACGGATGTCACCTCAAAGCGTCGCACGAGCTCGGCGGGTTGCAGAACCCCAGGCTCGTGCGACGTTTTTTTAACTTAGTTTCTCATCACAGGCGTGAGCCAGCCCACAATGCTGGCAGCGCACCGCATCGTCGTGTGAACGGGCCACACGGTTCGCGTGGCGGTCGGCGCGCATCGCCGCCAGTGTTTCTAACAGTTGGGCTTTCAGGTGCGGCGTGTAGGCAATACGCACGGTTGTGGGGGCGCCCGCTTGTCCAGGCGCCGCGCCGGCGTTGCCAGCATAGTGCAGCAGGCCAAAGGCCGGCGGAACGCGCCAGGTTTCTTCAACCAGCAAACAATAGGCGGCCAACTGCATGATGTGCCCTGCATAGGGCTGCGCCGGCCGCCGCCCGGATTTGACCTCCACGGGCACGGGCGCGCCGTGGCCGGTCTCCACCAGGTAGTCTGGCTTGCCCACCAAACCAAATTCGCGGCTGATGAGCGGCTGTTCCTGTTTCTGCCAGGCGCCCGTGTCGATGTAGATCACTTCGCCGCGAGGCAATCCGCTGCCGGCCAGGCTCCGGCTGCCCAAGCGGAAGAGCCACCAACCGACCACCACGGCCGCCGCAAGGGCAATCAGGATCAGGAACACGACGGCCCCTCACGACTCCGCACGCCGATCACAATTGCAGACCGCCGCCGCCGAATGGCAAAATGATCACCGGCACGCCTTCGGGTTTCCAGGCGCTGAACCAGGCGCTGTCCTCAGGCTTGAGCCGAATGCAGCCGCGTGAAGCAGGATAGGCGCCGATGGACTCAACCTGTTGATAGACCTTGTTGCCGTTGCTATCACGCACATAGGGCGCGCCGTGAATCAGGATCGAGCCGTTGCTGCGGAAGAGAAACCAGCCTTCGTCAGCAAACACCCCAAACGATGAAAAAGTGCCCCAGTAGGCGCCCACATAGCCGTTCCATGCCGGTGTGCGTGTGCGCTTTTCAGGATCGCCTGTGCTCACCGGTAACAGATGGATCTTTCCTGGCTCTGCGACGATCATCTGCTGCAGATCTTGATCTACGACGATGAAACGACCAGTCGGGTCATAGCCATAACCGCGCACCAGGTTCGCCAGCCCCGCCGTGACGGTTGGCACGTGCGCAACCGCCGTAGGCGCAGGGGTCGGCGTTGCCGTGGCGACTGGGGTGTCCGTCGGCAGCGGCGATGTGGCGGTTGCCGTCGCGGTGAATTCAGGCGCGACGGTCGGCGTCTTGGTGGGGGTGGGCGGCAAGGGGGTGGCGCGCCCCAACAAAGCAGTCAGCAGGCCCTGGCCGGCGGTCCCAGGCCCGCTCGCGCCCACGTTGATCGCCAGTGCGCCAAAAAAGAAAACGGCAGCCAGGAGCAGAAGCAATCCTCTTTTGTTAGCAGGACGCCGGTCTGGCGCCGTGGCTGGGTTGATGTCAGTTACGTTCATGATCCTCGCAGCAGTCTTTTCGCAATGTACTGGTGCTGGTATTGACTGGTGGGGTTGATATCAGTTGCGTTCATGATCCTCGTATTAATAACCACAGGGTCGTGAGCAGCAGCAGCAGGGCCACGGCCAACAGGGCCATGCCAGCCTGGCGTGCACGGGCGGCCCAGATGACGCGCCGCCCATGCTGGCGATGCGCCGCGGCGCCGGCCTTCATCTCTCCCACATTGGTTGAGGGAACATTCATCACGCGCGCCAGCCACCAGGCGCGCTGACAAAAAACATACTGTCCAATTTCGCTGGCCCGAATCAGTCTATCCTGGCTCATCCGTCCCAGCGCCCTCCGCCGCAGTGTCCCCGTCCGCGCCAAAATCCGCGCCGTCGAAGGCCGCCGCCAGGTTGCTGATGCCCAGGCGCTGCTCAAAGCTGTGCAGCGCGGCGCGCATCTGGTCTTGGCGCACGGCCACGGTCAAATCGCCGCGCGTGCGTTCCAGGACGCCGCGCACCGTGTCGGTGTGCCGACGCAGGCCGCCGGTGATTGCATCGGGATAATCCATCGCTATCAGATGCGCATAGACATCATCCATGATGTCAAGATAGCGCTCCGCCTGGGCCACATCCCCGCGGCGCACCAAATCGAGCGCAAAGCGGCGCAGCTCGGTCGTGGCCTCGGCCAGGCCGCGCAGGTACGTAGCGCCCACCACGTGCAAATCCTGGGGGCCAGGCAGCGGCGTGGCGGTGACAAACGCCACCACCAGGAACGCTTCTGTTACTTCTTTGAGTGCATCTTGGGTGTAGCCGGCGTAGTACAGGTCCTGATGCGGGGCGAGGTCGGCCACCATCTCTGCGGCGGCCGCCTGCGCCGTTTGCAGCAGGCGCTGCGCCTCGTCGAATTCATGACGGTGAGCGGCGCGGATCGCGTGCGCGCAGTAGCGAATCAATTCGCGCGAGCGCCGCAGCGTCAGATCGCGCACTTCGTTCTTTAGCGTAAGCTCAGCCTCTATGGCTGCAATCGTGTCTACCAGCATGAAAGCAATGCCTTGACCTGTTCCGCCGACATAGGCCGTCGCGTTTTGGCGACCGCAGGCCTGATTATAGCCGGATTGGGAGTCTCGTGCAAACGAGGGGAACGAGCTATCCCCACATTCAGGGCGTTTGGTCAGGCCTGCGTTTGAAATTCTCCCTGTCCGGTTTGACGATGCATCCGCTCTGACGTATCATACCTACCCCGGCATCTTCATCCGTGAACCGGAATTGCATGTCCATTCAAGATTTGCGCCACGCACTGCGCGCTTTGGGGCGCCGACTGCTCACCACGCTGGTCATCGTGCTTGTCATTGCTTATCTGACCCAACTGGGCCTGCTGATGGCCGAGCGTGGGCGCCAGGGTGTGCCGGCCGCACTCTGGAGCGCCGCCGGGCAGGCGCTTGTGGCCACTTTCGATTACCTGTTTCACCACCCCGCCACCTACTATTGGCAAAAGGCCTATCAGCCAGCCTTTGGCCTGGTGTGGACCTTTTTCTCGCGCAGCGCAGGGCTTCTCCTGGTCTCCCTGCTACTGGCAACACTGATCGGCGTGCCGGTTGGCTTGCGCGTGGCGCGCAGCGGCAGCAGCCGCAATCGCTCCCTGGTGCTGCTGACTTCCATTCTCGGCGTCTCCGTGCCCAGCTTCATCCTGGCGATGCTCCTCTGGATTCTCAACATCAAGGTGTACCGCGCCTTCGACATCACCGTGCTCCCACAGACCGGCTTTGGTTGGGATGCGCATCTGCTCATGCCAGCGCTCGTCTTGGCGGCGCGGCCGTTGGCGCAAATCGTACAGGTGACCTATCTCACCCTCGCTGATGTGCTTGGGCAGGATTACATTCGCGTCGCCTACAGCAAGGGCCTCAGCGACCGCCGTGTCCTCCTGCGCCACGCGCTGCGCAACGTCTGGATTCCGGTGTTGACCACCCTGGGCGCTTCCCTCCGCTTCTCGCTTGCCAGCTTGCCGGTGGTCGAATCGTTCTTCGTTTGGCCGGGCGTGGGGCAAACACTGCTGCAAACCATTGATGGCGGTAATCGTGCGCTCGTCACTGACCTGGTGGTGACGTTGGGCATCCTCTTCCTGCTGATCAATCTGGCCCTGGAAATGCTCTTTCCCCTGCTCGATCCACGCCTGCGCGCCGCGCCCATCCGTGACCTCATCGAGAAACGCCAAACGTGGCAGCGTTGGCTGGCCGAGATGCTCGGCTCTCTGCGTGAAGCCTGGGTTGACCTGCGCCACCTGCTGCCCGGCCGCCGCCATGATGACCTGCCATCCCTGGCCGCAGCTGGCAGCCAGGCGGGCGAGGCCGCAGCCGAGATGCCGCCATCCCACGGCGCGCGGCGCGTGCTGCGCAGCACGATCACCAACCCAGCGCTGATCGTGGGCACGCTGCTCGTGGCCGGCCTGATCGGTCTGGTCGTGGCCGGCGATCGGCTGGCAGCCGCCAATCCCTATGAAACCCACGGCGTGCTGATGATCGAGGGCAAGATCGGCGCGCCGCCCTACGCGCCTTCCATGACCTTTCCCTGGGGCACCGACCCGGTGGGGCGCGACATTCAGGCATTGGTGTTGAGCGGCGCACGGCGCACGTTGGCCCTGGCCTTCTTCGCCACCCTCGCCCGCATGGTCATCGGCGCCTTGCTCGGCGCAGTGGCTGGCTGGTGGCGCGGCGGGTGGTTCGACCGCCTGGTGCAGGGAGCCATTGCCGTCTGGGCTGCGTTCCCGGTGACCCTCTTTGCGCTGATCCTGATCCTGGCGTTGGGCATTCAGCAAGGCATGAGCGTCTTCATCATCGGCGTCTCGGTAGTGGGCTGGGGCGAAATTGCGCAGTTCGTGCGCGGCCAGGTGATTGGCCTCAAACCACAGCCGTACATCGAAGCGGCCCGCGCCACCGGCGCACGCACCGTGCACCTGCTTTCACGCCACGTGCTCAGCCTCCTGCTGCCCTCGCTGCTGATCCTCTCCATTTTGGAGATGGGCGGCGTGCTCATGCTCCTGGCCGAGCTTGGCTTCCTCAATATCTTCATGGGCGGCGGTTTTCGCGCCGCGATTGGCGAAACGGGCCAGATGCAGCCGGTTGTCTACTTCTTCTCCGATGTGCCCGAATGGGGCGCGCTGCTGGCCAATGTGCGCAACTGGTGGCGTTCCTACCCGTGGATGGGCTGGTATCCGGGCCTGGCCTTCTTTCTGTCCATCCTCACCTTCAACCTCTGGGGGCAGGGACTGCGGCGCTTCTTGGACGATACCCGCGCCAATGTCAGCCGTCTCTTCAACCGCTACACCGTGAGTGTGGGCGTCGGGGCGATCGTCGGCTTGATCCTGCTGCTGCGCGCCACATCGCCGCTTGGCATCTATCGCAGCCAGGCGCTGAGCTTCGACGCCGGCCGCGCGCAGCAAGATATTCAACAACTAGCTGGCCCCGCCTTTGCCGGACGGGAAACTGGTACGCCAGGCGCCGACAAAGCGGCCGCCTACATCGCCAGCCGCATGGCGGAGATCGGCCTTCTGCCCGCCGGTGAGAAGGTCGAGGGCCAGGAAACCTTCATTGTGAGCAATTCCACCCCGCGCGGCCACTTGATCCACACACCCAGCCTGGAAATCCTGGACAACCAGGGCAACGTCACCCAGGCGCTGGCCTATCGCCAGGATTTTGTGGAATACGTGGGACGCAGCGCCGCCTTTGCGCGGCGCGACAGCGTTGGCCACGCGCAGGGTGTGGTCATGGGCCTGGTCAGCGGCCCGGATCCAGAGACAAGCGCTTCCGATCGTTACGGCTTGAGCCAAATGGAATTGCGAGACAAAATTCTGATCGTGCGACCCCAGGACGCGGCGCGCATCAACACGACCGCGGCCGCCGGCTTCCTGGTGGTCTCTGATGATCCATCGCTCATGCAGCGCAAGATGCTCTACGGCGGCAATGGGGGCCGTGTGCCCATGATGTTCGTGACCACGGCTGTCGCCGATCGCCTGCTGGCGTCAACCGGGCGCAGCGTGGCGCAACTGGAGACCGCCGCGGCCAGTCTCAAGGCCGGGCAAGTAACGCTGACGCCGGCTGGCGCGCAGGTGCGCATGGCGATCGAAGTCGAGCTTTCCTCTGACCTGAGCGAAAAATACTACCACGTTGTCGGCTTCATTCCTGGGCAGGCGGCCGAACAGGGGTTGGACGCGCAAGTCATCATGGTCACCGCGTACTACGACGGCCTGGGCGTTGGCCCGGACGGCACGTTGTATCCCGGCGCCAACGACAATGCCAGCGGCGTGGCCGCCATGCTCGAGTTGGCACGGGCGCTCAAGCAAAGCCCTTACCGGCCCAATAAAACGGTGGTGTTCGTGGCCTGGGCTGGCGGCGAACGCAACGAAAGTCTGAGCATCTTCAACGTCATGGCGGCCAAGATCGGTTTCAGCTCGCTGCACACGGAGGCCGTGATCGAAATGCAGGGCGTCGGCGGCGGCCGCGGCCAGGCCTTGGCGTTGGGCCAGGGCAGCAGTTTCCGCCTGGTGCAGTTGTTCCAAGACGCGGCCAGCCGCCTGGGCGTCGCCACAACGACCCGCGGTCGCGATCCGCACTTCGGTCAACCCGCGCCGCCCGGATTCGGCGGTCGCAGCGCGCTGACGATCTACCTGAGTTGGGATGGCTCGGACGCGCAGGCAGACACGCCGCGCGACGCGCCCGACGCCATCGAACTGCCCAAGCTGGAGCAAGCTGGTCGCACCGTGCTGCTCGCCCTGCATACCCTCAGCCGTGAGGTCAATTACTGACATGGCGGCCCAGCCTTCGGCGCTGCGCTTTGCGGCTCTCTACCACCGTGATTTCCGCCTGCTGTGGGCGGGCACGCTGATCTCCACGATCGGCTCGCAGATGCAGCTCACGGCCGTCAATTGGCACGTGTACGAACTGCTCAAAGGCAGCACGACCACGCTACACCTCTTGGGGCGCGACGTGACGCTGAGCAGTCCGGCGCTGGGACTCGGCGCCCTGGGTCTGATGCGCGTGATTCCCATCATTCTCTTCGCGCTCATCGGCGGCGTGCTGGCCGACACCCTCGACCGCCGGCGGCTCCTGCTGATGACGCAGAGCGCCGCTACGCTCTTCGCGGCCATTCTGACCTATTTGAGCCTGCGCGGTGAAGCCAGCGTCGCCGCCATTTTCCTGTTGACGGCGGCGGGCGCGGCCGCGGCCGCGTTCGATAATCCGGCGCGCCAGTCGCTGGTGCCGAACCTGGTGCCGCGCGAACATCTCACCAACGCCGTCAGCCTCAACACGCTGGTCTGGCAAGTTGCCAGCGTGATTGGCCCGGCGCTGGCTGGGTTGATGGTGGCCGGCATCAACATCAGTTGGGTGTACGCCGCCAATGCCCTTTCATTTGGCGCGGTTATCCTGGCGCTCTTGCTGATGCATTACCGGGGCCGCACCGCCGCCAGCAGCGCCGGCCTAGGCTGGCCGGCCATGGTCGAAGGGCTGCGCTTCACCTACAACCAACGCATCATCTGGGGGACGATGCTGCTTGACTTCATGGCAACCTTCTTTGCCTCGGCGCGCATGATGCTGCCGCTCATTGCCGCGGATGTGGTGCATGTCGGCGTGCAGGGCTACGGCCTGCTCTCCACGGCCCAATCCGTAGGCGCCATCGTCGCTGGCGCTATCACATCCTACCGGGGCGAAATCAAACGCCAGGGTCATGTTCTCTTAATCAGCGTCGCCCTGTACGGCGTCTCCACGCTCTTCTTCGGTTTGGCCACCAACTTCTATCTCTCCTACTTCCTCTTCGCGCTGTCCGGCGCCGCAGACACGGTCTCTACGGTCATCCGCGGCACGATTCGCCAACTGCTCACGCCCGATCAGTTGCGCGGGCGTATGACCGGCGTCAACATGATTTTCTTCATGGGCGGCCCACAGCTCGGCGAGATGGAAGCCGGGCTGGTCGCCAGCGCGTTTGGCGTCCCCTTTGCCGTGGTCAGCGGCGGGTTAGCCACCGTCCTCATCACCGGCTGGGTGGCATGGCGCTATCCCAAATTACGGACCTATGAAGCGCCGCATGGTATAATAGCGCCATAGGAGTACGATGACGTGACTACCGGTCTCACGGTCATTTTGACCCACGAGCACGCCGATTTCGACGCCTTGGCCTCGATGCTGGCGGCCTGGAAGCTGAATCCCCAGGCATTGCCCATCTTGCCGCGCCAACTCAACCGCAACGTGCGTGAGTTCTTGACGCTCTACCGCAGCGCGCTGCCCTTTGTGGCTGCCAGCGACGCGCCGCCGCGCCGCGTGACCCATGCCCTGGTGGTGGACACGCAGAGCTTCGCGCCGGTGCGCCGCATGTCCGCGCAAACCACCGGTGAAATCATTGACCATCATGAACTGCAGACGAACCTGCAGCCGGGATGGAGCTACGCCGGCGACAAGGTGGGCGCCACGACGACGCTGCTGGTGGAACGCCTGCAAAACGAAACCATATCGTTGACCATGATTGAGGCCACCTGCCTGCTGCTCGGCATCTACGAAGACACCGGGGCGCTGACCTACAGCGCCACCACGGCGCGCGACGCCGCGTGTGTGGCCTGGCTGCTGCAGCCTCCGCAGGCCGCCAACCTGGAGGTAGTGAACCGTTTCCTGCACCACGCGCTCAGCAGCGAACAGCAAGACTTGCTCGATCAGCTCATTGCCAACAGCGAGCCGTTCGAGTTCGGCAGTCAGCCCATTATCATCGCCTCGGCCACGTTGCCTTCGTTCAACGATGAAATCTCGACCCTGGCCCACCGTGTACGTGATTTCTACGAGCCGGCGGCCGTTTTCCTCCTGGTTGACCTGGGCGACCGCATTCAGATCGTGGCGCGCAGCAGCAGCGACGCGGTGGATGTCGGCGTCATTGCGTCAGAATTGGGCGGCGGGGGGCATCGTCGCGCTGCCGCCGCGCTCGTGCGCGGGCGCGGCCTACGCGAGGTGCGCACAACCCTGGTGGATCTGCTGCAACAGCACGTGCGCCCCTCCGTCACGGTCAGCGAGATCATGTCGCGCGGCCTGCAGACCTTGACGCCCGACATGACTCTGGCCGAGGCCGCCGCACGCATGCAGCGTTTTGGCTTCGAGGGTTTTCCGGTGGCCGATTTGAGCCAGGTGGTCGGCATGTTGACCCGCGGCCAGGTGGATCGCGCCCTGCGCCACGGCCTGGCGCAAGCGCCTGTCGCCCAAGTGATGAGCAAGGGCAGCATCAGCGTGGCGCCGGAGGATGGCATCGAGGTCTTGCAGCGCCGCATGATCGAAAGCGGCTGGGGCCAGGTGCCGGTGGTCAGCCGCCAGACCGGCGCGCTGATAGGCATCGTCACGCGCACCGACTTGATCAAGCTGTGGGGCGCGCCGCTGCCGACGCGCCTGGCGCCCGATATGAGCACGCGCATGGAAACCTTGCTGCCGCCCGCGCTGGTCAACCTGCTGCGCCGCGCGGGCGAGGTCGCCGCCGATCTGAACTATCCGATGTATGCGGTTGGCGGCTTCGTGCGCGACCTCTTGCTCAACGTGCCCAATTTTGATATTGACCTGGTGGTCGAAGGTGATGCCATCAGCCTGGCGCGGCGCCTGGCGGTCTTGTATGGCGGCCGCGTGCGCTCGCACAAACGTTTTGGCACAGCCAAATGGATCCTCAGCGCGGAAAGTAAGCCGGAGCCAGGCGATGCGGGGGAGCAGGGCAGCGAGGACGAAGAGGAGGAGTTCCGGCCGGTGCAGATCAGCGGCATTGAAAGCGCCGCGCCGCCGGTAACGAGCCTCGATTTCGTCGCCGCGCGCACTGAATTCTATGAGCACCCCACGGCCTTGCCCACCGTGGAGCGTTCCTCGATCAAGCTCGACCTGCACCGCCGCGATTTCACCATCAACACCCTGGCGATTCACCTGGATCCGCAGCGTTGGGGCGAGCTGCTCGATTTCTACGACGGCGTGGAAGACCTGAACAACGGCGTCATCCGCGTGCTGCACAGCCTGAGTTTCATCGAAGACCCCACGCGCATCTTGCGCGCAGTGCGTTTCGAGCAGCGCTTTCAATTTCAGATCGAAGCGCGCACCGAGCAGTTGATTGCCGATGCGCTCGATCTGCTGCCCAAGGTCAGCCCGGCGCGGGTGCGGCATGAACTGGAGTTGATCTTGGAAGAGGCCGAGCCAGAGCTGGCCCTGGCGCGGTTACAGCAGATGCAGGTGCTCACGCGCCTCGATGTGCACCTGGTCTATGACCGCTGGCTGGCTGACCGCTTTGTTGATCTGCGGCATGTGCGGATGGACCGTCAGTTGATGGGCGATGCGCAGGCCGCGCCCGAACAGGAATTGCCGCGCCTCTACCTGGCGCTGATGCTATTTCGCCAGCCCGTCGAGGCTGATCAGCACGTGCATAAGCGATTGCGCCTGCGCCATGACACCATGCGTCTGCTCAGCGATATGCGCGCGTTGCAGCGCCATCTGCCGGATCTGGCCCGTCCCGCGCTGCGCATCAGTGAGATTGATGAGATTTTGCGTCCAATTGACGCGGCGGCGCGGCTGGTGGTGCGGGTGGCGAGCGAATCATGGTTGGTGCAGCAGCGAATGGACCTTTACGAGCGCAGCCTCAAGCATGTGACGGTGGAGCTGGATGGTCATCGGCTGCGCCAGCTCGGACTGCCGCCCGGGCCGATCTACCGCCAGATTCTGCTGGCGGTCCGCGCCGCGCGTCTCGACGGCGAGGTGCATAACCTGGCCGAGGAGATGGATCTGGCGCGGCGGCTGGCGGATAGAGGGAGCGCTGAAAGCTGAATGAGGAACGCTGAATGAGGAATTCTCACACAAAGGCACAAAGACATGAAACAATCGGTTTGCGTCTCTGTGCCTTTGTGTCTTCGTGTGAGCTACTTGATTCAAGACCTGTCCAGGTTAGGGATTTGCGACGACGATCGTCGGCTCGCATGTCACGGGGAAGTTGACGGAGTTGGCGATGAAACACAGCTCGTGTGCGCGCGTGTGCAGGTGCGCCGCGAGCGCCGGGTCTGCGCCAGGTAGAATTGTCACCGTGGGCCGCAGCACGACCGACGTGAAGCGACCGCCGCCGGCCGCGGTCTCCACCATGACGCCGCGGGCCTGATCTGCATAATCCATCACCACCACGCCAGCCTCGGCCGCCAGGTGCAAATACCACAGCATGTGACAGGCCGATAAGGACGCCACCAGCAGATCCTCGGGATTGTAACGCATGCGGTCGCCGCGAAAGGCGGGGTCAGCCGAACCGGGAATCGCTGGCCTGCCAGCCGCGCTGATCTCATGCGCACGGGCGTAGGCGCGATAGCTGCTGGTGCCCTGGCCCAGGTTGCCGGTCCAGGTCACTTGAATGCTGTAAGTGTGTTCGTGGTCGTTCATGATTTCCACCCGGTTGCAGGCCAGGCCGCGGATGCAAAGACTCTTTGTGCAGCCTGACTCTCAATTGGCTATTTTCTCTCAAGTGTGTTATAAGTATCACTGTTGTTTTGATTGGCGCCGGACGACATATGACTGCCGTGACGGCGCCATCGTTTGTATTTGGGCTGAGAGTGCGACTTGGCTCACATGTGAAGTCAGGAAGGACTCTCAGTTGACTTTTTCTCGTTTCAATCTTAGCCCGCACCTTGCGGCGGGCGTCCACGCGCTCGGTTATCAAGAACCGACGCCGATCCAACAACTATCCATTCCGCCGATCATGGCGGGCCGTGATGTCATGGGCCTGGCCCAAACCGGCACCGGTAAGACGGCCGCCTTTGCACTTCCCATTCTGCAGCGGCTCGAACAAGGCCCGCGCCACCGCGTGCGTGCGTTAATTGTCGCGCCCACGCGTGAATTGGCCGAACAGATCAACGTCGCTTTTGCCGATCTGGGTCGGCAGACCGGGCTGCGCTGCATTGCCATCTATGGCGGCGTGGGCGTTGGCAATCAACTGCAGGCGCTGCGCGCCGGCCCTGAAATCGTCGTGGCCTGCCCCGGCCGGCTGCTCGACCATATCCGCCAGGGGACGATCAATCTCTCCGCGGTTGAAGTGCTGGTGCTGGATGAGTCTGACCGCATGTTCGATATGGGCTTTCTGCCCGACGTGCGGCGCATCATCCGCGCGGTGCCCTCGCAGCGCCAAACCCTCCTCTTCTCCGCCACCATGCCGGATGACATCCGCGTGCTGGCGCGTGAGGTCTTGCGCGATCCACTGACCGTGCAAGTGGGCGAAGTGGCGCCGGCGGAGACTGTCTCCCATGCGCTCTACCCCGTGGCGTCACATCTGAAGACCGCGCTGCTGAGCGAAATGCTGCGCGCAACCGGCCCTGGGTCGGTGCTTGTCTTCACACGCACCAAGCACCGCGCCAAGCGCATTGCGCAGCAGTTACAGAAGGCCGGCTTCCCAGCCACCGCTTTGCAGGGCAACTTGTCGCAGAATCAACGTCAGGCCGCGCTGGACGGCTTCCGCAGCGGCAATTTCCGCATCATGGTGGCCACCGACATTGCCGCGCGTGGCATTGACGTCCTCAGCATCTCGCACGTCATCAACTACGATATGCCGGACACCACCGACGCGTACACCCATCGCATCGGTCGCACCGGCCGGGCCGAACGCACCGGCGAAGCCTTCACCCTGGTGACGCCTGAGGACAACGAAGCGATCCGTGCCGTCGAGCGCGTGCTCGGACGCCGATTGGAGCGCCGCACGCTGGCCGGCTTCAATTACCAGGCCGCCGCGCCGACGCAGGATCACGAGTTTGCCCGTGAGCCGCGCCCGCCGTCACGCGCCGCGCCGCGCAGCACCCACGCCGCCCCCCGCGGCACGACTCCCGCCTTGACAACCGGCCGCTCGAGCTATGCCGATCTCCCGCGCCGGCCAAGCGCCAGCGCAACCACCGCTGCAGTCAGCAGTCGGGCCGCGGCGCCCACTCAGCGCCCAGAAAGCGCCAGTCGGCAGGTCAACCGCCGCGCGCGCTAAAACCTGGCCGACGCTGCTCAGTAATCTGCGAGCCTATCCGAACAAGACGCCGTGGGGTGGTCTAGCGACCGCCCCGATCGGCGTCTCGGATAGGTTCTTTTTTACTGCTCAGCCATCGTCTGCAGCTTGAGGATGCGCAGCACCGGCGAGGTCAGCATCGTCGTCACCAGGGCCATCAACACCATCATGGCAAAGAGCGTTGAGGAAATCACCCCGAGCTCCAGCCCAACGTTGAGCACGATCAGTTCCATGAGGCCGCGCGTATTCATGAGCGCGCCCAGCAAGGCGGCCTCGCGCCAGCGCAGGCCCGTCAGGCGTGCGGCCACCAGGGTGCCTCCGAACTTGCCCGCAATGGCCGTCAGGATAATGAGGCCGCACAGCAGCCACAGAGCCGGCGCAGAGAGCAGGTCAACACGGGTGCGCATCCCGGTGAATGCGAAGAAAGCGGGCAGCAGCAGAATGCTGACCAGATGCTGCAGCTGCTGGGTGAAGGCGCGCGCCAGCGCGCTATCGTGCGGAACTACCACGCCGAGTAAGAACGCCCCGAAAATGGCGTGAATGCCGATCGCCTCGGCCATGAGCGCGGACAAGAGCAGGGCGACAAAGACCACCGTCATCAGTCCGACTGAAGGCTGTTGCGTTTCCCAGCGCAGGGCCACCCAGCGCAGCGCGGGCCGTGCGACGAGCAGAATCAAGGCGATGAAGATCAGCGCGCCGACGATGACAAAAAGCCCCTGGCCGACCTGGGCCTTGGCCACACCCACGACAAACGCCAATAAACACCAGGCCGTGACGTCATCTACAGCTGCGCAGCTCAGCGCAATCACCCCCAGATGGGTGCGGGTCAGCCCATAGTCGGTCAGGATGCGCGCCAGCACCGGGAACGCGGTGATGGACATGGCGACGCCGAGGAACAGGGCAAAGCTGGTAAACGGCACACTGCGATCGGAAAGCTGCGGATACAGCAGCAGCGCCAGCAGCGCGCCCAGCATGAAGGGCACGAGGATGCTGGCATGCGAGGTGGCAATCGTGGCATGGGTGCGATCTCTGAGCCGCGCCGGATTGAGTTCCAGGCCGACGAGGAACATGTACAGAACCACGCCGAGCTGCGCGATCAAGCCCAAATAGGGACCGACGGACGGCGGCAGGATCAACGCGGAAAGCTGCGGCCCCAGCAGGGATGGGCCAAGCAGGATGCCCGCCACCACTTCGCCGATCACGGCGGGTTGCCCCAGGCGCGCAAAGAGCCGCGCCAACACTTGCCCCGTGATGATGATGGCCGTGAGCGCCACCAGCACGTGCAAAAAGATATCCGGCGTAGGGGCCGTGACCAGGGATGGTTCCGCACCGTGCGCCGCCGGCGCCAGCAGCGTTTCACCCTGCCTGCGGATGAGCAGAAAGCCGCCGACGGCAGCGGTAACCATCAAAACATACCCGATTGCTGCACGCAGCGGCGACCGGGCGCGCAAGGACGTTGGCTTGGTGAAGTCGGATTCCATTGGGTTATCATACCGTATGCAGTAATATCTGCCAAGTTGTGTTATAATGGCAGTAAAGCAGTAGGGGATGGGGCTCCCCAGGATGCAGCATCCGAAATGTCGCAAGACTGATAGCTTCTACCGGTGCGATAACGCTACGGTAGGGGCTATTTTTTGTTGATATAGAGGTATCGTACGATGAAGAATCTCTGGATCGGCGCAGGCGCATTCCTGGGCGCCAACCTGCGCTTTATCCTCCAAACCTGGACTGCCAATCGCTTGGGTTCAGATTTCCCCTATGGCACCCTGATCATCAACATTTCCGGCAGCCTGATTCTGGGCTTCTTCGTCACGTTGGTAACGCAGCGGTTGACGGTCTCGCCCGAATGGCGTGCATTCGTCGCCGTGGGGTTGTTGGGCGGATTTACGACCTTTTCCTCTTTCAGTGTCGAGACGTTGAACCTGTTGCAGATGGGGCGCTGGCCCTGGGCGGCATTCTACCTGGCCGGCAATGTGCTCCTGGGGTTGTTCGGCGCCTACCTGGGTATTATCCTGGCGCGCGTCATATGAGGTGAGCGGAGGTGAACGATGGAAATCGTTGGTACAGCCACGAAAGTAACGATCTATATCGGCGAGAGCGATCGCTGGAGCCAGAAACCACTCTACATGGCGATTCTCGAAATGCTCAAGTCCGAAGATTGCGCCGGGGCCACCGTGCTGCGCGGCCTGGCCGGCTTTGGCGCGCATAGTCGCATCCACACGGCGACGATCGTTGACTTGTCTGCCGATTTACCGCTTGTCATCGTCTGGGTGGATGATCCCGCTCGGGTGTCGCGCGTGATGCCGCGCCTGACCGAGATGGTCGTTGAGGGCCTGGTAACGCGCGAGGACATCGAGGTCGTGACTTACGGCCATCGCGCCTTGCGCGCGCTGCGCGCGGCCGCTCCGGTGCGCGACCTGATGAGCCGCGAACTGCGAACGGTGACGCCAGAAACACCGGCTGAGGAAGCCGTGGAAATCCTGATCAAGCAGGCGTATCGCAGCCTGCCCGTTGTCAACGGTGAACGTCAGATCGTAGGTATTCTGACCGATGGCGACGTGCTGGCGCGCTTGGGGTTGCCCGGCGCTGGCGTACAGTCGGCGTTGACGGCCGCCGAACTGGGGCGCGAGATGGAGGCATTGCGGCGCAGCGGGCTGAGCGTAGCTGATCTCATGGTCAGCCCCGTTGTCACCATCACCGAAGATGCGGCCATTGCGGATGCGGTGCGTGTGATGACCGAGCGCGGAATCAAGCGCGTGCCAGTCGTAGATCGAGTTGGTCGAGTCGTCGGCATCGTCAGCCGCGTGGACGTACTGCGCGCCCTGGCGCAGCCCATGGCGCGCGAAGCATCAGAACGCGTGCTGCCGCCAGGAGAGCATGTCAAGGTCAAGGATGTGATGGTGGTGGATGTACCGACCGTTCAAGGCACGACGCCGTTGAATATCGTGGTTGACCTGCTGGTGAACGCAACGCAACGACGGATCGTGGTGGTGGATGCCCAACGTCACGTGTTGGGGATCATCACCGATGGCGATCTGCTCAAGCGCGCGGGCGCCGCCGAACGCGTCGGCCTGCTGCAAGCCTTTGCCCGACGGTTCGGCGGCGGGGGCGCCACAATCGAACTGACCAAGCGCACGGCGGATGAGGTGATGACCGCGAATCCTATCACGGTCACCCCGGAGACGCCGCTGCTCGATGCTCTGCGTCTGCTCCTGCAGCACAAGATCAAACGCTTGCCCGTGGTAGACACGGAAGGGCGCATGGTCGGCCTCGTCGGCCGCGGCGCGATCATGCAAGCCCTGGCGACCGATTTCCCTGGCGGCTGATCTCTCCCATTGGGTCAGCTGACTTGGGTGCATTTCAAATTGGGGGCGTAGCCCCGGAGGGGCTTGCACCTCGTAGCCGGATGGCCTTTGGCCTCCGGCGGGGTTGGAGGCCATATGGCGTGCGCGCAACCAACGCCGCCCGACCGTGAACGGATCGGGCTACAAGGTGAAAGGCCCTACCGGGCCTGACAGCCTGGCAGGGGCTTGCATCTCGTACCGGACGCATTTCAGGCTCGCATCGCAGCTCCCGGCGCTTTGGCTACTGCCAAAGTCGCCAGGGTGAGCTATGCAGGGGTTGCAGCGATTTCAATCGCCCGACGCGTCCCCATTCTGAAATGCACCCAGCCGACATTTAGCCCTTGTGACACGCGAGCATTGATGGTATACTCACCCCAGTTGAATGAGATCACATGCACCCCCGTTTCGGCTTCACCAGCCAATGGAGTCAACTCATGTCCAGCGTTCACGTGGGTACGACATTTCAACCGGACGAGCGGCCTTACTTCTTTTGGGAATACGAAATAACTGATAACCAAGTAGCTAATAATTGGCTCACGCCGTTACAGGTTGCTTTTCTGAATGGTTTCTTCTCCACTGAGGCCGGCCAGCGTTTCTTCCTCACCGAAGGGACATCTCTGGCTGCGTTCCATGCAGGGGCGTTACTCGAGGTGCGCAGACTGTCTCGCCTACCGGTTACTACGCCTCCGTTGGCCCTGGTAGATCTGCAATCCTTTATGCTTGCGTTGGCCGACCGTTTGCTTGATCAGATTCGTCCGCCAGAGGATTCGGGCTGAGATCCGCTGGCCTAACACAGCGCGGCTGCGTGACGAACGAACCCAGGAAGCGCCCGGCAATTTGTCAGAGACAGCGCGTCGCTCAGCCGATCGCGCGGGCGATGAGGAACGCGGCCGCGGCCGCCACCCCGCCAATCAGCATGGTTTGGATGGCGCTCTGGATCGGTTTGGCGCCGGTGAAGGTGCCTTTGACGTAACCAAAGATCAGCAGCGCCAGCAGAGTAAATACGACCGAGACCGGCAGGGCGCGCTGCGCCGAACCGAGAAGAATGTACGGCAGTAGGGGCACGATGCCGCCGGCGATGTAGGCCAGCGCAATGGTCAAGGCGCTGCGCAGCGCACGCTTGGGATCTGGCTCCTCCAGGCCCAGCTCGAAGCGCATCATGAAATCCACCCACGACCGGGGATTGGCGCGCAGCGCTTCCACGACTGGCGCGGCCTGCTGCTCGTTCAGGCCGTAGCTGCGGAAAATCCCGGTGACCTCGGCCACTTCGGCGTCAGTCTTCTCGATAATCTCACGCTCTTCGCGCCTTTTTTCGCTGGCATAGTGTTCAGCGTCGCTGCGCGCGGCCAGAAAGCCGCCAAGCCCCATCGCAATGGAGCCGGCGGCAATTTCCGCCAGGCCGGCCGTGACGATGATAGCCGCCGAATCAACGGCGCCGGATAAGCCGGCCGCCAGGGCAAAAGGCACGGTCAAGCCATCGGACATGCCGATGACGATGTCGCGCACGCTTTCGCTCGACGTAAAATGGCGTTCGATGTGTGGTGTTTGTGGCATGGTAAACTTCTTTCTCCTCTGCGGTTGCTTGCTTATCTTCGACCTCTTCCCGTTCATGAACCCGGGCGGCACCGCTCATGACCGCGACGGGCCGCGATGACGGGCTTGTGCTGCTATCATACTCGCGCCAGGCGCCAACCGCCATGACGCCGCGCAGGTTACGCTGGGCGAGAATGAGCTGCGGCCAATGATTGACACAACCTGGCCTGGAATGTAGAATAGGCCGCTAACGTGGAAGGCTGATGATTGCGATACTGACGATGGGGAATCCGTGTGACTGAACCAATGCAACGTCTGCTGCAACTGAATCAGGATGAGCGCACCCTCCTGTCCCTGCTGGTGGCCGCACACCAAATGGGATCGCGCGTCTCGCGCCAGACGGCGCCGCGCTATGCTGACATGGACCCTGGCGTGACCCGTCGCGTGCTCGACAACCTGGTTGCCAGCGGTATTCTGTCCGCGTCCCAGGGAAAGTCGGGTAACAGCGCCTATACCATCACGTCAACCTACCGGGATGCGGCCATTGCCCTGGTGACGCAAAACCCGCTTCCATTGACGTCAGAGACAGTACGTTCGGACCCGACTGCCCCTCGGTTTTCTAGCTGGCTGAGTTTCTTGCGCAGCCTGCAGCAGGCGCCTCAGCCGTGGATCAGCCAGCCAGCCGTATCCAGGCCGGGCGCAGCCGTCCCGATTCAGCAAACCTGGCATCTGATGTCCTTCTGGTCGGGATTGGCGGCGACAGAAGTTCGCAGAATCGCGCCCACGTCGCGCCTGGCGCCCTTCCTGGCGCAAGCGCCGCGCGAGCAAATTGCCCAGCTCCTCTGGGTCTGGCAGCAGAGCGATCCGCGTTCCGTCAACCTGCTGCTCAATCTATGCCGTCAGACGCAGCCCTCGGTTTGGTACAACCTGTCAGACATCAAGCGCCTGCAGCAGTTCTATCTGAAAGATTGGTCGCAGTGGAATTCTAACGATGTGAGCCTGCTCAAGAACAGCCTGGCCTGGCCGCTCGATCTGGGATTGTTGCTGCTGGCGAGAACGGGCAGCGGTTCTGAGGTGCTTGGCTTGAGCGACACGCTGTTCGACTGGTACCAGGCAGGCGCGCCGCTGCAACCGCCGCTGGCCCATCAGAACCGCAGCCAACTGTTTACGCTGATGCTGCAGCGCCGGTTGAATTGGACCGATCTGGAGACGCGCTGGGGTCTGAACATCCCGGTTGATCGCAACCCTGGTGAACGGATCGCCGCGTTACTGCAGGCTATGTGCGATCGCGAGCTTTTGACCAGCCAGTTTCTGGAGCTGTCGTTTGACGGCCGCAACCTGCTGCGTCGTATCCTGGACAGCCGGGGGCATACCGTGGATGAGGTCGCCGCACAGGAGACTGAATCCCTGACCAAACTGCTTGTCCATGGGCTGGCATTCGCGGCGCCCGACGGTCAAGGGTGGTGCATCGCGGATGAGATGGCGGCGCATCTTCGGGCAATCTTCGATGCCCGCGCGGCCTCCGAGGCGCGAGCGTTGTTTGTTGAGGAGACGCCGTGGATTCGTCACGATGACCTCGCGATCCACAGCGATTTGCTCGCCTATCTGCTAACCCTTCTTCCCGACCAAGATCAAGCTGCTCGTCTGTCTGGCAGCTACCTCGGCTATCAAAGAGTCGTCAGCCCCTGGTACCTGGTGCCAGAGTCGGGTTCAGATGCGAACCGTCGCCCATGGCTTCAACAACTGGCGACCGCGCGTCAGCTCGTGCAGGATCAATACCCCTTTGCTGGATTTGTCAGGCTCCGCCCGCTCTTGGCCTTTTTCCAGCGCCCCTGGAAGATGCGGCATTTTGATCTCTTGCAGGCCGCCAACGCGTCTACCCCCTACGGCCAGATGCCCCTGACACCCATTGTGGACACCCTGCTTCAGCGCCCGCCCGCGACCTGGGTGCGCCTGAGCTGGCTATATCAACTCTTGTTTGATAACCAGGAGGCGTTCAGGCGCCAGATCGCTGGCTATTACTGGTCGAAAGCGTCCCTGGAGGAGATGACGCAAAGTGTCAACGGCTCCCTGTTTGGCTCGCTCTTGTGGCTGGGACTCATCGAGGTCGCGGCGCAGGAAAGTGGGCCGGTGGCCGTACGCGTGACGCCGCTGGGACAAGAACTGCTGCCGCGGCTGGAGAAGAAATCAGATCCGGCGCCGGGCCATGATGTCAGCGTTCGGGTCGTGCGCCGCGCGCCCGGCATTCTCAGTATCGAAAATCATCCTGCAGTCAGCGAGCTGATCTACCGCGCGGCGCGCCTGGGCCGCGTGGTTGACGTCGGCCGCACCTGGGAGATCGAATTGAGACGCCAGGAGATCGAACGCGCCGGTGCTAACGACGTGACTCAGTTGCAGCAACGTCTTCATCCGCACGGCATCGCCTTGACAACGATTGCGGCCTGACTCAGCCGCGCCTCTGCCGCGGGTGTTTCCCAACCAACACAAGGGAGCACCCACTGCATCAGCAAGATAGGATTCGCAGCGTGGGCACTCAACAGAAACCTGACCCGATCAAACTAGAACTCGACCAGTACACCGTGGCTGAACTGCGCGAGATAGCCAAACGGCGCGGGGTCAAGCTGCCGATCAGCCCCAAACAGGCGGTTGTTGACACTCTGGCCGCGGATCTCAAGAACCCCACGGCGAACCGCGCGGTGATCCAGCGGTTGTCTCTGGAGCTGCGTCAGGCGCTTGACCTTCTCGCCTGGTATGACAAGATCGAGCAAAGCAGCAGTGCACGTTTGTTGACGACATGGGGCCTCACGCGCACCCCTTCCGAATTGTGGCGGCAGCTGGAACAATTGAGGGGTTACGGCCTCGCGTTTGGGCGCTACAGCGTAACCATCTCGATCTCGCCGGCGATCATCAACCTGGCGCCGGCCACGCTGCCGCCGCCCGTGCCGCCGCAGACGCCGCCTGCACGTAGCGACCAGCTGGCCCCCTTGACGCTGGACGCGCTGGTCATCATCCTCACCGCCTATGCCATGACGCACCCAACGCGCCTGGCGATTGCTTCCCAATGGCGCGATGCGTCGCTGGCCCAAGGCAAGGAGTTCGCCCTGGCTCGCCTCACCCCCGATTTGCCGGCCGAGCTGCTCAGCGCCTATGACGAAATACCCCCAGCGATCTGGGAGTTGGCGCTGGCCTTAATGGAAAATCTGCGCCTGACGACAACGAGCGCGTATAGCGCGGTGGACAAGGAGCGCCTGCTGGAGTTCGCCAGCCAGGCGCCTACGGCCCGTCTCAGCCGTCTCTATGCAGCCTGGCTTTCGCTCTCCTCTTGGAGCGAATGGCGCCTGCTGAGCCAGCAGCAAGCGGTAGATGTGGTCTATCGGCCGGCCTTTGGGCGGCAGGCGGATCCCGCGGTCCTAGACAGCGGCTGTCGGCCGGCGCGCGGCCATCTGCTGCGCCTGCTGAAACGCCTGACGCCAGGCCAGTGGTATCGCAGCCTGGATGTAACGCGCGCGGAGTATCAACTCAACCCAGGTCTGCTGCCGAACTACACCGAGGCACAGGTCTGGGGTTTCACCTGGCCTGGCAAATTCAAGCTGCTGCGCTATCACCACGAGGAAGAATGGCTGGCAGCCCTGGGCGCTTTTGTCGAGCAATGGCTGCGCGGCCCGCTGACCTGGCTGGGTGGGTTGGCCTGGCGCGACGAGTGCTTCAGTCTGACCCCGCTGGGCGCCTGGCTGCTGGGCAGTGAGGCCGTTGAGCCCAGCGCGCTGCTGGCCCAACCGCCCTCGTCGCCAGCGCTGCGGGTCAGCCCCGATGGCGCGATTACCGTTGATGCGGATCACACCGATCAAGCCGTCTGGAACGCCTTGTTCCAACTAGCTTCCCTGGAGCCTGCGCGCCAACGCCCAGAACCATCGCGCCTGTCCTTCTACGTGCGCCCGGCTCTGCTGGCTGCCAGCCTGGACGCCGGCTATGCGCCGGATGATCTTTTGGCTCCTCTGCAAGTGGCGATTGAAGAATCGGCCGCGGCCAAGCGCCCGCTGCAGATGATCCAGCAGTGGCTTCGTTCCTACGGCCGCATTCGCATCTTCACCGATGTCGCGCGCCTTGATCTGGCTGACGACTTTGCGCTGCGTGAAATTCAGGCTGGCGGCATCGCCGCGGCGCTGCGGCCGCTGACCGCGCAGCTGGCCGTTGTGCCCGATGACGCCTTCTACGCGGTGCGCGACAGCCTGGTGATGCAAGGCCACACCCCCACGGTCGTGGATCAATTGCCTGGCGGCCAGATGCTGCCGGGCGACAAAGCGAAAGATCGCCCCAGATGAGCACCACCTTACTTGACCTCTTGTCGTTAGTCAACCCTGATGTTTTGGCGGCTGTCCGTCACACGCGCCAGGTGACAGGGGCGGCCTTGCTGGCCCTGGCGCAGCAGTTGGCAGATGCAGCGGCCATCCAGGAGGCCTATCGTGCCCTGCCCGCGGCCGAAAAAGCGTTCATGGATCGGCTCTTGCTGCGCGGCAGCGACTGGGCGGCCGGTCTGCAGATCGAGCTGGTGGGATTGGAGCTGGCCGAGCCGGATACACCGCCTGCGCTGTCCGACCAGTTTCGTTATCTCCCGTCTCTGACGCGAGCCAACTCGCGGCGCTTTGGCGATATCTACGCCCGTTTGTTGGCGGCCGGCCTGGTCTTTACCATCGAACCGTCATACTTCAGTCCGCAGCCGCTCGATTTCAGCCCCGGGCGCATGTTGTGCGTGCCTGCGGAGGTTCAACGCGCCCTGCCGCGCCCCGATTTGGACCTGAAATTGATCGAAGACAGCGCCATCAGCGGCCGCCGGCTTGCTCGCGCCGAGTTCTCCTGCCTGCGTTTCTTTGCCTTGTGGGAACAGGTCAGTCGCCAGCCGATCCGCAGAACAGTCCAGGGCAGCTTGCGCCGTGTGGACGTGCGCAAAGCCGGCCGTGCGCTGGTCATGGGCGGCCAGGCATGGAATGACCAGGAAATTGTCGAGCTGACCGAGTTCTACGTCACCGTGGCAGCGCACCTGGGCATCTTGGACGACGGCCCTGACCTTCTCAACAGTCACCCCGCGCCCGCCGTTTTCAAGCTATCACAGCCAGCCTTGCTCCAAGCGGCTCTGGCTGTCCGTTTCCAGGCCCAGCCGCCAGGCCCAGATGGTTCGATAATTGAAGCAGGCGCGCAGAGCCTGGCGGCGCAGAAGGTGCAGACCGAGCTGCTGCGATTTTTACAGACCTTACCGCAGAACGCCTGGATCAGCTTCGATTCGTTTTCACAAAGCGTCCGCCGCCTGGCGCCGGAACTGCTGCGGACGCGGGCGCAGCAGGCAATGGGCGCGGGGTGGAACATCCACGAACAGCCGTTGATCGCCGACTTCATTCGCGGCGCGCTGCACTGGCTGGCCGCGTGCGATGTTGCTCTCGACAGCAGCGGCGACCTGGTGGCCTTCCGCCTGCTGCCTGAGGGCCTGGCCGCGCTGCTGGCCGATCAGGCGCCGACGCGTCCGGAGCCAGGTTTGATTGTGGTGCAGCCGACCTTCCAGATTATTGCCTTGCCGCCCCTGGCTCTCGACATGTTATGTCAATTAAGCGATTTTGCCAACCTGACCCGGCTGGCCGAAGCGCCGGAGTTCAAGTTGACCAAAGAGAGTCTCTACCGCGCCGCGCAGGCTGGCTACTCACTCGATCAGGTCATTGAAACGCTGCAGAGGTGGAGTCGCAGCGCGCTGCCTGGCAATGTGCAGCGAGAGATGGAAGAATGGGCCGGCCGGCACGCGCGCATCACCTTGCGGCGTTCCGCGCCGCTGCTGCAGGCCGCAAGCGAGGCCCTGCTCGATGAGCTGCTGGCCGACCGGGCGTTGGCGCCTTTCTTTGGCGAGCGCCTGGCGCCAACCGTGGTTGAGCTGACGACGGACGAAGCGCATCGTCCAGCGCAGCTTTGGCAGACGTTGGTCAACCGCGGGGAATTAGCCATGCAGATGGATGCCGAGGCGCCGACTGGCGGATGGCGTGTGACCGCGGAGGGCGAAGTGCGGTCGGTGGCAGCGCTGCCCGACCCGTTGTGGCTGCCGGTGCTGCAGAAGGTGGCCGCGCCGGCCGCAGACGCCAACGCGCCGCCGGGCACGGTCTGGACGATCACGCCGGAAAAGGTGCGAGCGCTGGCCGACAAGAACTCGTCGGCGGCGCCCTACCTGGTGCAACTGCAAAAACTGGTACGTTCCCCCTTGCCCGCCGACCTCATCCAGCGCATCGAACGGTGGGCGCGGCCGCCGGAGACGGCGCAAATCGGCCAGGTGATTCTGCTGCGAGTCAGCGTGGCCGAAACTGCAACGAACCTGCTGGCCGACCGCAGCCTGCGCGGCGCGCTCAGGCCGCTGCCGGGGGCCGATGGCAGCTGGCTGGTGGTCAAGGAAGAGGCGCTGCCCCGCGTGCGCGCCCGCCTGGCCGCATGGGAAGTGACCGTGACAGAAGGGACGTGGGGGTGAGAGCCACAGAAGGCGAGAATACAGACCGAACACGCCTCATAGAGGCAGCGCCAATAGCCCCTTCTGATACAACGCTCCAACCAGGCTAAGCGCCGACTGGCCGAAGTCGTGTGCCAGTTGACCTAAGGTGGTGCTGCCGTTGAAGGCATCGAGCAGTGGTTGCGCATCGGGACGCACCGATACTACGGCATTGCCGCGCAACAGCACGAATCCAAACTCCTCCACGCGCAAGCGGTAGCGCGGTTCGGGCTTCATATCGGGATGCAATTTCAGCGTGGCTGGCATGTGCGGCGCCGCGTGCAGCGGAATGGCGGCGCCCACGAGTGGATCCTTTGCCAGGCCCAGTTCCATGGCCACAGCTCGACAGCCGCCGTGACAGGCGCCGAAGACGCCACAGGCGTGGCATTGATCAGGTACGGCCTCGCGAAAGACCTGCATGGCATGTGATTGCCAGACTTCGACTAATGACTGCCCTAGTAGATTGCCGGCCAAAAGGTAGGAATGATTACACGGCCGCAGATTACCCCACGGGTCAATTGTGGCATACGCCACGCCAGCCAGGCAACCGCTCGATGAGTTTGGCGTCAGGCACTGCGGCACGCAAACGCCAAACTGCACTGGCCGCCCGGCGGCTTTCAGGCGGTCTATGGCATTGACGGCGCGGATCAGTTCGACCTTCGACATCTTGACGCCGGGCAGGGGCGCGCCGAGATAGCGGTTGAAGATTACATGGCGGGCGCCAAGTGTCAGCGCCAAATTCACAATCGCTTCAAGCGCGTCCTGATTGGCCTGTGTCAACACCGTGCTGGTGGTAACAGGGATGCCGCGGCTGACAGCCAAGCGGATATTGGCGACGGTTTCAGCAAAGGAGCCGGCCACGCCACTGAACAACTCATGCGTCGCCGCATTGTGACCATGCAGCGAGATTACAAGGCCGGTCAACTGCGGCGTCAACGCCAAGAAATCGAGTAGAACTTCCGGCTGCGTCCACCGTGCGTTGGTGAAGAGCGAGAACTCAATGTCCCGCTCAGCCACCTCCCGCACGATCGCCGCAAAGTCTGGGTGCAGCGTGGCTTCCCCGCCGGTCAGCTTGAAGCGGCTCGCGTGGGGCGCGATTTTGTCAAGCACCAGCGCCCACTGCGCCGCGCTTAGCGGTCGGTGGCGGAGTTGACCCCGACGGGTATTCTTATCGTCAATAAAGACGTTGTAACACCCCGCACAGCGATTATTGCAGGCCGGAGTCAACTCCAAGGCATAGAGCACAGGCGCCGAAAGCGTATGAATCACGTGGCTGGGTCTCCCATGTCGGGGACGACGATGACATCCGAGTCGCTCCCGCAAGCGCCGCAGTTGGAATCGAACGCTGGGTGCGACAGATCGAGCCGCGGCGTGGGCGTCGTTTCATCCAACTCAACCTGTGGTAACGGCGTTTTGGCGCCGGAATCGAACAGCTCGATTGTCAGCCTCAAGGCGAGGAGAGCAGAAACCGGCTCCCGTTCGGACATGCTACCCATGGGCA
Organism: Candidatus Amarolinea aalborgensis; assembly: GCF_900491745.1. Classification (NCBI taxonomy): domain Bacteria; kingdom Bacillati; phylum Chloroflexota; class Caldilineae; order Caldilineales; family Candidatus Amarolineaceae; genus Candidatus Amarolinea; species Candidatus Amarolinea aalborgensis. The sequence continues at coordinate 73,953 of NZ_UETR01000006.1, read as the reverse complement.
CCTTCCCCCTCGCGCAAACCAGCCACGTCATCAATGACAAGTAAGAGACGATCCGGCTTGACGCCGTGCTTGCTGCAAACCACCTTCACCACGTCACGCATTTGGTCAAGTCGCTCGCCTTTCAATGACCGGATACGACGATGGACAGCCGCTAGGGTCTCACGGAGGCGTGGAGCGACATCTGAGAATTTCTCAAAATAGGCGACCGAGAACACAAAATCGGTCATCATGTTCTCAAGCAAGCGATCCTTTTCTGATCCCGTCACCGGCGTCCCCAGCTGTTTGGCTGTCCAAATGGCTTTTTGGAGATGCAACTTGCCCAAGGCCAACCAGTATTCATCAATAGGCTCGACAATATCTCGAAAACCACCAGGCTGCAATCTATACTCCGGTGGGATCGTGCTTTCAACGCGCGCTAGCCAATTTTGCGCCGTAGACAGGTCTCCACTGTCGGCGTAGGTTTGGGCCAGGTCATCGTACGTGTCGAGCGCCTGCCGCTCCAGTTTGAACCTGACAGCAATGTCTGCGGCCTGTCGCTGAAACTCAATTGCCCGTATGCGTTTCGCCTGCGCTTCATCTTGTGACTTGGCGATGCTCTCAAGAGCGAAAGCCCAGTCAGTATAGGTGTCAGCCAGTTCATTCAGCGCCTGCCAGCAACGCAGCGGCTCCTCGACTTGATCGTCACGCGGATTGACGGTCACAAATATCTTGCGCGCCTCTTCGAGCGCCCCCTCAGCTTTGGCGAATAACTCATTCGCGCTCTTGATGTCATATGATCCGCGCTTGGCGCGATCACCTTGCATTCGATAGGCTTGACCGAGAGTCAGCATGACAAGCCCCTTGGCCCGCGGGTTCCCCAATTCATTCGCGATCCTGCGAGCTTCCTCGGCCGGGTGAATGGCTTCGTCTGGCCGTCCCAAAAGGGCGTGGATAGCGGCCTGGGTTGTCAGACTCATGGCGAGAGGAAAGCGTAGATTCAACTCACGGCGTAGGTTCAGAGCATCTTCGATCAACGAGTCGGCGTTGTATTGGCGTCCCATCACGGCGTACAGATAGGCTTCATTGTTGATCGTGTCAGCCAATTCATCTTTCAGATCAGCCTGCCGAAGGTAGCGCACGGCATGGCGGTAATCAGCCAGGGCTGTGTTGTAACGCCCGCTTACCCAATGGGCATAGGCTCGATCATTGTACGCCCGCCCCAAAATGCGTTGGCGCCACCAAGTCTGGTGCTCATCCGCCGGCGCTTTCGCCGTCAGCAACGTGATAGCGTTACTTAGCTCTTGTTGACCTAGAGACTCATTGCCGCTATAAATCAAAGCCTCCGCGTAATAAGTAATTAGGTGTGCCCAAAAATAGACGTCGCCGGTGGCGAATATCGTTCTCGCCTTGGCAGCCAGTGCGGGTTCGAGTGGAGACGCTGACTGCGCGAATGTGGAACTCACGCGGATTGTAGTGGGCGCAAACTGCAAAATAGCCTCTGCAATCTGCGCCGCTTTTTGATTGTCGCCGCGAATGATGTGGCGTTTGATCCAGCGAACGGCGCTGTCACGATCTACCATTGATTGGCTTAGCCCATCATGCTCCGCGCGCCGGGTGGCGTCTGGTTGCTGAAAAAAGCGCAAGAACTCATCGCGCAGGCGCATGTCGAAGCCGACCAGTGCGGCCTTGATCGCCTCTTCGTCCCAACGCGAAAAGTAAACTTCGAAGCCGCGCCGAGGATCTGCGCGTAATCTGTAGTGCAACACATCTATCTTGAGGTTTTGCTGCGCTTCCTCATCTACCGTACCTCTCAACTGGTCCTGATAGAAATGGGCGATCTGCTGCCATTTGCTGACACGATCAGCAATTGGCATAAACCCCATTTTGGGATCGTCGAGTAGATCATACATTTCGTCATGCAGATAGATACGCGGCCAGTCCGGTCGCGACTTCACAAAAGTGAAGTGTCTCATCCCGTTGAGGCGTTGTTGGCATTGGTCCAATGACCAGCCTGGCTCGAGCGCGTGCAGCAGTTCAGCGTCGAGACCTTGCCGCGTAAGCGCCATGTAGCGCAAGGTGTCATACATCGGGTAGCCCGTCTCCAGTTTCTGGATGCGAGCAATAACACGCGGAGCAATGTCCTGCCAACCCTTGCCGGTGGGATGATCCGGCAATTCAACACTAAACAGATCGCCAATGTCTGCACCACTGTAAACGGCCAGGTCAATCAAGAGGGCCAGGCGAATAGGACGCCCGTCGGTGTAGGCATACAACTTGGCCGGCTCGATCTCGATCGTTTGGTGTGTTCGATCTTCGCGTTTTGCCAGCGCTATGATCTCTTGGAAGTAGCGCGCCGTCTCTGCTTCGTTGAAACCAGCGAGTTCATAGGCTGCGTAGCGTCGGCGCCGCTTATCGGCAAATGCTGCGCCAAGGTCAGCATCCAGTCTGTTGTTCTTGGGGCGGCCAGCAAAAACAATCACGGTGTTATTGAGCTGCGGCAGGGTTTCGAGCAGCCAAGCCTTTACCGCAATCGCTTCGGCTGGCACCTGGCAGATCATTTGGATGATATCGTTTTCGTATTGAACCAACTCGACCGTGTCAAAGGTGAGTACAACGCGCACCTTCTCAGTCAGTGCATTGAAGGCCTTGACAAACTCGGCTGTGAGTTGAACGCGCAGCATTTCGAGGCGCTGTGCATCAATGTGTTCATGGCGCAGATGTTCGAAGCTCGTGCGTAGATTCCAGTAATGGGCGAAATAGTCCTGATCTGGATCAACTGCGGTATAGATCGCCTTCTCGATGCCACTATTGCTGTGGGTGACCGACAAATAGAGATCAATGATTTTGCTCCAACGAATGGGGTGCTCGTGAGTGTCGAATTGTTCCGCAATTTCGCCAATTCGCTCAAGCAGGCGAGTCTTGCCGATACCGCCCGGCCCATAGAAGTAGAGGACATGCGTCTGTCCCCAGTTTGCGAGTGCATCCTGAACAACGCGCACTTCTGCATCTCGTCCGATAATGGTCGGCGTGCGTAAGGCGTAATGCGTAGAATTGGTCATGAGTCACCTCCGTGTCAAGCTGCAGCTACTCCGTTGGTGTTATGTTGGCTAATCTCAGAGATTAGGGAATCAACGCGCTTGAGCAAATCCTGATGGATATCACCGATGACCTCTTGCAATTCATCGTCGCGTTTGAGTTCTTCGGCCAGGGTCAGAGCGCCTTCCAAATCAAGGCAAGTGCTCTGTGGATCAAGATACTGAGCGACGGTCAATTCGATCTCTTCGCGCAGATTGCCGCCGCATTGACCACGGGTGCGCATTGCATCGTGATAGATCGCCTCGATGATGTTATGGGCAGCATAGAGTGGATTCTCAGCTATCCAGCTGACGTAAAGCTGTTTGGCGATCTCATGCCGGTGCGTATGTTCCGCTGCATCTGTCAGAAAAAGCCAACGGTTGATGATTTTGCGCACAGTCTGGTCAATCACGTAGCCGTGCTGAGATTGGCTCCAATACGTAAGATCAGTGCTTAACATGGACCTGATGATGTCTTGAAAGTAAGAATCTGGTTTCAGCTTGAGAGACTCGTTACTCTCGGTTTCTGCCAAGAACAATTGAATGGCGCGGATATGGAAATGGCGCAAGGTGGCCACTGCAAGCAAGCGTCGGCGCACCTCCATGTTGACATGATTGAGCCACCATTCGATGACGGTTCTCAGGAGATCAGCGAAATCCTTCTCGTATTGTCGCGCCGCATGTTCATCAATTACCTGTGTGGAAGGAGTCAAGGATGCCAGTCCTTCACCCAGACGCCAGGTGGCATAAGGATGACCAAAAGAGTATGGGTAGAGAATGTTACCCACGAGAATCGCATCCCTAACTCTGCGCTCCTGCTGGAGTTGCGCAGCCACTTCATCCGCTTTGAATGGAATCACCTCCCAGCGCTTGAGCCGTCGTCGTACTTCGAACTGTTGAAAGCGTTTCATTTCTTTGCGCGCCGCAAACACGAGCAACATTCTTGGGTCGCGTCCAATAGGAACCCAGAGATATTCTTCAAACCAGGCAAACCAATCGAAATGAGTGTCTTCCAGAATGTCAAGTGAATCAAAGAGGCAGATAGGAACGAAACTGTCGCTCAATCGTTGGAGCAAACGCACGGTCTCGCTGGCTAAGGTTTCAGGCGAACGGCTGGTGGCAATGGCTTCGTTGATGCGGGTTACTTCCAGCCTCTCATTATCAACGAGTTGATCCTGCATACCTTCAGCAATTTCCTGCACGCGCTTCGCAAAGGCCCAAAGCAGTTCCTCAGCCGTCCTACATTGCTGGCTCTGATCGTTAGCAAAGTCGAAAACTACGGCGCAGCTACCTTTCCGTTTGCCGCGCGGTATGTCGTGTCCAAGTTCATGCGCCAGGTGACGGATGATCCAGGTTTTGCCTAGGCCGCTGACCCCCCAAAGCATGATGATATGACGCTGAGGCTCCCCTTGTTCGATCGTCTCAAGTATTTGCCGAAAGTCTTGCAGAAGCTCCACTCTCGCGACAAACTTGTCGGTCTCGTAGGCAGGAGGAGGGACGTAGGCGACGCCAGCAGTGTGACTATGGGAGGGCTGAAGTTGCACCTGGGCAGGCGCAACGCCTCTTGCTTGTGTCATAATCTCCCCCTTCGAAATTCACAGTTGTGGTCTGAGTTCCTTTTGAACTCCTACGTTGACCAGATAACAATAAAAAACGCCAATATCCCGCAATTGGGCATTGACGTCGTTAACCTGAGTTTCGACCCTGTTTGGTTGGGTAATTGACGCTTGCGCCAATCTCAGCACAGGCGTCGTCTAGATCGCGCAACGTGAGCCGATATTCCGTTTCAAATCTGTCATGCCTGACGCGTGCGGCGATCATATGCTGAACCAGGCGCAATAAGGCGCGTGGCGGGCCTGATTGCTGAAGGGCTCGCTCAACCAAAGCCTCTTCTAGCGCAAACGGCATTCCCTCTTCATTACTACTGATTTCATCTAAAGAGACAGTACTTGTTACGAGATTAAGCCGCGTATGCAGCATCTCCAACAAGGCATTCGCTGTCCAAGACAAGCTGAATGATTTGAGTCTATCGGTATCAAATCGGCGTTTTAGGTCAGGCAAGGCCCCGATGATTCTGCATTGCGCGTCCTCGGGTAGAAATATCTTCAGGAATAGCCCCGGTATGTCCAGTAAGCCTGGCGTCAAGAAAGGTTTGATTCGTTGGTATGCTGTTTCCACCATATCAGCTTGATCATCAAGGCTGACGTCTAAATTGTCAATAAGAATGAAGACGGGTCGGTGTGTAAACGCTGCGATCCCACTCACCAGGGTAATCAAAGATGCGATTGGGTCACTATGCGTTGCCAAGAGAACAGCCGGAGGCAGATTCATTTCATCCATTAAAGGCAAAGCCGCTCTCATAATCAATCCTATCATTCTGTCTACATACTGATCCGGTCGGCTCTTAACAATCAAGCTACCTCGATATTCTGTTACCACGGTACCTTGACCCGCGGTCGCCGCCTTCAGTATCAATTTTGTCGCTGACTTGCCTGCTCCCATGTGCCCCCACACCAGGGCGTGGGTGTTGGCTGACAAATCATCAAAATAGTCCAGATCGTCGTCTTCGAGATTCTTTGAATCAGCGGGGGAACGCCAGGAGCTCGGTATGACCGGGCATTTTCCAGAATACCAGCGGCTCGAGTCAGCGTTCTCGTCTTCGGCTTGGGTAAGTGGTTCATTCCAGGTACCATATTTCGCGAATGGGTTGAACTGCCAACCTACGACTTCTAGCCAGCGCTTGATTCGCTCCTCAGTACGATTGGCTGGTGCACACAACTTCCCGGATTGTTCAAGCGGCAATGGCAGAAGCATGGAGACAATCCTGTCTTCTCATTTTGGGGCATCGTTTGGCTAGAATCACCCGGTGCAAAAATAAAACTATGGTCATCATCTCAGGTTTGTTGGGCCGCGCCTGAAGTTCCTCTGACCCAGAGCCATTCTAGTCTATCCCTTTGACGCCAACCTGACATCTACTTAACAAATCTGTGCAGCCCATTGGGTCAGCGCTTGGCTACGTTGTTTAGCTGCACGCCGCGTCCCCGCAGGGTAACTAAGTAGATTGGCGTCTCAGCTTCAGGCGGTTCGATCTCGTCGCGCAGGCGGCTCAGCGCGCGGCGCAAGGCAGCATCACTATCAAAAATATCAATCAGTTCTTCGTTCTCAACAACTTCGTTTGCGTTGTCCCAGAGCACACAGAATAGTTCCAACAGTCGGCCCGTTAGCACGATTTCACGCGCGCCGATACGAATCCGGCCGCTTGCTTTGTCGAAACGTAGGGGGGATACGCCAGCCATGCCCGCTGCTCGTGGACTTGACTGAGACTCACTGCGCACAGTCTCCCATTCCTGCCAGGTCAACAAGGGCTGCGAAGCGTGGAGACGTGCATGTCTGACAATGAGGCTGTCGCCCAGTTCGAGTAGTTTGCGCGGCACGCCCATCGCGGTTTTGATCAGATTAGAGTGCAGTACCGCAGCGCAATCAGGTTCACATAGTTCTTCGAAATCGGATACTTTCGCGTCACTAAACACGACAAGGCGTTGGCGCAGAAGATCGGCCAGCGATTCATGATTCCAGACAATGCTACGGGTGGGCAAGCGGTCCATGCGCACGCCGCGTTGGCGTTGCAGTTCGTTCTGTAATTCGATTGGTAGAAAGAGTTTGAATGCCGTGTCGTCAGCTTCCATGATGTCTAGGTCGGCAAGCAACGGAGCGAGAAAATCGGCTATGAAATCAGGGTTACCGGCGAGGGGCGGACGTTCATCAACCTCATCAATGAGGACACAGACATCGGTCAAGCCAACCTGACGCACCAGGCGCATGAATGACTGCCACAGAAAGAGCGGAGAATGGAGGTTTTCCGCAATGGGCGTCGGTGGCGCATCCGCCAGCGCGATCCAAAAACGACCCGCCGGCTTCCACTGCGGAGATTGGCCCGCAAACAGATTGGTCAACTGTCGGCTCGCGTAGGCTTGATCAAATGCTCGCCAATCGTACATCAATGGCATACCCGTTGCCGCACGCAATTGCTCGGTAAACCAAATGATATCCCTGGCATCTGGGCAAAACACGTCCCAAAACCAGCGCAGGCGCTGTAGGCCCTCAACGGAAAGATGGGCGGTCAGTTCCACATCATTGGCAATCGTCTCGATCAATGCGTGAACGGCGCCCCCCAAGACTAGATAGGTATGGTCACTCGCAGTGAGAGGCCGTCCGTTTTTGACTAGCTCTGCCAGGTTACCGAACGACGTATACTGAACCCCAAGGGTGGTGGATGATGGATTATAGGGTCGGCAGTCGCGCGCAACCATGATGCGGTGCGCGCTCTTGCCACAACCCTGATCCGCGTAGACGATCAGAGTCTGGGCTTCGCGAATCTCATCGTAGTAGGGCGTAGAAATGAAATAGGTATGAAGATACGGTTCGCGCTTCGTTTCGTGTTCGGCCACACGTACGTCAAATGGATTCGCGCGAAACTCATGCGAGGCCAGCCAATCGCGTAGGCCCTGCTTCTCAGCCGGAGTGAGAATTGGTTTGGAACTGGAGCCTGTTGATTTACTCATGGTCGGGGGTCTCCTATCGCTCCCGACAATAACGAAACCAGGCGCAAATCAACTTACACTTCTATCATTCTATCATGAGTTTTCACTGACAGCAACATTTTCTGATGCGACGCGCAACCGGTCGTTTGACAACGTGCGTCGCGCAGCGTACACTCCCCCGCACACCTTAACCACAACGGAGACACGACACTATGCTCAGTGACACAGCCCGCCAACGCCTGCAATCAGACGCCAATCTGTGGCTGGCCACCGTACGCGCAGATGGGCGCCCGCACCTGGTTCCGATCTGGTTTGTTTTCCACGCGGAGCGCCTCTACATCTGCACGATGCCCGACAGCGTGAAGAGCCGTAATCTGCGGCAGAATCCCAACGTGACGGTCGCGCTGGAGAATGGCAACAGCCCGGTCATTGCAGAAGGAACGGCGGCGCTGGTGCCGCCCCCCTGGCCGGACGAGATCAACGCCGCCTTTCAGTCCAAATATGATTGGTACCTCAACCAAGACACGGACTATCGCGCGCTCTTCGAGATCACCCCACGCAAGTGGCTAACCTGGTGAGGGCGTTCATACTGCCACTGTGCAGCAGACAGACCTGACGCTATCTCTGCTTCGACAAGTAGGATGTCACCCGCCGCATACTAATACCACCAGGCATGACGGGTCAGGGCGATCAAAATCGAATCAAGTCCCCGTCGGCGGATGCCAGCCAGCGCTTACCCAGCGGCGACGCGCCCTGACGATCGCCGGGTTGTTCATCTGCAGCGTCACGATGGTGGCGCGCCCGGTGGGCGTAAGTCCCATGATAGAGGCGCCTGTCTGGTCCCAAACAAAGTGGTCAGACCATCGCTGTTGCAGAGGATGGAAGAGCGGCACTGTGAAACCAGTAAGCGGATCGGTTCCCACTTGGCGCGCGTGTTTGTGAACATTGCACGAGACACACGCTTGGCAGAGATTGTCTGCTGCCGTCGGTCCACCGTGGGATACCGGGATAATGTGATCAATGTGCAGTTTCAGACCGCTGTTAGTTTCACTGGTAAGGCAATACGCGCAACGATTCCCGTCGCGTTGGGCAACCTGGGATCGCAGAGTGGCAACGATAGGCATCTCGGCTAATTTTCCGACGTTGGCTCTGCGAAGACTGAGTATCCTCGACGCGCGAGTAAATGGAAGGCTTCGGCTCGACGTAACATGCTGTACTCAGCCTCCTCCATGAGGCGCACAAGCGCGTCCTGTTCCGCGGAGGTCAGCGCGCGTTCTTTTTGCAGTTCCGCCAGTGTCTCCAATTCGGCTTGCTGTTGCTCATCCATGGTGCTGCCAGCCAGACTCCATAAGGCCGCATCACTCAAGGATTGCATCCGGCTTAGTTCTCGACGCCAACTTGGCGGTAAGTCAGATTCCAAAGGGGGCATGGTGAGAGCAATGGTCTGGGTCAGCAACTGTTCGACCGAGATGTGGTTTACCTCAGCGACTTCTGTCACGCGTTCGAAAATAGGTTGTGGCAACGTCACTGTAATCGTTTTGGCGAGCATCATTCTCTCCTTTGCGCAGAGACTGGGCTGCTGTCCATGTCTGAATAAACGCTGGATATCGCACAAACAGCGGATAGCAGGTTTAGCCTTCGATCACCCGCTGCGCGGCCGCCAGTCCGCTGCCGGCATCAAACTGATACCCGACATCGCGCAAGCCTTGTTCGATGGCGCTTACGGCGGCGAGGATGTCGGCGCCGCTGACCGCGCCCATGTGGCCGATGCGGAAGTAACGCGCACGTATGGCCGGGTGCAGACCGCCAGCCAGGACAACCCCGGCCGCGTTGATTTTGGCGAGCAAGGCCGCGCCGTCCACACCTTCGGGGAAATAGGGCGCGCTCAGGGTGTGCGCAGCCACGGCCGGCCGCGCCGGCGCCTGCCCCAGCCCCAGGGCGGTCAGGGCGGCCTTGACCGCTTCGCTCAGGCGGATGTGGCGCGCGACCCGTGCGTCCATGCCCTCGGCAATGATCTGCGCCAGGCTGACATCAAGCGCCAGCACCAGGTTGACGGGAGGGGTGCCGAAATAGGCAGGCTTGCGCGACTGATACGCCTGCATGATCGGCAGCCAGTTGCTCCAATCGGCGTAGTAGCTGGCGACCGGCTGCGTGCGACCCTGGAAAAGCGCCAGCGCGCGCGGCCGCGCCATGACGATCGCCAGGCCCGGCGGCACGCCCAGCGCCTTCTGCGACGCGGTCAGCGCCACATCCACGTCCCACTCCGCCATGGGCAGCGCTTCGCCGCCGACAGAGCAGACGCCATCTACCACGCTCAGCGTGTGGGCCGATCGGGCCATCTGCGCCAGCGTCTGCACGTCGGTCAACACCCCGGTGGAGGTGTCCACGTGCGTGATGGTCATCAGCGTGTAGTGATCCTGCTGCAGCGCCATCTGGATTTCTTCCAGCGCGGGGACATCGCCAATCGCCGGCGCGCGCACCTGCGTGATGATCGCGCCGGAGCGTTCGCAGATCGCGGCCATGCGGTCGCTGAAGTAGCCGGTGTTGATCTGCAGCACGCGGTCGCCCGCCTCGAGCAGATTGGCCACGGCCGCTTCCATCGCCAGGGTGCCAGAGCCAGCCAAGACGAACGGCTGACCGTCCGGCGCCTGAAAGACGGTGCGCAGGTTGTCCAGCACCCGGCCAAAAACCTCGATGAAATCCGGCGCGACGTGGCTGGGGGTTGGTTCCGCCAGGGCCGCAAGCACGGCCGGCTCGAACTCGATCGGGCCGGGGATCATGAGCAGTTTATGTGATTTCTGGGTCGTCATCGCTTTCCTTCCTTATGCGGGCAATCTGGAGCCAAATGGTTCACCCAAAGGCGCAAAGAACGCTGATAAAACAAATCATGACGTTCTAGAGTAGAACGCAGATGCACGCAGAAAAACGCAGATTGGACCAAAAAAGCCCTCAACCCCGCGCGTGCTGCCACAATTGTCCCAGGAGTTACATTGGCTGCCCAGCAAAATCGCCAAATCTGCGTGCGCAGCCAGCGTTGATCTGCGTCCTGTCTATTCCTCTGAATGCTTACCTATGGATGTCAGTCCGCCGGGGCCAAGCCCCTTCGGGCCTCCCGCTTAGCCCCGCAGGGGTTTCTAAGTCGTAGCCAGACGGCTTCAGCCTCTGGCTTCCTGCTTGCGCCGCAGACGTGTATAGACCACGGGGGCCAAGGCCAGCAGTCCGCCGCCGACCGCGATCGCCGCGTCGCGGAAGGTGAAGGCCGGCCGCGAGAGCGCCAGGTAGCTGTTATCCGGCGTGAAGTAGGTGGTGGCTACGCGCTGCAGATCAGGCAATGTGACGGCCTCGATCTCGGCAAAAAAATCGGGCAGCGACTCGCCGGGGCGCAGGGTCAGCGCTGGCCCGGTGAAAACTTCGGCCAGGCGATCATTGCTATCCATGGCCAGGACATTGCGCCCACGAATGGCGCGCTTGGCGTAATCCAGATCGGTCTCTTCCAGCTTGCCGTTCTTGACATCGCCCAGAACCTGGTCAATGTAATCCAGGATGGCCGTCACATTCGCGCCGTCGGCATCGGTCTCGATGCTAAAGTAGCCGACATCGGTCATGGTGTTGTTGGCCGCGCCTAGCCAATAGACCAGGCCGCGGCGCTCGCGCATCTCCTCGCGCAGACGGTCGCCGATGATCCAACTGAGGATGAGGATGGACGCCTGGTCTGGGTGATTGAGGCCCACGGTGCGCGCACCATACCACAGGTACGCGCGATCAATCCAGTCGGGCCACTGCGTGCGCACCTCCACAAAATGGGACGGGCTGGATCGCGCCCGCGGCAGCGCCGGCGGCGTTGGCCCGGCTTTGAACTCGCCAAACCAGCGGGCCGTTTCGGCAAAGGCCGTCGGCGCCTCGACATCGCCGACGATGAGCAAAACCATGTTGTTCGGAACATAGAAGCGCCGGTAGAAGGCCAACAGCTCGGCGCGGGTGATGCGCTGCAGCGTGCGTTCGTAGCCGGTCACTTCACGCTCCAGGGCGGCGCCGGGGAACAACTGGCGCATGAGGCTCTTGTACAAATCGTAGTCAATGTGCAGCCGGTCAGCCAGGTCTTCCAGCCAGTTGAAAAAGGCGCCCATGCGGCCGCCGCGTTCCTGGAAGATGACCCCTTTTTCCTTGCGCACCTGTTCATCGCTCAGGTTGCTGCGGAAGACGATCTCCGCCAGCCAGTCCAACGCCAGGTTGAGGTGTTCGGCCAGGACTTCGACCTCGTAGATGGTGCCTTCGTGGCCGGTATAGCCGTTGAAGCTGCCGCCAACGCGCTCGATCACCTGGCGAATTTCCTTCTCTTGCCAGCGCGCGGTGCCGTCGAAGATCAGATGCTCGAGAAAATGGGCGATGCCGTCTTGCCCGTCGGCTTCGTGGCGTGCGCCTACGCGCACCACCAGCCGTAAGACAACCGAGCCGGTGCCTGGGCGTTCCTTACACCACACCGCCAGCCCATTGGGTAGCATGGTTTGTTCGATTTGTAATAATGGATGGATCAGATTACTCAATGGTGCCTGCTTGACTCCTGGTCTGAATTTCGTCGTGAAGGCTGATTATATCGCAAGACATGCCCGCTGTCTACAATTGGTTCTTGCCCACTTTTGCCGTCTGTGCTACGATGAGCGCTCGAAGAACCGGCCCGGCTGTCCAGTCAGGCCGGTTTCGCGTGCGAAGTTTATGGGAGAGATTGTATGGGCCTTATTCAATCGCTCGCCGCGGCCGCGCGGCGGCGTGATTTCAACTTGGGCGTGGTCAACGGCGTTTTGTTTGCCGGTGTAGACACCCTGCTCGATCCCAGCCTGGTGCTGGTGACGTTTGCCAGCTTCCTGACCGATTCGCATATCCTGCTCGGCCTCGTCTACCCGTTGAGCCAGGCGGGTTGGTATTTACCGCAACTGTGGGTGTCGGGTTGGTTTCAGAGCAGGCCAAAAGCGCTGCCGATTTACCGCGCTATGGCGGTCATCCGCATGATTTGCCTGATCTTGCTGGCGCTGACCGCCTATGCCGTCAAGGACAAAGGCTGGCAGCTGCTCCTCTTCTTCAGCCTGCTCATGGCCAATCAATTGGCCTCTGGCTTCGGCGGTCTTTCCTTTATGGATGTGGTGGCGAAGGTGGTGCCGCCCGGCCAGCGCGGGCTGTTCTTTTCCTGGCGTTTGTCGCTGGGCAGCCTGCTCGGCGTTGGCGCGGGCGTCTGGGTGCGCAATCTGCTCAGCGACGCCAGCCCCATCCGTTTTCCCGACAACTTCGCGCTGATGTTTGCCGTGGCGAGCGTGCTGGCCGCGGTCGCGATGGCGGCCTTTGCCGCGGTGCGCGAGCCGGCCAACGCCGCTTTGGTTGACCGCGCCGGCCTGCTGACCCAGTTAGGTCGCGCGCGCGCCGCGCTGCAGGCCGACCCGAACTTCCGCCATTTCCTGGGGCTGCGCCTGGCCTTGATTGCGGGCAGCATGGCGACGCCTTTTTTCACCATTTTTGCGGCGCAGCGGCTGCAGGTGGCGGCGGGCGCGGTTGGCATCTTCCTGTCCGCCAACATCGCGGCCAGCCTGGCGGCCTATGTTGTTTGGGGCCAGCTTTCGGCCCGGCGCGGCAATCGCCTGGTCCTGCGCTTCGGCACCGGGATGGGCGTTCTTGTCTTGATGATCGTGCTTGCGGTCTGGCCGTTGAGCCGCCTCCTGGGTGCGCAGACGCTCTTTGTGCTGATTTTCATCCTGGTGGGCGTTCGTGATGCGGCCGTAGGTGTTTCGCTTGGCCCGCTGCTGCTAGACATGTCGCCGCCGGCGGCGCGCTCGCTCTACATCGGCTTCACCAACACCCTGGTCGGCATCACCGTTCTGCTGACCGGCATCGGCGGCTTCATCGTGGATGGCGCGGGTTTCCCTGCGCTTTTCGTCATCTCCCTGCTGGCCTACGCCGCCGCCACCTGGGCCATCTGGCGTTTCCGTGAGCAGCCGCTGCCAGCCTGACCCGCGTTCCTGATCAGTTTCCCCAATTCGACAACACGACCAGTTCCTTCATCGGATCGGTTGGATCGTTCGTCTGCAGCTTAACTCGAAAATCATGCAGACCTTCCATGCCTTTGTGCATCATGAATTGCATCGAGAGCTCTGTGCTTTGCCCGGGCTGGATGGTCGTCGAACCGACGACCGCCTTGGGTGGTCAGCAGCCCTGTTTGACTTCGACGACCGGCTGGCTCACGATCTGCAAGGGTTGGTCGCCGACGTTGCTGAGCTTGAAGGTAGCTTTGACCGGCACGTCAAGCGGCACCTTACCGAAATCAATCTGTTCGCGGTCAACAGCCAGTTTCGGCTGGTCGCTGACCTGCGCCGGGCGGCTTGTACTAGACACGCCGCGCCCGATGTTCGACAGCAACACGACACCAATGACAATGACGAGCAACGCGCCGCCGGCCAGATAGAGCGGCAGGCGGCTGCGTTTTGGGGGCGGGGTCTTGACCTTACGGCCCTGTGGGACTTGATTGGCCTTCGTAGACATCTATTCCTCCCTTGAAAATGATTTGTCGTCAGCGAGCCATTTTCATCCGCAGCGGTGAGCCGTGGCTCATAGACAACTCCTTACTAGTCATCAGTTGGGGCATTATTTCGCGAACAGGAACGTTCGGAGATAGGCAATCATCGTCCACTGTTCTTCGTCCGTATACAGCGATCCGAACTCCGGCATGCCGGTGCCCATGCCGCCGCGCAACAGCTTACCCTGGAGCAGAACGTCGCTGGCCGCCAGCATGTGGGCGGGATCGGTGAAGTCGGCCGGCCCTGGCGGCATGGCGGGATCCATTTTCTGCATGCCGGGCAGATTGAGACCGGCCGGGCCTTTCCCCTTGCCATCCGGGCCGTGGCAGGCCGCGCAATCGCGAGCGTAAAGGGTCTCGGCACGCGCCAGCGCGGTAGGCGAAACATCCTTCATCCATGCCCACGCCAGCAGGTTCCAAATATCGGCATCGCTCAGCGCGGCATTGGCAGGATCGGTCCTCAGGTCATCGAACGCGCCCGCGGGCGTAAGCGTACGGCGTGTGGCCGGGTCGGTCAAATCCTGCGGCAGCTTCGCGTTTAACGCCGCACCCGCATCGGTCGACGGCTTGGCGCTGGGCGTGGCTTGCGCCTCGTGCGGCGTGGCGTCAAGGTCAATGCCGAGCTGCTGGAACAGAGGCGGCTCTGTCGTCGCCATCACCAGCGACGAACCTCCCGTGACCTCGATCACGCCGCGCATGCGCCAGTGGTTCACGCTGCACCAGCGCGTGCAGGCAAAGGCATAACGCCCCGGCTTATCCGGCGTCACGTCCACCTCAACCACCTTGCCGGGGTAGATCTCGTCTACGTTCACGCCCAGGCCGGGGATGGTAAGCCCATGCACGACGTCTGGCGAGCTGAGCCGCAGCCGCACCGGCTCGCCAACCTGGAGGCTCAGCCGATCCGGGCTGAATCCGCCCTGCTCCGGCGCACGGGCCACGATCTCCACGATCTTGACGCCGGCCGAAGCCGCCCGCCATGCCTGGTAGCCGAAGAGGCCGGCCGGGAAGGCCACCAACACGACCAGGACGACCCCCAGGGCGAACAGCTCCTCCTTGATGCGTGATCGTGCGCGTTTCATCGTTTTCATTGTTCCCCTGATTTCCCGTTCTCGAAACTCAGGCCAGGAACAAGCCCAACAGCCCCAGCGTCGCCGCGGTGCAGAAGACCGTCACCGGCGCCGCGGCCCAGGGCGATTGGCCGTGTTGGCGGGCCGTGCGCAGCGCCAGCGCGATCGCGGCGGTCAGGCCGATCAACAGCACCGGCACTTGCAGGTAGGGTACGAGACCTGGGATGTAGGGCGTCCATTTCAGGCCCACCGTGCCGAGCAGGTTCCATCCCCAGCCGAGCGGGTCCGACAGCACCGACCAGGCATACGAAAAGTTCACCAAGACGAACGACAGTGAGAACGCAATCCAGGCGGTCAGGCCCAGCGGCACCAGGATGGCCGCGTAATCAGAGAAGAGCTTACGCATGGTCGTCTTCGCCGGTTGACTGATCCACTGGCCGCCGCGCACGGCCAGCCAGAACAAACCAGGCAGGATCGCCAGGTTCAATGCCAGGAAGATGCCAGCGTAGGCGAACCAGCCCGGGGTGCCCACCGCGCGTGCGGTCTCCTTCAGCACGCCCCATGGCCCGATCAGCACTGTGGAGTAGATGAAGGCGCAGGCCAGCATGATCAAGCCCTTGTAGGCCTCGTCGAGCTTGTGACCGGCGGTCTTCAGGAGATCGGCGCCGGGCTGGCGCACGAAGAGGGCGATGTTGTCGCGCGTGCAGGTCTTCAGACATTCGGTGCACAGCCCGCAGGACGTGTTGTTCGTCAGGCCGCCGGGGAAGACCAGCCAGGGGCAGCCATAGCCTTCATCGCTGCCGGTATAGCAGGTCTTTTCGGTATGGCTTGCGCAGATCGAGGTATCCTTCACCCGCAGCTCGATCGGCGCGACCTGGCTGTAAAGCCCGATGAAACCGCCGACCGGGCAGAGGTAGCGGCAGAAGGTGCGCCGCTCGAAAACCAGGCTGGTCCCGATGGCGACGATCATGAAACCAAGCAGCACCAGCGCGGTGGCCAGGGGCGTCGTCAGGATGACAGTGGAAAAGAGCGCGACGCCCAGGAAGCCCACGTTTTGCAGCCAAATGTTGCGGAAGGCCCGCGGCCACTGCTTGCCGAGGGTGTACAGCCTCCCCCCTGGCCGCGGCTGCACGAGTGCCCGCCGCTGGAGCCACTCGCCTGGCGCGGGGATGGGGCAGACGCCGCACCATAACCGGCCCGCGAACGGCACCAGGAGCAGGATCAACAGCGCCCACCAGACGATCCAGACGAAGACGATGCCAAAATTGCGGTTGCCGGCCGGCGTGCCTGCCAGTCCCGCGATGATCGCCAGCACGAAGAAAAGCAGCGTGATGGCGGTCAGGCTCCATTGAAGCCAGCGCGAGCGGAGCATGCGCTTGATGACAGGGATGTCTGAAATGGCGTAGCGCATCAGCGTTTCCAGAAGGCGGCCATCGCGCCGACCGCCGTGATCACGGTAGCTGCGATCGCCCGCAGCCAGGTCAGGTTCGGGCCGACTACCAGCTTGCCGATCATGAACGGATGCAGGTTACCGCAGGCCACGTTACAGCGGAAGCGGAACGCGCCGTCCTGGTCGGCGATGAAGGTGAGCTGGCCTGGCCGGCCTGGCTCGGCCTGGGTGGCGAGGCCATAGCCGTCCACGTACAATCCGTGCACCACGTCGGTGGACTCCAGGTTTACGACCAGCGTATCGCCGCGGTTCACTTGCACCGTCCCCGGTTCGAACGCAAAGGTGTGGGCCGAGATCGTGATGTGCCGTTCCTGCGGCGCTGCGCCTGTGACCGGTAGCGGCGCCAGCAGAGTCAGCAACACGAGCGACACGGTCACTCCGGCCGCCCACCACCGTGTTTTGGGTACGCTCGGCAAGCCCACCATGCGGCCTCTGCTATCTGTCATTTGCCCTCTGCTCACTGGTTGGCCGGCCCGAACTTGCTGTAGGTGTCCACGATCTGCTGCCGGATAGCGGCCGGCGACTTGCCCTCGCCGGTCATCTTCATCACGTCGGTGGCGATGTCCACGCAGAGGCTGCAACCCATGGCATGATCGTCGAAAACCGGCTTACCGTCCGCGCCGAACTCCTTGATGTAGCAGGCCAGGTTGCTCTTGTGCCCGATGGCGCCGCAGCCACAGTAGCACGGCACATTCTTCAAGGCGTCAGGGTGCATGACGGCGAACTGGTAGGCGGTGCGCACCGCAGCCGGCGCATCCTGCATCGGCTGGGGCAGCGCAGAGACAGGAGCCAGGGTGACCTTGCTAGTCTGCTGCCCACCCGCGGTGCAGGCTGCCAGCAGGAAGCTGCCGATGATGAGGGCCGGTAGTAGAAAGAAGCGTCGTTTTGACAAGGTATTGCTCCGCGAAAGTCCTTTTGTGGTGAAGAATGGTGCTAACATCAGCAAGCATCGGTAGTATACTTGCCTGGCCTCGTGACGCTAAGCGCCGTCCGGCGCGAGGAGAGTGCGCCATTTGGCGCGACGATCAGGGCGCTCACAGGTCACCTGCTATGGCCGCGCCGAATGGCCTGACGCCCTGTGCGCCAATCTACCCTTGACACGTCGTCGTCGTTGCGCGATGATAGCGGTGCAGTTGGGAAACAATGCGCGGTTGAATGTCGTTTCCATCAAAAAGAGAGTGAGGGTAGTCATATGATGGGTAGTTGGGGGTGGGGCATGGGCCTCTTGGGTGGCTTGGGCATGCTCCTGTTCTGGGGGCTGATCATCGGCCTGGTAGTCTGGCTGGTCGTGACGCTGACGCGATCCGGTGACCATGGGGCATCCCGCGGCGCGCAGCCTGACACGGTGCTGGAGACGCTGCGGCGCCGGCTGGCATCTGGCGAGATCACGCCGCAGGAATTCGACGCGCTGCGCCAGAAGCTTGGCGTTTGATACAAACGATGCGGCGACGATGGGTAGGATCGTCGCCGCATCGTTCATGAAATGGGAGCGTATCCGATGAAGAGACCGATCCTTGTCCTTCTGTTGCTCGTCGCGGGCGTGGTCTTGAGCGCCTGCGCGGCGGCTCCGACTCCGCCATCTGCGCTGCCGCCAACCGCGGCTGCCAGCGCAGCGGTCACGCGGATCACCGTGGAGCAGTTGGATCAGATGTTGGCGGGACCGAAGGATTTTACCCTGGTCAACGTGCACGTGCCTTACGAGGGAGACATAGTCAAAACGGACCTTTCGATCCCCTACGATCAGATTGACACCCATTTGAAGCAACTGTCTGGCAAAGACGCCAAGATCGTGCTATACTGTCGCAGCGGGCGCATGAGCGACATCGCCGCGCGGCGATTGGTCGAGCTGGGCTACATGCACGTTTACGATCTGACCGGCGGCATGCTCGCCTGGGAAGCCAGCGGACGCTCACTCATTCAGCGTTAGTTTTATCGCATGATCGAGGGCAGTGTACCATGACAAGTTCGGCGCCGTTGCGCGTTCTGCTCGCCGATGACCATGCCGTCGTGCGCAAGGGCATCCGAGAATTTTTGGAAGAGGACGGCGAAATCAGGGTGGTCGCCGAAGCCACGGACGGAGCGGACGCGGTGCGCTTGGCCGGTGAGCACCAGCCGCACGTGGCGGTGCTCGACGTTCAGATGCCTGTAATGAACGGCATCGAGGCCACGCGCCAGATCAAGGCCGCCTACCCGGATGTGCGAGTCCTGATCCTCACGGCCTACGACGATGATCCCTACGTGTTTGCCCTGCTGCGCGCCGGCGCCGACGGCTACGTGTTGAAGAACACCGATCCTGACGACCTGGTGCGGGCCGTGAAGGCGATCGCGGCCGGCGGCAAGGTGCTGGCGCCGGACATCGCGGCCAAAGTCGTGGCCCAGGTGACTTCAGGCAAGCCGGCTGCCGCGCAGGAGCAGGTAGAGGCGTTGACGGACCGCGAAGTGGCCGTGCTGCGGCTGGCGGCGCTGGGTTGGACTAACAAAGCCATCGCGGCGGAGCTTGTGATCAGCGATCGTACGGTGCAAGGCCACCTGGCAAATATCTACAGCAAGATCGGCGTGACCACCCGCACCGAGGCCGTGACAAAGGCGCTCAAGTTGGGTTGGCTGGTGTTGGATGCCCGCTAAAGCAACGGGCCCTCAGCCGACAGGGGGCCGGCGCCTCTTGCGCGGCGTGCGCGCGCAACTGCTGCTCTGGACGATCCTGCCGTTGGCGGTCGTGCTGATCGTGCTCTCGCTGGCCGGCGTCGCCCGCCATCGCCAGGCCATGACGCGCCTGGTGGAAGACCGCGACCGCGGCGTTACGATCGCCGAGGCGAATCGCCTGGGACGTGAAGTGGCCCAACAGACGGCGCTCCTCACGCGGCTGGCTGCTGCGCTTCCTGTTACTATGCCCCTTACAACCTTGTTGGACCCTCCGCAAGAGGTTGGAAGCAGCTACGCCGGCGGTCTGGCGCTGCTCGACAGCCAGGGTGCGCTGCGCGCGGCCTCGCCCAACGGATCCGCCTGGGCCGGGAGCGACACGGCGCGCCTTCTGGCGGCGCGAACTGCGGCCTTGGGCCAGGCGCAATACGAAACCGATCTGCCTAGCGGCGATGCCGTGCGCCTGTTAGTTGGCGTGCCGGCGTCGGCCGGGCTGGTGCTGATCGGCGCGCTGCCGGTGGAAGCCCTCAGCCTGGTCGAAAGCAACCTGTTGATGGAAGGCGAGATGCAGGGCGCCATGTTCGTGCTGGACCAGAGCGGGCGCCGCGTTCACCATCATGACCCCAGTGGTTTGGATGTTGATTCGACCGCACTGGCGAACCTGCCGCGGGCTGGCGCCGGTTCGACCTACCTGCGCGACCAGAAGGGACGGGAACTGCTCGTGTCGTACGCACACGTTGAGCCGCCGGGTTGGACCCTGGTGACCGCCGAGGATGTGCGCACGTTTGCCTCAATGGGCGTGAGTGCGGTTGAGGCTTTGCCGCTGCTCCTACTTTTCGTCGCCGTGGTCGCGTTGCTGGCGGTGTCGCTCGGCGTCGTCAACATCGTGCGTCCGCTGCAGGAGCTCGATCGGCGGGCGGCGCGGGTCGCCTGGGGTGATTTCGACGCCGTCGAGCAGCCGGTGGGCGGTGTGCAGGAAATTGACGACCTGCGCGTCACCCTGGCCCAAATGGCGGCGCGGATCCGTTCATATCAGAGCGGCATGCGTGACTACCTGAGCGCCATCACCCAAGGCCAAGAGGAGGAGCGCACTCGCCTGGCCCACGAGTTGCATGACGTCACGATCCAGGGCCTGGTTGCTTTGAAGCAGCGCGGCCAGATGGCCCGCAAGGCCATTGCTCACGATCCCCAACGCGCCGAGCAGCGGCTGGATGAGTTGAATGGGTTGATTGATGACGAGATGGCCAGCCTGCGCCATCTGATCGGCGACCTGCGACCGATCTACCTGGAAGACCTCGGGTTCGTGCCGGCGCTGGAGATGCTGCCGCGCCAGATGCAGGAACGGTACGGTCTGAGCCTGCATCTCACGGTGCACGGCGATGCGGTACGCCTGACCCACGATGTCGAACTGGCCGCCTATCGCATTGTCCAACAGGCGTTGGCCAACGTGGCGGCCCACGCGCAGGCCCGCAACGTGTGGTTGGATGTGACCTTCACCTCCGAGTCCCTGACGCTCGTCGTCCGTGACGACGGTCGCGGCTTTACCCCGCCGGATCAGCCGGCCGACCTCGTTCATCAGGGCCATTTCGGGTTGATGGGGATGCGCGAGCGTGCCCTGCTCTACGGTGGCCAGCTCACGATCACGTCCAGCCCCGGTCAGGGCGCCACCATCACAGCGCAGCTTCCCCTGCTGCGCTGATTGCGCACAAATCGGCTATCTGCAATCGCTCTCGTTCATCTGATTCGGCCGATCAGCGGCGTCCTCGCTTCACTTTCCACCACCGCGCTAAATGGCTGAGCCTACGACGCGCCGCTTGGCGCTGTACATCCCATCGCCCTTTCTCCTATCATAGACCTCGTCAGCCTGAGAAAGTCCGATTTTGAGGTGAGGACTGCCATGTGCGACCGGACTATTTCCAAGATGCTCGTCCCTCTGCTCGCTGTTTGTTGCCTGGTACCACTCGCGGCGCTCGCCGCCGTACTCTACCTCGCCGCGCCGGTGTGGTTCGTGGCCCCGGCCGGACTGCTGATACTGGTACTGCTGGCCCGGCGGCTGACGGGGCTGCTGGCCGCTGACGATGGGCCTGGCTCCTCCGGCGATTTCCCTGCACAACAAGGACGATCGCCGCATGATCACCATCCTTCATCAGCGCCTGGCGGATCGCGGGCCGGAACGCACGAAGGAATGATGCCATGACAGCTATCTCTCCATCAACTCCTGCCTCCCCCCTGGCCGTAAGAGTAGAGCGGTTCGTCCAGGGTCTACGCCGGCACTGGTTGTTCCTCTTCGGCCTGATTCTGGGCATCTGGACGACACTGCCCTGGCTGGCGCCGGTCTTGATGCACCTGGGCTGGTACCGGCAGGCCTGGTGGATCTACTTCATCTACAGCCTGTTCTGCCACCAACTGCCGCAGCGGTCCTGGTTTCTGTTCGGCCCGAGTATCACGCCCTCGCTGGCCCAGATCCAGGCGGAGAGCGGCGCAGGCGCCGACTTCTTCGCCCTGCGCCAATTCCTCGGCACACCCGCACTGGGCTGGAAACTCGCCTGGAGCGACCGCATGGTGAGCTTTTACGGCGGGTGGTTCCTATTTGGCCTGCTCTATGCGCTGGTGCATGGCCGGATCAAGGGACTGCGTTGGCCGTTGGCCCTGGCGCTCCTATTGCCGATGGCGGTGGATGGGATCACGCACATGATCAGCGACCTGTGGGGCGTGACCGCCGGCTTTCGCCAGAGCAACGCCTGGCTGGCTGCCCTGACCGGCAACGCGCTGCCGCCCACATTCTACGCGGGGGACGCCTGGGGATCCTTCAATTCCCTGGCGCGGCTGGGCACCGGTCTGTTGGCCGCGTTCGCCCTGATCTTCTGGTTATTGCCCATCGTGGATCGCGCTTTGCGCGACGATGGATCATCTACGGGTGCGACGCACCCATCTCGAGAGAGGAGCATCGTATGACAGACACGGCATCGGCGCCCCCTGAATTTGACACGGCCGCAGCAACAGGCCAGGTCGCGTCGCCGCGGGTGCGGCAGTGGCTCGCCCCGGCGTGGTTCCTGCTGGGCATGCTGGTCGGCATGTGGAACGAACCTCCACAACATCGCAGGCCGGCTGCCGACGATGTTCCGTCAAGCCGGCTTCACCGCCATGGCGCAAACGGCGCAACACATGACGATCCTCGGTACGCTCGCACTGTACCGCGGCTGTAAGTAAGTCGCTCCGTCGCGCCGTGGACCTTGGGGGGCAAATCCAGCCGGGCGTCATAACACCAGAATGAGATCCCGACAGAGCGGCTCCAGCCACGATGACGCCAAACATCGTACGCTAGAAGTTGAAAGGGTCGCCCGGAAATGCAGCTTTTTTGCTATACCAGGTCTATCGTTTGCGCTGATGACAGGGCCGATCCCTTCGGCTATGCTGTTCCTATGTACAACACTACGCCCAAAGCGAGGTTGAAGCAGGTGTGTGGGCGTCCAAGATGCCCGCGGCTGACTCCGGTGGGTCTGCTGGGCGAGCGTGAAGGGGTAATGGGGGGTGAATTTGTAACTATGAACACGAAAACAGCGGTTGCCATCGCATTACTCGTCGTCGTGACGGCTCTGTGGCTCACAGGCTGTACGCCTTCCAACGGGGCAACGGGCCCTGGCGTGGGGTCTGGTGGTACCATTGGATCAACAGGGCCTAGCGTAGGCGCAGGCGCGGGACAGGGAATGATGTCTGGTGGAACTGGGTGGGGGGCGGGAGCCTTTCGCTCGAATGGTGAACGGATCTATTTCACCGCCACGAGTGAACGCGGTACGGCCATCACCTACACGGGCGGTCCGGCGTCGAGCGGCTGGATGATGGGGAGCGGGCAACTGGCGTGCGCCTCGTGCCACGGCACGGATGGGCGGGGCGGCGTACACCGCATGGGCATGAATCAGGTGATGGACGCCAAAGACATTCGCTGGTCGGCCTTGCAGGGCGAATTCGACCTCGAAAAGTTCCGCCTGGCGGTAGTGAAGGGTCAAGATCCCGACGGCACGCAGTTGAAATCGGACATGCCGCGCTGGACAATCAACGACGACGATCTGGCCGACGTGATCGTCTACCTCAAAACACTACCCTGATAAGGGAGAAAACCCTATGGCGACTAATATTGGTATGCGCGCTAGAATCAACCTGCCCTACGAGCAAGCCGTCCAGAAAACCACGGATGCGCTCAAGGCAGAAGGCTTCGGCGTGTTGACGCAGATTGACGTGAAGGCCACACTGAAACAGAAAATCAACGCGGACTTCCGCCGTTATGTGATCCTGGGCGCGTGCAATCCCCCGCTCGCTCATCGTGCGCTCTCGGCCAACCTGGACGTGGGCTTGCTGCTGCCTTGCAATGTCACCGTGTACGAAGAAGGCGAAGG
This sequence comes from Candidatus Amarolinea aalborgensis, assembly GCF_900491745.1. NCBI lineage: Bacteria > Bacillati > Chloroflexota > Caldilineae > Caldilineales > Candidatus Amarolineaceae > Candidatus Amarolinea > Candidatus Amarolinea aalborgensis. Next base: position 50,249 of record NZ_UETR01000006.1, on the reverse strand, counting down.
TTCTGTTGTCACCGCCGCGGACCCGGTGGAAATCCTTGGCGTCCTCAAAGAAGACCCGATTGCACATGAGGTTGCCGTGGAGGCCAGAACCAGGCTGCACCGTGTGATTGCAAGCCTCAAGTGACCTGGATGAAATGAGGCGTCAGCAACAAGCTATTTGGCGGGGTAGAGCGCCCGCCTATTGGCTTCCCGACGGCCCGGCATTTGGCACTGTACACGCGATGATCTCAGTGCGAGAATGTCGTTGAACACTTGAAGGATGTGAGTCGGTTTGATCACCGGAGTGAATGTTCTCACACTCAAGTTGAATTGAAGAAAGGAATGTGCTCATGGCCAAAGATCCCGTGTGCGGCATGGACGTAGATCCGAGGACGGCGGCTGGTATGTCCGACTACCAGGGGCAGACGTACTACTTCTGCTCGGCCGGCTGCAAGAAAGCGTTCGACAAGGAGCCGGCCAAGTACGCCGGCAAGGTAGAAGATCACAGCGCCCACAAGCGCTAGAGCGCCAGGGGTAGGCGATGTGAAGGCGGGGGGGCGGTGGATCTCCTGCCTTTTTGTTGATGGGTCCACGCGGAATTCAGGCTGCACCACCGAGATTCTGGCGGTCCCGGTGACCATAGGCCGTTTGACGCATGCCAATTCCCATGAATCGGCGCTTGTGCCGGAGGGCCTGGTCTGTTATCATGGCATCTGGCGCTGAGACGCCGAAGAAGGAACTTGCATCATGGTCAAAGATCCCGTTTGCGGCATGGAAATCGAACCCGAAGCTGCTGCGGCGACGCGCGAGCACATGGGGCAGACGTTTTACTTCTGCTCACCCAATTGCGTCGCGCAGTTCGACGCCGACCCGCACCGGTATGCGCAGGCGGCGCTGACCGCGGCGGAAGGGGTGCTGCCAGCTGGCTCGGCTACGACCGGCTTCAACCCGGCTCTGCCTTTCGTCAGCGTAAACTTGCCGGTGCTCGGACTGAAGCAAGAACACGCGGCCGGCGTCGAGGCGGCCGTGCGCGGCGTGCCGGGTGTCCGCAGCGTGCACGCGGCCACCGGTACGGGGATCGTGGCGGTCGAGTACGACCCGCAACGCGCCACCACCGTCGCGCTGACCGCGGCGCTCAAATCAGCCGGCTTCCGGGTCGGCGGCGCACAGACTCGCATCGGCATCGACAACTTGCGCTGCGCCTCGTGCGTCGGCTTCATCGAGGACGACCTGCGAGCGACGCCGGGCGTGCTCAGCGCGTCCGTCAATGTCGGCACGCAGGAAGCCACGGTCGCGTACTTACCCCAGCAAACCACCCTGGCGCAACTGCACAGCGTCATCCAAGACTGGGGCTACCAGGCTCGCCCGGCCGCCAGCGAGGAGCCGGTTGACAAGCAAGAAGCCGAGCACGACCGCGAGTACCGCAGCCTGTACCGCAAGTTCCTCTTCGCGGCCGTCATTTCGCTGCCGGTGCTGCTGACGGCCTATCCGCAGTATGTTCCGTTCGTGCGCGACTGGAGCATGGCGACCTTGCGCCTGGCGTGGCTTGGCGCAGCGCTGTTGACCCTGCCGGTACTCTTTTGGTCAGGCGGCCACTTCTTCACCGGCGCGTGGGCCGCGCTCAAGCACCGCGCGGCCAACATGAACACCCTGATCGCGCTCGGCACCGGCGCGGCCTGGCTCTACTCTACCGTCGCCATCTCCTTTCCACGCCTCTTCCCCGAGGGCACAGCGGAGCCGTTCTACGACGTGGCGGCGGTGGTGATCGCGCTGGTGGTGCTGGGCCAGGCGCTCGAATTGCGCGCCAAGGGCCGCACCAGCGAGGCGATCAAGAAGCTGATGGGGTTGCAGGCCAAAACCGCGCGCGTGATTCGCGACGGCCAGGAGCTTGACATTCCGGTCGAGGAAGTGCTGGTTGGCGACGTGGTGCAGATGCGCCCCGGCGAGAAGGTGCCGGTGGATGGCGTGATCCTGGAGGGCAGCTCGGCAGTGGACGAGTCCATGCTCACCGGTGAGTCGCTGCCAGTGAGCAAGCAGGCGGGCGACGAGGTGATCGGCGCGACGCTGAACAAGACCGGCGCGTTCAAATTCCGCACGACCAAGGTCGGCAAGGATACGACCCTCGCACAGATCGTCAAAATGGTACAGGACGCGCAGAACAGCAAGGCGCCCATCGCCCGCCTGGCCGACACGATTTCCGGCTACTTCGTGCCCGTCGTGATGATCCTGGCTGTGTTGACCTTCGTCGCGTGGTTCAACTTCGGCCCGCAGCCGCAGTTGGTGTATGCGCTGGTCACGAGCGTGACCGTGCTGATCATCGCCTGCCCCTGTGCGTTGGGCCTGGCGACGCCGATGAGCCTGATGGTCGGCATCGGCAAGGGCGCGGAGTACGGTATCCTGATTCGCTCCGGCGAGGCGCTGCAGACCGCCCAAGCCATCAAGACCGTGGTGCTGGATAAGACTGGCACGATCACCAAAGGCAAACCGGAACTGACCGACGTGGTCGTCGCCGGCGCCTGGGCGGCGGACGACCTGCTGCGCCTGGTGGCCGCCATAGAACGGTCGTCGGAGCACCCGCTGGCTGAGGCCATCGTCGAAGGCGCCAAGGCGCGCAATCTGACCTTAACCGAGCCAACGGCGTTCGAGGCCGTCCCCGGCTACGGCGTGCTCGCCACGATTGAGGGCCATAAGCTGGCAATCGGCAATCTCAAGCTGATGCAACGCGAGGGCATCGCCTTAGGTGGCTTGGAGAGCCAGGCCGCAGAGTTGGCGGACCACGGCAAAACGCCGATGTACGTCGCTGTGGACGACCTGGCCGCAGGCATCGTCGCCGTGGCCGATACCGTGAAGGCCGACTCCGCCGAAGCCATCGTGGCGCTGCACCGCATGGGCATGGAGGTGGTGATGATCACCGGCGACAACCGCCGCACGGCCGAAGCCATCGCTAAGCAAGTGGGCGTGGATCGCGTGCTGGCCGAGGTGCTGCCGGAGGACAAGGCGCATAACGTACACCTGTTGCAGGCGGAGGGCAAGAAGGTCGCGATGGTGGGCGACGGCATCAACGACGCGCCGGCGCTGGCGCAGGCCGACGTGGGGCTGGCCATCGGTACGGGCACGGACGTCGCCATCGAGGCATCGGATATCACCCTGATCAAAGGTAGCCTGCGCGGGGTGGTGACCGCCATCGAGGTCAGCCGCGCGACGATGCGCAACATCAAGCAGAATCTGATTGGCGCATTCATCTACAACGTGTTGGGTCTGCCGGTGGCGATGGGACTGCTCTGCCCGTTTTTTGGCATCTTGCTCAGCCCGTTGCTCGCCGGGGCCGCCATGGCCTTCTCCAGCGTGACCGTGGTGGGCAATGCCAACCGATTGCGCGGGTTCAAGCCGCGGGTCAGCGCCCGCTAGAGCAAAGGAGATACGACCGATGACTGCAAGTCAAATCGTCGTTACGTTGACAGGACTCGCCTTGAGCGGCTTTATTGCCTGGTTCTTCTGGTTCGCGCCGAAAGGCCAGACTCGCGCCGCGGCCGGCGCGGGTGGCGTCCAAGAAGTCGCCGTGATCGTTAAGGGTGGCTACACGCCCGACGTCATCGTCGTCAAGGCCGGGCATCCGGTGCGCCTGCGCTTCACGCGCCAGGAAAGCGCAAGCTGCTCGGAGATGGTGCTTTTCCCAGACTTCAACCGAAACGCCAAGCTGCCGGAAGGCGAGGAGGTCGCGGTCGAGTTCACGCCGGACAAACCGGGCGAGTACGGTTTCCAGTGCCAGATGGGGATGTTGCGCGGCAAGCTGATCGTCGAGTAGCGCGGGATCCCGCTAATCGCTTCTTGGCGGAGCTAAACAACTTTCTAATTCCTTACCACCCTACCGTGCCAGGGCCGCCTTTGAACGGCCCCTCAATGTCCGACGTGATCCAGCCGCCGTAGAAATCACCCGGCTGCGGCGTCACGGTTTCGCCATCCACCAGGCACTGGTCCATCCGCCCTGGATAAAAGGCGACGTAACCGGCCAGCGCCTCGTAGCCCGCCGTTGGGTCCGGATAGAACCACGCCGCATTGACGGCCGTCTTGTCGCCAACCGCGATCGTGTAATAGCCTGCCCGCCCTTTGAACTCACAAAACGAGCTGCGCGGCGTTTGTGTCAGATACGCCATGCGGATGTCCGCGGGCGCAATATAGTACACCGGCGGATGACTGGTCTCCAGGACGCGCAACGCGCGCTGTGTGTCGGCAATCAGCACGCCGTTGAAAAACACCTGCACGCGTTTATTGGTCGCCTCAACCCGCGGGGGCCGCGGATAATCCCACACCGACTCGGGCAGGAATTCTGAATGTGGAACGCTGAACGCTGACTTCTCGTTACTCACCCCTCACCTCTCATTCGTCTCTTCATCCCTACACGCGATCATCCTCTGCACTCTGCACTTTGCACTTTGCAGTCTGTATCTCCTCTTCTGACTACTCCCCCCGCACAACCGTCACTGCCAATCCATCCACGTAAGGCACGACGGTGCTGACGAGGCGTGGATCGGTGGCTAACCTCGTCATCGTGCGCTGCATGCCCTGCACGCGGGAGGAGTTCTGCGCGGCCTGATCTACCAGTTCGCCATGGAGTTCCACGTTATCCAGCACGATCGCGGTTCCGGGCCGCGCCAGGCGGATGGCCCATTCCAGGTAGGCGGGATAATTCTCCTTGTCCGCGTCGATAAAGATCAAATCGAAAGGCGCGGCCGGGGTCAGGGTGGGCAGTGTAGTCATCGCGGGGCCGCTGAGTACGGTTGCTTTGGCGCCCAGACCCAGACGATTCCACTGACCCTGGGCAAACACCGCGTGGTGGGGATTGACCTCCAAACTGATGAGGCGGCCGTTGGGCGGTAGGGCGCGCGCGATCCAGGCGCCGCTGTAGCCAGCCAGGGCGCCGATTTCCAATGCGTTGCGCGCGCCGGTCAGGGCGACCAACAGCTGCAAGAATTTTCCCTGCTCGGGGCCAATGCTGATTGCAGGCAGACCAGCCACCTGCGCCTCGACCTGGAGCTGCACCAGGTCAGGATCATCGTGATGAAAATGGGTGCGCAGGTACGTCTGAAGTGCGCTGAGCGGCATCTCTTGTTCAAGCCTTGACATCGAATCACCTCGCTGTGGATTTACGCCGAATGGCAGGGGTGATTGTATCACAAAGGGCGGCGGTTTGGCCTTGCAGGCAAGCGCGGCAAAAAAGGCTTGACAATGCAGGGGAACAGTTATAGACTGAAGTCAGTGACAGAGCCATGATTCGTTGCGCGCCTGGCGGGATGACATAGCCTCCCCCGGCGATTTGCTGAGCAGATCTGGCTGTCGCAGGCTCAACGATCCAATGGACTGCGCACACCGCGACCGCCGCGGTTGAGCACGTGGTTAGGCGAGACGAGTTGTCTACGTGGCGGGCGACTACATCCTAAAGGAGGAACGCCATGAGATACATACAGAACTTGCACGGAAAGTCACTGGCCATTGTGGCCCTGGGCATTTTGGTCATCGTGATGGTGATCGCCTTCAGCGGTCTAGGCGGGAACGCCACTGAGTTCACGGCGCAAGCGTTTCAGTCGCCCATTGAAACACCGACCCCAATCCCTTCCCCAATGCCAACCCCGCTCTCCCCGACGCCACCATCCGGCCCCTCGTTGGAAAAAGATGGTGACGCTTTGCTGGACTTCTTTGAAAAAGAGTTGGAGTTTCAGGATGCGTTTGGGGGCATTTACCTGGAGCATGCTGCGGGTAGTGAGGATTATACTGCCGGTGGCAAGTTGGTCTTGCAGCTTGTGCGAGACCACGAGGAAGTAAATGATATTCTTGCAATGCTACCATCCCTCCGGTATCCCGAACGACTGCGCATCGAGTGGGTTGATTTTTCTGGTGAGCGGCTGGAGCAACAATTTTGGGCAATTTCGAACGCTGCTTCACGACATCCCGAGCTCCGAGCGGTGTCTATTGATGAAAGAAATAATCGGGTTGAGGTGCTAATCGCTCCATCCGATGCATGGAAAATATCTGATGGAGTCGTTGACAAAGCATCTCTTCCCGACGACCTTGCCACATTGGTAGTCGATCCATGCGTTATCGTCAGGGAAGGTGAGATTGAAGATGAACCCGTTGCAGTGAGAGGGGGTGACAGTTGGAGCAATACCAGTGGTGGGAGCAATTGTACTCTTGGATTCAAAGTCGAATACAACAACACGTATTCCATGCTGACCGCCGGGCACTGCATAAGCGCGCTGGGGATGTCGGCAGGGGACGATGTATACCATAACACCACGAAGATTGGTACTTACTCAGGTGTTTATAAAGATGGAGCATCGTCAAGTAGCGGTACGGGCATTGATGCTGCCATTCTTTACATGAACGATTTTTGGACTGCTTACGAGGATGTTATTGACTACAGTTCCTACCGTGACATCGTTGGCTCAACTGATAATTACGTCACAGGATACTGGCGGTGCTGGACAGGAAAGAACTCTGGAACGAAATGCGGCGAAATAAAATGCACAAGTATTACGTATCAGTCCGGTGGACGCTGGTACACTGACGTGTTCACGGTCGACCCGGACCCGGTGGCAGGCGACAGCGGTTCACCAGTGTACAGACCAGAGACCAATTCAATGGCAAGCGTCACTGGAGTTGTGCACAGTCGTGCAAGTGGGGCGACTTGTATGAACGGCTGGGACACGTCTGCTTCAAAATGGCACAATATACACGACTATTGGAGTCTAGCATTGATAACTGGCGATGCCTATCTCCCCCTGATACTAAAATAGATAGCAAGTAGCGAAGGGTGCAGTGGACCCTAAAAATTGGACGGTAGGTAAAGAAAGTCTTGTGTACAAAGGAGGTCAAGATGAAACGTTTCATTTTGGTTGGCTTTCAGTTATTCGCCGTAACCGCAGGTTTTCTCTGTTTGACAGTGGGTTGTACGACTGGTGGTGGTACCGAGATGACCCCGACTCCCATTTACATTGTGCCGGTGACTAGCGAACCAGATCCGCTAAACGGCACACGCTGGGAATTGGTGGCCTTTGAAAGCGAGGCCAGGACACCTGATATACTCGAACAACCCCGGCTGTTTGTTGTATTCGATAGAGGCATGTTAAGCATGCAAGGCGGTTGCAACGCTGTCGGTGGGCATTATCGGATTGAAAATAACCGTATCACAATTACATTTGTGGAAGCAACCCAGGTGGACTGTTCGGATTCAATGCCAGGGATTAATGAGATAGAAGATGCATTTTCCAATGCCATGCCAACATTCGAGTCGTACATGATTGATGGTGACCAGCTTCGTATCCGCTATGGTGATGGTGAGTTATTATTTCGGGCTCTCCGGCCTTTAGCGGGAAGTTAGCTGGAAGGCCACGAAAATGTGCAGGCGAAAGTGCGCAAAGTTGCGATAACCAAAGCCGCGGCGATTGAGCATCTTGATTTTCAAGTTGACACCTTCGGCAAAGCCGTTACTATGCCGACCATTGAAGTAGTTCAGAATACCCTCGCGCCAGTTGTCGAGCGTCTTAACAAACGCTTGCAAGGAGCGCAGTTTGGTGGCTGTGGCCTTGTCCTGCCATTCCGACAGGGTCTTGTCGGCGGTCTCGCGATCCGTCGTCTGGTCAAACCAGGTGCGGAAGTCCTCCTTCAAGTCGTAGCACGTCTTGAGCTCCGGAGAGGCTTCTAACATCTTCGCCAGTTGTGTGCGTTCTTCGTCGATTAGGTTTTCGCGGTTCTTGACGAGCAGCCACCGGCAGCCTTTCAAGAGGGTTTGGGTGGCTTCATCAGCCTGTTTTTGAATCGTGCGCCGGGCGGTGGCCACAGCGTCGTTCAGATTTTTCATGACGTGAAAGCGATCGACGACCCGCTGCGCCTTGGACAGCTTGGTTTTCGCAACCGTGTGATAGGCGTCCCACATGTCGGCGCAGCACACCTCGACATCGTCGCACCAGGCCGTGCCGCGTTGTTCAAACCAGGCTTCCAGGGCTTCTTTGCTGCGGTCAGATAAAACATCGAGTACGATGCCCAGTTCCGGGGCCGAGATGACCAAGCGATAATGACCATGGCCTTTGTGAATCGTGAATTCATCCAGGCCGAGCACCTTCACCAGGGGGTAGCCACGCTGGTCGAGCGTTTTTTTCCCCAACGTTCAAAGATGCCGCGCACCGTGTCTTGGCTCAGGCCTTCGTCGAGCGCAACCTGTGCGATATCCTCATGCCGCGTGCGTTCGTAGATCTGCTGCGCATACCGCAGCGTGTGCGCCAAGCCGGGTTCGCGCCAAGCGACGCGTTCGACAAACGTGCTATGGCAGGTGGCGCAGGCAAAGCGCCGGGGCGCATAGCGCAGCCAGCATTGACGCCCCCAAATTGCCAGGTCGCGCAGCGTCTGTGGCTCAGCCACGTCATGAATCTGCGTACTGACGCGCTGACAATTGGGACATACCGCCGCGTCTAGCCTGGACTCGATGCAGACTTCGATGCGCTCGGCACTGGTGATCTGGTAGCTCACCGCTTTCACATTGGGTAAGCCCAGCAGTTCATCGGGGATCTGATAGTCGGCCATTGGCAGACCTCGCAATCAAAGATGCGCTGATCTTACCAGATTTTCTGGCAGTGCGCTACTATCCCGCTATAGGCCGGAGAGCCTTATTTCGCCGTGTTTCGGAATAAACTCCAGATTAAATGTGAAAACGAGAGTTGAAGAATAAAAACGGCCCAACATCCGGCTGAAGGCTGACGGGGCTAAGGTGCCGCGATTCAGGCGTTCTGAGGCAGAGTAACGTCTGCCAATCTTCAGTCTGTGGGGTCACATCTGTCATAAGATCCAAGCTCCTTGAGAACCTTTACCGTCCTATCTGCCGCGCCCACGTCAGCGTATCCTCACCTTTCTGTGAGGCGTTGGCTTCTTGGGCGATCCTACCCGCGGTCGGCGTGCGGCTGGTAGCCTGCTCGGATGTACACCGAGAGCCAAACGCGGGTTACACCGTTCCGTGTGTCCATTTGCCGTGACGTTAGGGTGGCACTTTACGCCGGATTCCGTTTGGATGGCTGTTGCGCTCCAATGTGCAGCGCAACCTGGAATCGTTCCCGTTTGGGCCTGCCGCTAAACCAACGTGGGCAGGGTCTCGATGACGACGCCTCGTCCGTACCTTGACTCGTCGTTATCCATAGTCACTCGCTCGACGGGTCGCGGCGTCTGGTTCGCCGCTTACCGCCTTTCTGGCCCGCTGACGACGTTTGATGACCAGTCGCCTGCCGTGGGCCAGCGCCGTCGCCCAGCCACCTGGGCGGTCGGAGTTGATGTCCCGCCCCAGTTGCGGTATCATCGCACCGACATGGACACACAGTTGTCAAAGATCAAAACGACCTTTGCCGTCCAGCCCCCGTGCGCCATTGCACGGTTTCGGACGAACGGGTCGCACACTTTGGTTCCAGTTGACGGCTATACCGTGCGCATCATTACGGGATGGGACGTATGAGTCCGCGAACCAAAATGCCCCCACAGCTGTCCGAGCAAGAGATTGACCAGACCGTGGTTGCGCAGGCCGCCGATGATGCGGCCTGGGAAGTGCCCGTGCGTGTCCACAGAACCACACCCGCCTCGCTCGCGCTCCCTGCCGAGTTAGCCGCACGAGCGGCGTTTCTTGCGCAGTTGCACCATACTCCCAGCGTTGAGGATTGGTTGCGGCGCGTGATCCAAGAACGCGTTGAACTCGAAGAAGCGGCCTTTGTCGGCATCAAACGTAGTCTGGCCGCGCGGGCACTCTGAAGTCCGTGGCAGCGGTAGGCCATTGATCCTGTTGCGCCGTGAGTGGCGCAGCAAGTAGTCAGCACGGTTCGCCGTTGTGGGCGGCGGGTCTCATCTTGGCGGTCTGGTGCTTGGGCCTTGCCTAACATTTGCTTCCACCTGACGCCGCAGCGGCGGCGGTTGTGTGCATCGCGAGAGTCACGGACGCTGCGGCGCAGCTTACCCTGACCGTTGGGCTGCCAAAAACAACACAGCCGGTTAACCACCAGAAAGCCAACCGATTTGCCGCTGGAGCCTGACAGCGGATAGAGAACTGTGCTCTTTCCTACTCGAATACGTTTTTCAGAACTTGTCTTTGTATCCCATTCGTGGTACACTACCGTCATCAACGGAGGTGTCCATGAACAAGTCAGCTATGATTCGGGCGCGGGTTGACCCTAACCTCAAGGATGAAGTCGAGAACGTCTTTGAGCAATTAGGGCTTTCGGCCACCCAAGCCATTACCCTTTTCTACCAACAGGTCAAGCTCAACCACGGCTTGCCCTTCGATGTGCGCATCCCCAATGCGGTCATGCAGCGTACCTTTGCTGAGACGGATGCCGGCGAGAACATCGTCCCGTGTGACAGTGCGCAAGACATGTTCGCGCGCCTAGGGATCTGATGCGTACGCCCAACTATACCCACCAGTTCGAGCGCGATCTACGGCTGGCGGAGCGACGTGGGAAAGACATCGAGAAGCTCAAGCAGGTCGTGACGGCACTCATCAACGCGGAGCCGTTGGCGGAACGCTACTATGACCACCCCTTGAAAGGCAATTATCGCGACCGGCGCGAATGCCATCTTGAGCCAGACTGGTTGCTGATCTATAAGCTGCAGGGTGACGAAATCATCTTCGAGCGCACAGGTAGGCATTCTGACCTGTTTGAGTAACCTGGTGATCTGTGCGTTGGCGGTGGGAGGTGGCGGGCACGTTTCGCCGTCATGGGCGGCGGGTCTCGTTGGGCGGTGGGGTGGGCCAGGGCGGGGCCTAATACCACGTGCACTTGACGCTTGCGGCGGGGGGAGCGTGGGTCGCGAACGTCATCTGGCCGCAGGCGCAGGTGACGTTTTTCATTGGGCGGGAATCCGCCAGCCGATTCGTCGGGCGGGGCTTCGACGTGAGCTCAGCCCATCGGCGACGGTCACGCAGCGCCCCAACACCTATTTGCGGCGGAGTGCTGCGGCAAGCTGGACTCGTAGATAACGAACAGGACGCCGCCAACTGACCTACACCGTTCAGCGGAGAATGCACGAGTTCCTTGACAGTTATGGCGTGCCAAATGGTTTTGCGACGATAACGACTTGATAAGAGAGGTGTGCAATGCTACAAACAATCGAGGCTGTGATTGATGAGAAGGGAAGGCTAAGATTTCTTGAGCCGATCAAGTTGCCGAAGTTGCGACGCGTGATCATTACAATTCTCAACGAAGAGCCACCAGAAGATTCTTTTAACCTTGTGCTTTTAAGCGAAGCGGTATTAGCAAGAGACTGGTTACGGCCTGAGGAGGATGAGGCATGGTCACACCTAGCCCAGCTTCCATCGTTGTAATTCCATTTCCGTTTTCGGATTTATCTGGCACTAAACTTCGACCCGCAGTCGTGCTGACAGATGCGGGACGTGGGGATTGGCTTTTGTGCCAAATCACCAGTAACCCTTACAGTGATCCAGATGCAATTCCAATTACCAGCAAAGAATTGCAGAAAGGTGTATTGACCTCTACGATTAGTTTTGCGCGACCAATCAAACTGTTCACAGCGAGCGAAAGTGTGATAGATAAGCGTGTGGCTATTGTGAAGGATGCAACTTTCAAAGCGATCTTGATGGCGACAATTGAATCCTTGCGAAAGAACATGCCGACATAGGGTGTGAACACGTCAGGCAGGATGACGCCACTGCGGGCCAGTCACGGTGTCGTGCGCAGATGTGCCTGTGGTGGTGCAGTGCCCAACAACCGTTTGCAATTGACGCCGAAGGATCTGGCGGCTTTTCAGCGAAGATGCGTGCGGCGCAACTGAAACTAGCCGTTAGGCATCCAATCCAACACTGTGGGTCAACCGGCATGATAGCGCACGACTCGCCTTTGAAGTTCACGTCAGGCGCGACCCCATGCGTACAGCCTCTACCCCAAGACATGGCGCTGTTTGAAAACATGCGTCGGAGGTGTTACAGTCGGATTGCCCGACTGTAGGGCTAATCAGGCATCAGAGCCACGCCGCCCAACACCGCAGGCAGGCGACCGGCGGAAGCGGGGAGATCTATGACAACCAGCAAACCTATTCTTCTCCTCACCGGCGCGCGCAGCTACCGCCACAACGCCTTCCTCGAGGCGGCCCATCGCTTGGAGCTGGACGTACTTGAGGTGGTTGACCTGCCGCGCGAGCTGGCCGATCTCTGGCGCATACCGTTAGCAGCGCCGTTCAGCCAGCCAGAGCTGGCCTTGCCGATCATTGTCGAGTATGCCCGCCAGCATCCGGTGTTGGCGGTGCTGGCAACCGATGACACCGGCAGCCTCCTGGCCGCGCAGGTCGCCGCGGCGCTGGGCCTGCAGCACAACTCGCCGCAGGCCGCGGCGGCCGCGCGCAACAAACACCTCATGCGCCAACTCTTCGCTGCGGCCGGGGTGCCCTCACCTCAGTCAACGCGCTATGATCTGGACACCGACCTGGCCGCATTGGCCGCGCAGCTTCGCTATCCCGTGGTGCTGAAGCCGCTCCTGCTTTCCGGCAGTCGGGGCGTCATTCGCGCCAATAACCCGGCCGAGTTTACGGCAGCCTTTGCACGCACCGCGGCCATCGTGCGCGACGCGTCGGGGCAGGCCGGCGCGGATGGGCACGCGCTGCTCGTAGAAACGTATGTCCCTGGCGTAGAGGTGGCGCTCGAAGGCTTGCTCTTCGATGGACAACTGACCGTGCTGGCGCTGTTCGACAAGCCTGATCCGCTGGAGGGGCCGTTCTTCGAGGAAACGATCTACGTCACACCGTCGCGACTGCCGCCTGCGGTGCAGGCGCAAACGGCCGGGGTCACGGCGCAGGCCGCGGCGGCCCTGGGGCTGCGCGTGGGGCCGGTGCACGCGGAACTGCGCATCAACGCGGACGGCCCGTGGATGGTGGAGATGGCCGGGCGCTCGATTGGCGGTTACTGCTCGCAAACGCTGCGCTTCGACCTGGATCGCAGCCTGGAGGAGCTGATTTTGCGCCAGGCCGCAGGCCTTGACCTGGGGCCGCTCAACCTGGCCAGCCAGGCCAACGGCGTGATGATGATCCCGATCCCCAAAGCCGGTTATCTGCGGCATGTCTCCGGCCTGGCGGCGGCGCAGGCCGTTACCGGCATTGACGAGATCACCATCAGTGCACCGCTGCACAACCCGATCGTGCCGCTGCCAGAAGGCGCCAGTTACCTCGGCTTCATTTTCGCGCGCGGACCTGACCCCGCGTTCGTCGAAGCCGCGCTGCGCACGGCGCACGCATGCCTGCACTTTGACATCGAGGACGGCCTGCCTATCGCCGAGGCTCCACATCTGCCAGTTTCAGGTCAGCCTGACCCTCCGTTGGCTCTGCTCAGCAGAACCACGCTTCGGTTAGATGGGGCGTCGGTTCCATGACGGGCAGCCCGGCCGGCGAAGGAATGTCCGCGGGCGCGGCTTCTCCTTCTGCGGCGGCGAGAGCCAGCGCCTTGAGGCGATAAAATGTGACGACCGGCGCTTCGCCGTTGTCCGCGGCGGCGGCCACCAACGCGGCCGCGTCGCGCTGCAGGGCGTCGAGCCGCGGATCGGCAGCGCGCCAATCATGCGTCAACTCGGACGCCTGCAGCAACCCCAGCCAGCCAGCGGCATCGGGCTGACTCAGCAGCGGCGAGGAGGGCGGCAGCAGCAGGCGAATGGTGTAATGCACCGGATCAATCTGACCGATCAGCCCCAGCGCCTCCACCTGCGCCAGCAGATCCACATAGTCAGCCAGGCTGGTCCAGGGCGTAAAAGGCAGGAGCGATGGCCGCATGGGAATCCCAGCGTCGGCCAAAATCGCCAGCGCGGCGTAGATATCGGCGCGGGTGTGCCCCTTGGCCAGGTGTGCCAACACCGTGTCGCTGAACGACTCGACGGCGGAGACGACAAACACGCAGCCCAGGGTCTTCAACTCCCGAAAGAGCGACCGATGCTGCAAGATGTGCTCGATCTTGGTGGTGATGTCGAAAGTGACGTGCGGAAATTCCCGGTGCAGGGCCCGCGCCATGCTCAGGCCATGGCGCGGGCCGTTGAGAAAATCGGGGTCTCCAAACGTAATGTGCCCGGCGCCGGCCTCGACCTGCGACCGCATGTCGGCCAGCACCACGTCTTGCGGAACTACAAAGAAGCGCCCCTGGTAGATCGGCGTGATCGGGCAGTGCAGGCAGGTGTGGAGGCAGCCGCGGCTGGCTTCGACGTAGCCCGCAGGAATCCGGCGGCCGTCTACGACCAGGTGCGCATAGCGGCTTAGCGGTGGGAGGCCCTGGCGCTGAGGGACCGCAAACGCCAGGCGGGCGAGATGGGGCGCGGCGGCGTGATCCCGACTGCTGACGCCCGCGGCCGGCGCTGGTTCGCCGCGGCTGAGCGCCTGCACCAGGCTGACCAGCGGGGCTTCGAACTCGCCGCCGATGACGAAGTCAACGCCAGAGGCGAGCAGATAGTCGGCGTTCAGGGCCGCGTAGAGGCCGTAGGCGCAGATCGTGGCCGCGGGATTCAGGCGGCGAATCTGCGCGATGAGCGGCAGGGCCAGGCGGGTGGCCGTGTGCATGGGCAGAGAGAGGCCGATGAACCAGGCCTGCGCGGCCAGGGCTTGCGGCAGCGGCTCCACGCTGGCGTCAATGCCCGTCGCGTCGAAACCGGCCCGCGCCAGCATCGCCAGCGGCGAAGCCAGGTTCCACGGCTGATGGCCCAGCTCATAGGTGGAGATGAGCAGGATGCGCGACGCCAGGGACGGCTGCTTGGCCAGGCTCATGCTGTCACGCTTCCGCTGCGCAGTGCCGCCGGCGCGTTGCGCGCCTTGTGCGTCTTTTCCTCGCCGCCCACAGCCATGTCAGTCCGCCTGCCGCGCGCCGGGCTTATCGCCCAGCGGCCCCGCGATGATATTCAGCCGGATCGGAATCGAGATGGCGTCGTAGGGCGCGCTGTGACGCACACGCAGCTGCGCCCGATACACCCCCGGCGCCAGGTTCGTGTCAAAGGTCAACACGACCGCCTGGCTGCTGGCCGCTTCGATGGTCCCGCTGAGGACCGACGTGGTCAGCCAGGGAATCTGCATCCAGCTGCAAGCATCGCTTTCGCCTGACTCGATTTCGAGGACGCGCTGCGTCACTTGGTTGACAGCCCACAAGTGACCGCTGCAATCCATATCCATACCAGCCTGGCTGAAGTCGGTCATACCGGCCAGGTTGAAGCCGCCGATGACGGCAAAATTGGCGGTCGTATCGAGCACGTACACATCCAGCCCCGCATTGGCGTTGGTCAGAACAAAGAGGTGTCCCGTGACCGGGTTGTAGGCCAGGCCCGATGTAGCCAGCTCGGTGACGATCGAACGCATGACCCGACCATTGGGCGACACCAGGTGGATACTGAGGTCATTCCAACCTCCCACGTAGTAAAGATCAGCAATCGGATCGTAGGCCAGCCCGCGCTGCGAGGTCGCGAGCTGTGGACAGATGCGGCGGCCCGTACTGATCTTGGCCGCGGGGTCAAGTTCGTGCAGGCAGTTATCGCCGCCCACATTGACCTGCCACAAGCGGTCGCTCAGGGAGTTGTAGGCCATATCGCCCGCAAAGGAGCCAACCCAATCAGACACATCAATGCTGTCGCCCGTCACGGCGCCGTTGCGCAAGAAGCGATAATCACGATTCAGTCCGCCGACGCTGCCGATGTTGCTCAGCCATAGGTCGTTGGCGTCGGTGTTGAAACCCACCCCCCAGCCGAAGCTGAGGTGCGTAGGCCAGCTCTGAACAATCCGGCCGCCGCCCAAGATGGGAACATCCGGCGGGACAGGCGGCCTCACGGATGCGCTCGTTGGCTCATCACTGGGAAGGACGTTGGCCGGCAGACTGGGGCGCTGGAATGGGCGCGCGTCGTCTGCGCTGGACGAAGAAGCCAGCGGCATGTTGATGGGCAGCAGTTGATAGGTCAGGCTGAGGGCGCCGGTGTTGCTCAGGCTCAGCGTAAACGAAAGCGGCGCGCCGGCCGCAGCTTCTACGTTGATCTCCAATGGCGCAACGTGCAAGTAGCCTGCGGGCAGATGAAAGTCCTGCGCCAGCACCCTGTCATCGGGGATGTCCAGGCAAACGCGGTCGCTGCCATAAGCGCCAACAGTCGTCGCCAGGAAACAGGTTTGGCCGGGCGCTGCAAACAAGGTATAGAAACCATCATCGAGCGCAGGATCAGCGGGCGTGGCCGCGGAAGTGACGATCATATTGCTTGTTTCATTCCTCACCGTGGCGCCAGTGATGCCGGCGTGGGTGTTGGCGTCGCGCACGTTGCCGGTCACAATGCTGCCTGGGGCGCTGGTGCAAGGCAGCGTCGGCGGCGGCGTGGCGTTTTGAATGGTCACATCGTCCACGTACCAGCCAGGAGCCACGACGGAATAGTCGGCCCATAGGCGAAAGCGAAAACGGAAATTGGACACGCTAAACGAGGGATCGAGGTCAACCGTTTTCTTGCCCCACCCTGTCACGTTGACGCTCCCGCTGACTGGCCCGTAGACGCGTGTCCAACTGGCGCCGTTGTCCTTACTGACGCCCAGCGCGGCAAAGTCGCAGCACACTTCGGTTTGCAGCCACTGCCACCACGTGAGACGTGCAGACCGGCCGGCGAGTCTCGATAGATCCACCGGCGGCGAAACGATGTAGCCATCCTCAAAATCGGCATAACTTCCGCTCAGGTTGGTGGCCCACACCTTGCTGCCGGAATGTGCTCGCCCCGGCCCGTTCGTTGGCGCGCCCCAGGCCCATGAACTGGCGTCGCTCACCGAGGTCTTGGTGAAGCCGCCGTTGCCACTTTCGAAGGTCTCACTGTAAAGCGTCGTCACCGGCGGCAGGGGGACGGCCCCAATCCCAATGTCGTCAAGATACCAACCGGGCGCGGTCACGCTGTTGTCGCTGTGGAAGATGAAGCGAATGCGGAAGTTGCGCACGGCATAGTCGGAACCGAGGGTGACGGTGCGGTTGGTCCAGGCAAGATCAACGGGGCCAGAGACTTCGCCGTACACCTTATTCCAGGTGGCGCCGCCGTCGTTGCTGACCGCGACGCGGGCAAGATCATAGCTGCGCTCGGTCTGCAGGTACTGCCACCAGGAAACGATGATAGCTGAGTCGGCGTGCGCGCTGAGGTCAATGTCCGGGGAGACGACGTAACCATCTTCATTGTTGCTGTAGCTGCCGCCTGGATTGGTGGCCCAGACCTTGACTCCTGAATGGGCGCTGCGCGGCCCGCTGGTCGGTTGACCCCAAGCCCAAGAAGTCTCGCCTTGCGTCGTGTAGCCGCCCGCGCCGTGTTCAAAATCTTCAAAATAGACGAATTCGCGTTGGTAGCCCAGGGCGCTGCAGGTGCCATCCTCCGGTAAGAAGAAGATATAAGTGACTCTGTCCTCGGTCGGAGTAAATACGTGGGTGACCTCCTGGTAGCCTCCGCTGACCGCATTGACGGTAATCTGATAGGCCACGCCCTGGAGGAGATTGACTTCATAGTGTCCGGTTTGCGGATCGCTGAATACGGTGCGAGTGAAGCCGGCGGCCGAGAAGCGCAGGCGGGCATAGAGGGGCTGTCTCTGGCGTCGAGAGCCATCCTTCACTCGGCCCTCCATCGTTGTTGTGGGCAGCGGTGTGAGCGCGATGTCGAGCGTTGCCGCGGCGCCGTCGTTGATCGCGATGTTGGCCGTGCTGTCGGCATAGCCGTAGACTTTCACCTGCGCGGTGTAGCTGCCGGCGGGCAAGTGGGCAAACTGGTAGTGACCATCTGCGCCGCTAAAAGCGACATAGCCGCTCAGGCTGACCAACGCGCCGCTAATGGGCTGCGTCGTTGCGGCGTCGGTTACGACGCCGGCCAAGGCGCCATGCGGCGGGGTGACACAGCCGGCGAACCGAAAGGCGCCGATGCGCGTGTGCCAGTCATAATCGGCCGTGGTTGGATAGTATTCGCTCGTGTACCAGAGCGTACAATCATCGGCTGGGTCAACAGACATCATGCTGTAGTCTCCCCAGCGCGAGGAGCTTGAAACTTGTGAGCCGCTGCCTTCCATGAAAGAGGTTTCCAAGCGCGGCAGTGTGTTCAGCGGATCCTCGACGCGGCGACCGATGTAGCGTACAGATGGATAGACCGTCGGGCTGGAGGCGGTGTAGCCAATGGCCAGGTTGCCGCGACCGTCCATGGCCATGCTCGCCATCCAGCGGTGCGCGGTGCTGCCCGACCAGTCGCCGGCATAGGTTCCCTGTTGATAGATTGACCAGGCCCTGCCCGTAAGTCGCAACTCGTACCAGCGAATGCCGGCGCGGCTGCCGCCAGCGTCCACCGTATGATTTGCCAGCAGCGTAGCATGATCGCCCCAGAAACGGTAGACCAGGCGATGCATCAAACGGTCGCCAATGGCATCCAGATAGGCATCGCTCGACACACCGGGCTGCGGAATGCAGTTACGCGTCACACCGACGCAGGGCAGGGGCGACCAGGGCGCAGTGGGCAAGATCAGGTTCGGTTGCCCGGCCTGCCCAAAGGTGGAATTGGCGGGCGTTGCCCAATCCACATGAAACTCCCACAAGCGCAAGGCGTCCTGTTCCGCAATCCAGGTTTCATCGTCCACTTCAGCGAAATAACCGGGCGCGCCCGTGGGCGGTGGTGGGCCGTCCAGGTCTGCGGGCAAGATGCCGCCGAAGTTGGGATTGACGCCGGCGAGATCGAAGTGCACCAGGCGTGCTGGCAGGCCCTGCAGCATTTGCATGCGTTCAAAAGCCCACACCCCGGCGCCAGCAAAACTACTGCTGGTAAAAAGATTGGCTGTCATGTAATAGGCATCCGGCCAGACGCCGAGTTTGGGGTAATCGTTGAACTTGTCCCGCTTGACGAGGAAGGCATAGCGATGCCAGGCGCCCAAGGGGTCGCCGCTCTGGGAAACGGCAATGCATTGGTAGACATCGCCGGGTAGGCTGCTGGGCCAGGCCATGAAACTGAGCAGCCAGCGGTCGGCCAGATGATCGTAGAGCGCCAGCGGGTCGCCGCTGTCGTACAGTTCACAGCCGGTGCCAAAGCCTTGAAAGAGAGTCGCCTCGTTGGCCGGGCCAAAGAGCAAGTCGCCAGACTTGTTATAGATGGCAAAGGAGACGTTGATGAACTGCACATAGTGGTTGGGGCCGACATCGCCGTTCGTATCGGGCGGCAGCAGGCCATCTACGTTGCCCATTCCTTCGAAGCTGAGAAGCGGCCCCGGCAGATGGCCTCCGTCCGCCGACGGGGCCTGCACAGCAACCTCGGCTGCGGCCGCGCGATTCTTGGCGCTACGCGCGGCTTTAGGCAGGGGGAACCAGGGCTGTTCCGCCAGTTTATGGCTGGTTTTGGTCACATGCGCCAGTTGGCTCAGGGGCGCCGAGGTGTCGTTCTTGACCGAGAGCAGGACCTCAGGCTGAAACGCGCCGGGCGCGGGCGGCTGATTGGGCGAAGCCGCGTGGGTAGCCGATGGCGTCATGCTGAGCAGCAGAATGAACAGCAGGCCAATGGCGAGTGGGAAGAACAAGAGGTGTCTGCGCGCACGCACGAACGAACAGGGAGCAGACACGACGGGTTGCGTGGAAAAAAGGTGCAGCATACAAGACTCCTCGTGCAATAGTTGTCGGAACGACTGCCGGCTTTAGGCATCAAAAGATCAAGGTGAGGAACCACAAGCACGCAAGTTCATTGTACGAGTGAACCGATGTGCTGTCAACAAACGCGACGTGCAGGGGTGCAAGCCCCTGCGGGGCTATCAGGCCACCAACGCCGCCGGAGGCCAGAGGCCATCCGGCTACGAGATGCAAGCCCCGCCAGGGCTGTCAGGCCACCAACGCCGCCGGAGGCCAGAGGCCATCCGGCTACGAGATGCAAGCCCCGCCGGGGCTGTCAGGCCCGCTAATGCTGCCGGAGGCCAGAGGCCATTCGGCTACGAGATGCAAGCCCCGCCGGGGCTGTCAGGCCCGCCAGGGCCTTGCGCCTCGTAGCCGGATCGGTTCACGGTCGGGCGGCGTTGTCAGGCCCTCCAGGGCCTTGCACCTCGTAGCCCGATCCGTTCACGGTCGGGCGGCGTTGTCAGGCCCGCCAGGGCCTTACACCTCGTAGCCCGATCCGTTCACGGTCGGGCGGCGTTGTCAAGCCCGCCAGGGCCTTGTACCTCGTAGCCCGATCCGTTCACGGTCGGGCGGCGTTGTCAGGCCCTCCAGGGCCTTGCACCTCGTAGCCCGATCCGTTCACGGTCGGGCGGCGCTGTCAGGCCCACTAGGGCCTTGTACCTCATAGCCCGATCCGTTCACGGTCGGGCGGCGCTGTCAGGCCCACTAGGGCCTTGTACCTCATAGCCCGATCCGTTCACGGTCGGGCGGCGTTGCCAGGCCCGCCAGGGCCTTGCACCTCGTAGCGCGATCCGTTCACGGTCGGGCGGCGTTGTCAGGCTCGCCAGGGCCTTGCACCTCGTAGCCCGATCCGTTCACGGTCGGGCGGCGTTGTCAGGCCAGCCAGGGCCTTGCACCTCGTAGCCCGATCCGTTCACGGTCGGGCGGCGTTGTCAGGCTCGCCAGGGCCTTGCACCTCGTAGCCCGATCCGTTCACGGTCGGGCGGCGTTGTCAGGCCAGCCAAGGCCTTGCACCTCGTAGCCCGATCCGTTCTCGGTCGGGCGGCGTTGTCAGGCCCGCCAGGGCCTTGCGCCTCGTAGCCCGATCCGTTCACGGTCGGGCGGCGTTGTCAGGCTCGCCAGGGCCTTGCACCTCGTAGCCCGATCCGTTCACGGTCGGGCGGCGTTGTCAAGCCCGCCAGGGCCTTGTACCTCGTAGCCCGATCCGTTCACGGTCGGGCGGCGTTGTCAGGCCCTCCAGGGCCTTGCACCTCGTAGCCCGATCCGTTCACGGTCGGGCGGCGCTGTCAGGCCCACTAGGGCCTTGTACCTCATAGCCCGATCCGTTCACGGTCGGGCGGCGCTGTCAGGCCCACTAGGGCCTTGTACCTCATAGCCCGATCCGTTCACGGTCGGGCGGCGTTGCCAGGCCCGCCAGGGCCTTGCACCTCGTAGCGCGATCCGTTCACGGTCGGGCGGCGTTGTCAGGCTCGCCAGGGCCTTGCACCTCGTAGCCCGATCCGTTCACGGTCGGGCGGCGTTGTCAGGCCAGCCAGGGCCTTGCACCTCGTAGCCCGATCCGTTCACGGTCGGGCGGCGTTGTCAGGCACCAGAGCCTTGCACCTCGTAGCCCGATCCGTTCACGGTCGGGCGGCGCTGCCTGGCCCGCCAGGGCCTTGTACCTCATAGCCCGATCCGTTCTCGGTTGGGCGGCGTTGTCAGGCCCGCCAGGGCCTTGCACCTCGTAGCCCGATCCGTTCACGGTCGGGCGGCGTTGTCAGGCTCGCCAGGGCCTTGCACCTCGTAGCCCGATCCGTTCACGGTCGGGCGGGGTGGGTGGCGCGCACGCCATCCGGCCACCCACCCGGCCGGACTCAACGCGCGCTGGTCACCCAGAACTGACGCCCATCGCTGCTCACCTCCACGGCGCCGCTGAGATCGGTGCGCAGCACAGGAATGCCCAGGTCGCGGTAGCGGGCCAGGATCTGCGGCTTCGGATGGCCGAATGGATTATCCTTGCCCACCTCGATAATCGCCAACTGTGGGTGCACCGCCTGCAGCCAGGCCACTGTGGATGACGTTTCCGCGCCATGATGGGGCACCTTGAGGACGGCCGCCTGCATCCACACGCCCTGCTGCTGCAGGTCTTCTTCCATGATCGCTTCGATATCGCCCGGCAGCAGTACGGCAAAGCGGCCAAAACGCAGGCGCAGGACAACGGAGTTGTTATTCGCATCGGCTGAGGTGTCGCTGACGAGCTGTGCGCCGGGCGCCAGCACATCGAGCCATACGCCATCGCCCAAGTCAATCTGCTCGCCCGCCTGGGCGCGCAACACCGGCGTCTGCGCGGCTGTCAAATTGGCTTGCCACTGCGTGAATTCAGGCGCGCGCGATTCGAAGCCGCTGACCAGCACCTGCCCCACCTGGTAACGCGTGACCAAAGGCACCAGTCCGCCCAGGTGATCGAGGTCAGGATGGGTGTTGATCACCAGATCGAGGCGTCGCGTCCAGAAGGGCAATGCCTCGCCGAGCGCGGAAAAGAGCGCGCTGGGCGCGGGGCCGCCATCAATCAGCGCCGTGTGGCCCGCCGGCGTTTCGATCAGAATGGCATCTCCCTGTCCCACATCCAGAAAGGTGACATGCACGCGCCCATCCGGCAGCTGCGCTAACGCCATGCCTGTCACCACCAGCGAGCCGGCGAGCGCCGTCAGGGTAGTGGCGGCGGGGAGCTGCACAACCAGGCCGGCCAACCAACGTCGTCGCCGCTCGTCCGCCTGCTGGCTCCACCACCACAGACCGCCGATGAGCGCGTAGCTGGCCCACATCCAGGCCGCGCTAAAGTGGGGCAGCTCCAGCGACGCGCCAGGCAATGCGCTGGTCCAGCGCACGATGGCTACGGTGTAACTGAGGCAAAGCCAGGGCGCTAAGGTCAACAGGCGCGCAACGGGCAAGAGCGGCTGCACGAACCCTAGCAGCAGGGCGCCGCCGCCCCAGAGCATGATGGGCGGCTGTGCGGGCAGAATGAGCATGTTGGTGAGCAACGAGATGATCGGCAAGCGGTGAAAGGTGTAGACGATCAAGGGCAAGGTCGTGACATTGGCGGCCAATGTGACCAGCAGAGCGTCGTTGAGCAGGCCAACCAGCTGCTGCGCGCGAGAGGATGGCAGTCTGCGCTGCAGAAGCCGTTCGGCGCTCTCCTTGAATCGCGTGGAAAAGAGGATCAAGCCGAGCGTCGCCAGGCTGCTCAACTGCAAACCGACGTTCCACAAATCAAGCGGATTGATGAGGGTCATGATGAACACAGCCGCAGCCAAGGAGGTAAGGGCTTCGCTTTGGCGTCCGAGATAGAGCGCGACCACCGCGAGCGCGCCCATCAACCCGGCGCGGACAACGGCCGGATCGGCGCCCACCAAAAAAACGTAAACCGTCAAGCCGCTCAGCACCAACCATACCGCCCGCCGCTTGCCAAACAGGCGCGTGGCTCCGGCCGCCAACATCGCCACGACCAGGCTGATGTTGGAGCCAGAGATGACGATGATGTGCGAGGTGCCGGTCAGGTTGAAGCGTTCGTAGAGGTCCTTGGGAATCTCGCGATCAACACCCAGCAGGATGCCTTGCGCCAGGCCGGCGGCCGGCGCAGGCATCAACTGCGTGATGATCTCAACGCCGCGGGCGCGCAGCGCGTACAGCGCAGCCCATACCCGGCTGCCCTGGCCGGCTGCCAGGCGCTGCAGACGCGCCTGGCGCAGCAAGGAAAAAACGCCTTTGCGGGCGAGGTAGGCCTGATAATCGAAATCCTCAATCTGCGGTGGGGTCTGCAATTTTCCGGTAATCCGCACCTGGTCGCCGTAGGCAAACAGGGGGTAGCGGCTGGCTTGCACCAACACCAGGCCGTGCACGGGTCGTTCTTCCTCAGCGATGGTCAGGCTTTGCGCACGCACGCGGTACTGGGTCTGCCGGTCGCGCGGATCGGGATCATCGTCAATGACCCCAACCAGGGTGACGGCCAGCGGCTGGGCGTCGCTGCCGTTGTAATACGCCACGTCGGCCGGCCCCAGGCAAGGAGTCAAGGGCGTCGCCTGGTAGCGCGCGATCCCCAGCAAGGCCATCACGCCGAGCGCAGCCGCCAGCCGCGCCTGCCGTGCACGCCAGGCAATCAGGAGGCCAACCGCAGCCGCGCCCAGCCAGATCCAGACCGGCGTCGTGCAGGCGATACGCTGCTGCTGCCAGAGCCAGTCTGCCAGCGCAATGCCGGCTAACCAGGCGATGGTAAGATGGACAAGACGTATCATGTGGTCTCCCCGTGCAGCCGCTGTGATGCAAGAACGCACCTGGGAGGCGTCAACGAATCGCGGTGGGACGATTTCGCGAGAGAACACCCTTGAATTTGCCGCCGCTAATGGCCTATTGCCTCTTGCTTGTGGTATAATATGTCTGTGAATCAGCCCTCGATCACCACATGGCACACGTGGCTTTCATGGCGTTATGTCATTTGTAACGTCGGCAGCGTATCTTGATCAGGCGCCCAAGACAGGGGCGCCAACGTTGGCAACAACGGACGAAAGACAAGGAGAGACAATAATGGATGAATTGATCAACATGGTCGCGCAGAAGGCCGGTTTGACCGCAGAACAGGCGAAGACCGCGGTGACGACCGTCTTGGATTTCCTCAAGCAGAAGCTGCCGGCCCCGTTGGCCGGGCAGATTGATGGGCTGCTCTCGGGCGGCGGCGACGCGCTGAAGAACGTAACCAACATGGCCCAGGGTCTGGGCGGCATGTTCGGCAAGAAGTAATTTCGACTCGTGACGTCGGGGCGTGGCTCGGTGTTGGCCAGCAAGGCGACTCTCGGACCACGTCCCTAGTATTAGACAGGAGGGTACTGAACAATGAAGGTGCGCATGAATGAACTACGGGGCATCACCGCGGAATTGCACAGCACACTGCGCGAGCATGGAATGCAGGACAGCGATCAACTACTGGAAGTCGGTCGCACCCTGGCCGGTCGTAAGGAATTGGCGAGCAAAACCGGCGCTGATCCCAAACACATTTTGGAGTTGGTGAACCGCGCCGATCTGGCGCGCATCAAGGGCATCGGCTCGGCCTATTCCAATCTACTCGAAGAAGCGGGTGTGGACACCGTTAAGGAGCTTGCGACTCGCCGGCCCGACAACCTGTTTGCCAAACTGATCGAAGTCAACACCGCCAAGCAACTGGTCGGTCGTACGCCGACGCTGGAGATGGTGCAGGACTGGGTGAACCAGGCGAAAGAATTACCGAAGCTCGTTGAGTATTGAGAGAAGTCCATCATCCCCACGGGACGGCGAACGCACGTCACGGCGGAGCCGTGACCTACGGTGAGACGCACGCCGTAGTCGTAGGTCACACCTCCGGTGTGACGACAACCTTTTGTCATCCATCACACCCCCTGCCGGGCGCCGAACTCACGTCACGGCGGAGCCGTGACCTACCGGGGGACGCACGTCGTAGGTCACATCTCCGGTGTGACGGCGAGCTTGTCTCGCCCATCGCACTCCCCACGGGGCGCCGAAGGCACGTCACGGCGGAGCCGTGACCTACCGGGAGACACACGTCGTAGGTCACATCTCCGGTGTGACGGCGAGCTTGTCTCGCCCATCGCGCTCCCCACGGGGCGCCGAAGGCACGTCACGGCGGAGCCGTGACCTACGGCTAGACGCACGTCACGGGGCGCCGAACGCACGTCACGGCGGAGCCGTGACCTACGGTGAGACGCTCCCCACGGGGCGCCGATTGCACGTCACCGCGGAGCCGTGACCTACCGGGTGACGCACGCGCCGCAACAAAAAAGAGGCTCGCCGGCCAGGCGAACCTCTTTTTGTTATATCACAACCGCAGAAAGTGTAAGGTTAGCTGGCCGTACGCCGACGCATGGCGGCGATCAGAAAAGCCAGCAGCCCACCAACCAGCAGCGCGCCGGCCGTGAGCGGCCAGGTTGGGGTGGCGGAGGCATCAGTCAGGGTCACAGCGGTTGGTGCACTGTAGGCGACACTGACCGGGCCGTGACGCGTGAGGACGCCGTTGACATCCACGTCCTCTACCCAGTAGTAGTACGTCGTACCGTTGACCAGGTTGGCTTCATCCGCCCACTCATAGCTGAAACCCTGGCTGCTGCCCGGCGCCTGGGAGGGAATCAAGGCGCTGTTGAGCTGGGTATCGGGCGCGCTAGGCGAGACGCCGCGCCACAGGTTGAAGCCCACGTTGCCGATCTCGCTAACCGTCTCCCAGGCGACCAGGATGGCGCTGCCCTGCTGCGCGGCGTTTAAGTCCGCCAGCGCGGCAGCCAAGGGAACGTTGTATGAAAAAGTCGTTGCACAGTCCGAGGTGGTGCAGCCGCCGCTGTTGGCGAAAATTTCAGCCCCGCCTCCACTGTGCCATGCACTGATCTTGTATTTTACTGTGGTGTTGCCAAGCTGCCCGGGTATGGTGGCATTCGCGACATCAACGAGCGGAGGAGAGCCAAATGTGCAGTCGTAGGTTGCTGCAGTAACTTGAGTCGTCCCAGTTCCCGCGCCAAATGCGCCCGACGGATTGCTGCCATCCGTTGTGTAGTACACTCGAACCTGATTGGTATAGAATTGGTACTCCACCTTGAAGCGAATGTTGACAGCCTGTCCGGCTGTTGGCGCAAGGGGATTCATGTACGCTCCAGAACCACAACCGGGGTTGTTGTTTGTCTGCTCATGATACACGTAGTTCGCTGTGGCAAGAACACCCTGCACAAACACGAGCAGA
Organism: Candidatus Amarolinea aalborgensis; assembly: GCF_900491745.1. Taxonomy (NCBI): domain Bacteria; kingdom Bacillati; phylum Chloroflexota; class Caldilineae; order Caldilineales; family Candidatus Amarolineaceae; genus Candidatus Amarolinea; species Candidatus Amarolinea aalborgensis. Next base: position 23,892 of record NZ_UETR01000006.1, on the reverse strand, counting down.
ATGGCTGCTAACACGACCATGATCACCACGAAGCGTTTCATCACTGTAACCTTTCTTTAGCTGCGAAGCCTTATGACTCGTACCCAACAAGTGACTGGAGAGCACCCAGCGCAAGAATGAAGAAGATACACAGCGCTGCAAGGCGACTCGGTGTGGCCTGTCTTGCCGACAGTCGAACCCTGCATGCGCCTGCAATCAGATTGACCTCTCTTGCTATGGCTTCATTCTAACACGAAATTCAGGAATTTGGAAATCGTCTTGATCGCCAGGGTTGCATCACGAAGGTTTGGAGCACGCAGGCGCACAGGGTGCCTGGCGAGCCGGGCCTGGCTCTTGCAGTTCCGTTTGCGGGACGCGGAAGCCCAGTGGGCTGTTAGCGCCCGTGACTCAGCCGATAGACCACGACCTCGCTGCCAGCCAGCGCGGTGGGACGTTCGACGACAAAGCGCTGCAGAGGGATCAAATCGGGATCCTGCGCCAGACTGGGAAACCAGGTGGGGAAAATGACAACGTACTCGACGCCCTGCGCTCGCATCGCTTCTTTGAGCCGTTGGCTGCGCGCAGGAGCCAGGGGGCCGGTCTCGGCCAGGATGGGGATGACGTCTGGCGAGGCCAGGCCGATCAGGTCGAAAATGCGACGCTGGCTCACATAGGCCAACGCACCGATGTCGTTGGCGGCCACCAAGGCGTCAGGCGGCGTATGGGCGGCAATCCAACGCGCGGCGGCGACGTCACCCTGGTTGATGCTGCGCAGATCGTTGGCAAAGAGCGCGCCGGTGTGACGCAGCTCATTGGCCTGCCACGCCAACGCCATGCCCAGCAGCGCCGCCGCGGTCACGGTCGTCTGCAGCGAGCGCGGAGCAGGCAAGCGTGCCGCCGCCGTGATCTCATCCCACAGCATCACCACGCCGGCTGCTACGGCCATCGTCAACCCCGGCAGGAAATAGGCAGTGCGGCGAAACGTCTGAAAACCGACGCTGCCGAGATTGGCGGCAGCCGTGAGCAGGCAGACCCAGACCGTCAGGGCAAGGCACAGGCCCAAGAACGCGCGCTGAGCCGCAGTGCGGCGCTCGAGCCGCACCAGGAGCAGGCCCAGCCCGACAAGCAGCAGCGGATTCTGCGTGTTGATGGCTTCACCCACGTTGTGCAGGAAATGGTCGGCCAGGGTCAAGAGCCAACGCACCCAACCGAAGTCGGTCGCTCCGTAGGCCGCAGCCGGCTTCGCGTAGAATGTGGAAGGCAGCGGGTGTCCCCACAAGGCCAGGTGGAACAGGACAAAACCGGCGACGCTGGCGACCGCCAATAGGAGATGCCACGGCCAGGCCGTTGCGGGCAGATCGCGCCGTCGCCAATATCCCCACAGCAGCGGCAGCGCGGCCCACAGTTCGGGTCTGGCCCAGCCGGCCAGGGCCAGCCACGCCGTCGCCAGGTAAGCATGGCGCGCCGATGTCTCGCCGCGGTGCGCGCAGCGCAGCGCCAGCAGCGTCAGCACGACAAAAAGCGGCGTTTCCATGCCAGACAGCGCGCTGTAAATCAAGGCCGGCTGCCAGGCGACCAGCCATCCGGCCAGCAGGGCGATGCGATCGTCGTGCAGCACTGCACGCGCCAGGCCGATGGTCAAATAAACCGTCAGCAGATAGAGGACGCTGCCCAGGACTTTGATCCACAGCGTCGGCTCCCCCGGCAGCCAGAAGAGCGGCGTGATCGCTATCACCCACAGAGGCGAAGTGCTGGCGGCCGTCGGCGCGCCGGGATTGTAGGTCCATCCCTGCCCCGCGGCCACGTGGCGCGCAATCTGCGCGTGGATCCAGCTGTCGTCCAGCGGGAAGCCCACATTGGCGGCGCTGCCCGCGCCGTAGTGAAGGTACAAGGCCAAAGCCAACGCCGCAGCCAGCAGGCAGCCCATGACGCCGCCTCGCCACCGCCAACGGGACCAGTCAGTTCGTTCCATGGGTCAATCTCACCACCAGAAGCTAACGGCGCACCAACAGCACCCAACGAGACACGCCCGCCACCGGCGCTTCGGTATACTCAGCCAACAGCGTCGCCCACCAGGTGGATAGGCCGCTGCGCACCGCGGCCTGATCGCGGGCAAGGCTTGACGCCAACGGCGCCCCTGGCGCGGACCAGTACCCGGCGGGCATGATGACGGCGGCCGGCGGCTGCGCGGCCAAATCAGCCGCAACCGCCTGCGCTTCCGCGCCCGTGACGCCCAACCCGGCCATGAGCACATCCGCGCGTGTTGGGTTCGAGCGTTCGCTCAGCAGATACCACCCTGGGTTGAAGCCAACGGCAAACAGAGGCGCGCCAGGGGCCGCCGCGGACTGCACCGCCCGCTGCAGGGGCGTGATCTCTGCAGCCAGGTCTTGCGTCACCGCCGCCGGCCCCAGCGCGGTCGCCAGCCAGGCGCGCGGTTGATTGAAGTAGGTGTCGCGCAGCAGCGCCTGGGCCGCCAGGTTCATCACGCCAACCGCAGCGATGCCCAAGACCAGGCGCATGCGCTGCGGCCGCGACCAGGCGGCAGGCGCCTCGACCAGGGCCAGCCAGAGCGCGGCCAGCGCCGGCGCAAAAACGAACGGATTGGCTGACGCGATCAGGACGAAGCGCGCGTTGGCTGCCAACGCAAAAGCCCAAACGCCCCACCAGGCCGTGGAAGCGCCGCGCCGCTGAGCCGACCAGGCGGCCAGGAGCAGCAGCGGCGCGGACAAACCCCACACGACGGCGGCCCCCCAGGATAACGCAGCGAAGGGCTGCAGGCTCAGCGCAGACCAGTCGCCGCCGCGCAGCGCGGCCAGCGCGGCTTGTCCGCCGCCACGCGCCAGGTCAGGCAGCATCGAAGCTGCGCTGAGCGACCCGAAGCTCAGCACGGCCAGCCGCCACAGACCACGCCCACGGGTCGCGTGGCTCGCCCACCAGAGGGCCGTCAACGCGGCGCCCATACTGTAAACGCCCAACGTCCAGCGCAGCGGCGCGAGGACGCCTGGCTGCAAGCCCCACAGGCCGCGCGCCGTGGTCTGATCGTAGCCGGTGTAGCCGCGCCAAACGGCTGACCACCCCGCCAGGTATACCTGGGCGCCAAACCCCAGGCCGAGCGTGACTCCCAGCGCGGCCAGAAATGACAACCACGCCTGGCGAGAAGCCCGGCCATGCGTGCAAATGACCACGCTGGCCGCCGCCGCCGTGACGCCAAACTCCGGCTTGGCGAGAAAAGCCAGGCCGGCCGCCGCTCCGCCCAGCCACAGCCAGCGCGCGCGCCGCGTAGGCAGCCAGCGCAGCAGGCACAGGAGCGCAGCCAGGCTGGCGACCGCGCCCCAGGCCAGGGCCTGCGTGTAGGCATACAAATAAGCCCGCGCCAGATCGCCGCCCACGAACGGTCCAGCCAACACGGCGAAGCTGGTCACAAAAAGCGCGGCCCGGGCGGAAAGAATGGCCCGCGCCACGCCGTAACTGAGCATGACAGCCAGCGCGGCCAGCGCGGCGTTGAGGAGTGTTGCCAGGCCGACATCGGCGCCCCAGGCGCGAAACAGCCAGGCCAGGGCGTGCGCCGGCAGGGGGCCGTAACTCCACAGCACGTCGCGATACAGAACCTCGCCCTGACTCAACCGCCGGGCCACCTGCAAATACCAGCCTTGATCGGCGACGAGCGACGGAAAAAAACGCCAGCCGGCCGCCGCCTGCCAGGCCACGACAGCCTCCAGCGCCAGCAACACTGCGATCGTGGGCAAGGGGACGCGCTTCATGGACGCCAACCCGCCTACGGGTTTCCGCCGCCGCCTGGCTGCCAGCGGCTGGCGACCAGCATCACATCCAGGGCGCCAATCCGATCATCGCCGTCCAGGTCAAACTGGGGATCGTACAAGGGATTGCCTGCCTGCGCGGCAAAGCGCCGGGCCACTGCCTGCACATCCAGGATGTTGACGCGGCCGTCGCAGTTGACATCGGGCGCAGCCAGGTTGACCCTGGCCGTCAAGGCCAGGGTATGGCCCCAGAAATCGGTCAGGTTCGCAGGCACGCTGACGAACCCGCAGGCCGTGAGGGCCGCGGAGATGGCGCTGCTGAAGGCGACGCGCACCAGCGCCGGCGCGACCGCTCCTGCCAACGCACCTGGCGCGTGAGAATGTCGTACGACACCGCGGGCGCAGTGGCGGTCACCAGAGCGGCGCGCTCAAACTCCACGGGCAGGGTGGCCGTCAGCCAGGCAAGCGGCGAGGGCATGTTGCCGAGATTGGCGATGGTCACTGTAGGTGAGCGCCTGCCAGGCGCGGCCCACAGCCGGTTGGCGGCAAAGTTCGAGGGCGTGAGGTCAACCGTCGCCAACAGACTGCTGGCGGCTGTCAATGTCACCGTAGGCCCATCGTGCTGCCGACGGCGACAGGAAGACGAGCGGATAGGCGCCGGGGCTGACGGCTGTGGTCCCCGCCAGCTCAACGGTGATGCTGCGGCTGGCGCCTGGGGCCAGGTGCGCCAAAGTCCAGGCGATCTGGCCTCCGCCCACGGCGCCGCCGTTGGAATTGATCACGGTGGTCAGGTCTGGCGGGTAAGCCGCAACCAGGCGCGGGTTGGTCAGGGTGAACGGGCTGCTGTTGGTCAGCGTCACCGTCAGCGTCAGGCTGGCGCCTGGCGCGATCTGGGGCGCGCTGACCTGGACGCCGGAGGTGGAGAGGTCGCCCTGCGGCAGGCGCAGACGCATCGCCGGATCGCCGAAGAGAACCGTGGTGTCAATGACATCGAGCGAATAGGCGGCGTGAGCGAAATAGAAGAGTTTCATCGCCGTGAACGCGGCGCCGACGCGCGTCGTGCGCTGCGTGAAGAGCGCCTGGTGAATCCCATGGGACATGATCTGCAGCGGAAACGCGGTGTGCGCGCCGGTGGCTGAGATGTCGGCAATGCCGCCTTTGCCGGGGGTCTTCATCAGCATCTCGCCAAACGAATAGTTGGGCCAGGCGCTCGTGGGAGGCTCGATCAGGATGAAGTAGCCTGTCCAGCACCCCCATTCCAGGATCAGAGGCAGATCGGCGCGGTTCGGCAAGACGTTTTGATCGAGAACCCCTAGTGGGCGCACCGAGCCGCTGTATCCCCAGCGCCACTTGGAACCGTGACCGAACCAGTGCATCATCAATTGACCGTCGCCCAGCGCGGCTAGATTGGCCGCGCGCACGGCCGTGTAGTTCGGATAGCCCGGCGCCAGGGTGTAGATGGGCTGCGCCGCCATCTCGGCCGTCAGCCAGTTGAAACGAATCTCGTTGGAAATGTCGTGGAAGTTGCCGCCGCCGCCGGGGTCGGGCTGATTGTCGGCCACGTACGCGATTTCACGCTGCCAGCTGCCGCCCGGCGCCGCCTGATAAGCCAGGATTTTCGCCGCCATGCCCTGTACGTCCTGCACGCTGTTGGCAGGCAGGCGGCCAATCGCTATGTCGGGCAGGATGTCGGCTGGCCCGTCAACGCTGACCAACGCATTGTCGGTCACCGTCTCGATGATATAGGGATCAATCGGCTCCAGGTAGGGCGGGATGGGGTTGGGAAGATCGCGGCCGGTATCGTTGCGGAAGTCGTAGTGACCGTCGCCCAGCAGCACGACATAGGTGGGCGCGGGGCGCTGCCAGTGGAAATAGGCATAGGTCAGGAAATCGCGGATGGCCTGCGGTTCACGATGCCCACCGGCAAACTGGTCGAAGATATCCTGAATATCCACCGTCTGCACGCGCAGCCCTTCCGCGGCGCGCTGGTTCAGGAGCGGCTGCGCGGCGGCCAGGAAGTCAGATGGGCCGATCATCACATAATCGGCGCCGAGACTGGCGCTGCGCAGATCAGGGGTTGTCACCAGGGCGAGGCTCTGCGGCGCCAGGAGCGCGGCGGTCTCGCTCAGCAGGAAGTGCGCGCCGGCGGCTTCGAAGCGCTGCGTGAACTCGCCGCCTTGCTGAACGCTGGTCAAGCCGCTGAGCTGCCGCGGGTGCAAGGGGCTGCTGACATCATAGGCCAACACGGTCGCGCTGGCAAAGCCGCCAGCCACGAAGGTTTGTCTGCCCGGCAAGGCCTGTTCGATATCCAGGCGCCCAGCCGTGGCGCGCAGCCTGGCCCGGTAGCGCACGTCGAACCAATCCGGGTTGATCCAATAGGCCGTGCTGCCCGTGACGCGGGTCAGGGAGGTTTCCAGCGTGATGGTGTTGGTTGTGGAAACCACGGCGGCCGGAAGCGTCACACTGGCCGTATAGACCGTTTGCGGCCCGTAGCCATTCCACCCATAGCCGTCGCTGGTGAACGCCTGCCCATTCAACCACAGCCGCATCCACCAACGGTCGGGCGCGCCCTCGGTTTGCCCGCCCAGCACCCGCGCCGTGACCGTCACGCCCGGCTCGTTGGCTGATTCCGGCGCGCTGAAGGGAAAGGAGCCGATGTCGATGGCGTGGCCGGGATAGACGAACACATCGTCATAGAACCAGTGGTCCTCGGACGCGTCCACATAGGCCGTTCCCAGGTAGACGGTCTGCTGTTCAAGGCGCAGGGTGCGCGTGTAGGTGGTGGTCTCTGGCGTGGACCCCGTCGGCGTCGCATCTTGGACGGCCATGCGCAGGCCAGGCGCGCCTCCCCAGTAGAGCCAGTAGACCGAAGTCGTCCCGTAGCGGCTGCGCTGCGGCGCGGCATAGAAGCGAATTTCATCGCCTGGGTTGAACGCGCCGTCGTCGGCGCCGACGACCTCGATGGAGAGCTCTTGATCACGGTAGAAGACGCGCAACGTGGCCGGATCGAGATCGCCCACCGGCGCATTCAGGCCGGCCAGATCGGCGTAGGTAACGTGGTGCAGGCCGGCCGCGGCGACCGTGATGCGCACGCCGGTCTGCCAGGGCAGCGCGGGGGGCGGCGCGGCCGATTCAGGCGGCGCCGCGGTGGCCCAGGCCCGTGCGACCGGCCAATTGAGAACCTGGTCGGCCAGCAGCGCGTCGAAATCCGATTCGGTCGGCGCAGCGCCGGTCTCCGTTGCCGCGGGCTGGGAGAACGACACGTGCACTTCGATCGTGCGGCAAAAACGCAGCTGCCCGGACGCCGGCGTGGTCTGCCAGGGGTAGATGCGCACCTGCACCATGCGGCGGCCTCGCATCGTCTGCGGGCTGCTCAGCTCCACGAGCGCGGGTGGGTAAAGGGCCGCCGAGCCATAGATCGCGGGGTCTTCCGCATAGGTCTGCTGCCAGGGCGCGCCATCTTCCAGCCACTGCTGCATGGCGTCAGGCCCCGTGGAGGCGAGCGACCACGTGGGCGCGGGTTCCAGGCGCCACTGGCCGGAAACGAGCGCACAATCGGCGGCTGTCACCGCGGCGACGGCTTCGCCTTGTGCGGGAATCGCAATCGAAGTGATCACGTACGGCAGCGCGGGCGCGCCTGGCCGCGCGATGGACGGCGCCTGGGGAACCGTGAGGCGGACGTAGGGAGCCGCGCCAGCGACAAGCACGGGTGTGACCATCGGCGACTGTACGCGCAGGAAGACCCCGGCCGCATCAGCGTGACGTAAGCTCACCACGGGTGATTCGATGTCCGCGCTGGCCGCGCTGAACGCCACACACGCGACGAGAAAGATCAAGCAAGCCAGTCCCCATCGCCAATGTCGGCTCATCGTTGTCTTCCTCCCCACGGTCAATGCCCGTTGACTAAACCAATGCCGCCGGTTCTGGGTTGCGCGTGGCAGCCAAAACCGACGGCATTGGTTTGTTGGTTAGTAAAATGCGGCGCGGGCGGAATCAGGGGGTGCCGCCACAGCCACAGCGATTGAAATCGCGCCTGATGGGCGTACCGCCGGGCGTCCACCTTCATGGACGCGCGGCCGGCGCCGGCCGGCCTTGTGGCGGAACGCCCTTGCGGCCCGAATTCATTCGGCGGCTGCCGTCGGCGGCGAATGAATTCGCGCCTGAGGCGCGTACCGCCGGTCGGCGCAGGCCGACCTCGTGGCGGAACGCCCTTGCGCCCCGAATTCATTCGGCGGCTGCCGTCGGCGCCAGATGCCTGAGCAGTTACGTTAGTTCGCTCAATGCGGCGCGGGCGGAATCAGGGGGTGCCGCTGAACGGTCCGATGCCCTGCGCCAACGCTTTGAGCTCGCGCTCGATCACGATCTGCGGGGCTTGGAAGGGGCGCCGCGGGGCGGGGGCCGGCGCGGGCGGCACGGTTGTAGACGATGACAAAGCTGGTGTATGAATCATAATGCTTCTCCCAAAGCTAAACGTCACTTGAACATGACACAGCCAATGACGAACCGGCGAGTTCGTGCAGCGTCTGCCACACGGCCGGGTCAGGCCGAAACCATAAGTCGTATCCCGGCACAACCTGCGTCAAGGCTGTGCTCACATCCAACCACCGTTGACTCTCCGTCGCGGCGGCCAGGGGGACATTCTCGGTGTCCAACAGGCGCAGGAACAACTGCCCTGGCGATAGGGGGTGCAAGGCATGACTAGGCGCCTGCACCAGGTGTACAAGGCCTGCCAGCGGCGCGGCCAGCGGCCTGGCCTGCGTACGGCGTTGGCGCACGCCCGGTTCCCAATACGGAAATGAGTGAACGAACCAGTCACCTCCCTGGGGAATGAGTAAGACGGCTTCGTCGCCCAGCACGGGTAATTGCGCATCAAGCGCCAGGTGCATCAACGTGGTTTTGCCGGCGCCCGAAGGGCCAAAACAGGCATAGCCACGTCCATCCAGGACAATGCCAGCGGCCCGGAGCAAGATGCCGCCGACATCCAACGCGATCAGCTGCCCCACGTACATCAGCACGCGGCGCAGCGCCAACGCCGCCTGCTCAGCGCAGCGAACTTCAGCCACCAGCAAGCGTTGACGGCGGTCGAGCTGGCCGGTCGCCTGCGCCAGCTCGAATTCCACCGCCGCCGCGCTGTAGGCCACATGCTCGATGACCGGCGCCGGAGGCGGCGGCGCGTCGCCAGCCAGGCTGAGGCGCACGGTGTAGGCGATCGGGGCGTCTACGACAAAGCACGCCAGCGGGTCATGCTGCAGCAGCATGGGCGCCAGGGTTGGGGCCAACTCCAGGCGCACGCCCTGCCCCGCCAGGCCGAGCGTCAGGCTAACCACGCGTCACACCCAGGTCAACAGGTCGCGGGCGTGTAATTCGCCCAAAAAACGCGCCGTATGGGTCTGCGCGTCAGGCAGGTCCACCTCATACTCTGCGGTCAACACCGCGGCAATGTCGTCCGGCGTGCGGGTGCCATCGGCCAGTTCCCAGATACGGGTGCCCACCTCGTTGAGCATGCGCACCATGTGTTGAGCGGGCGAGAGCACCACCGCTTCGCCGGCCACGGTGCGGGCGGCCACATCGGGATGCGCCGCGGGCCGCCCGGAGGGTAGGGTTTCCATCATCGTTACGCTGTCCTCGCCCGGGCAAGCCGGAGGCAAATGGGAAACATGCTGCTTGCATCAGATTGTAACATAGGTCTGACCTGCGCGCAAGCATACGCGCGGGGTGGGGTGCATTTCAAACTGGGGGCGCGTCGGGCGCGCCGGAGGCCAAAGGCCATCCGGCTACGAGATGTAAGCCCCGCCGGGGCTGCCAGGCCCGACAGGGCCTTCCATCTCGTAGCCCGATCCGTTCACGGTCGGGCGCCGTTGGCTGCCCGCTGATCGCGTTAGCGACGACGGCGCCAGGCGACGGCGCCTGCGAGTGCGGCCAGCCCCGCGGCGGCCAACGGCCATGCGGCCGGAAGCGCAGCCACGGGCGCGAAGCCGCTCAGGCTGACGGCCGTCGGCGCGTTGAAGGTCGCGCTGACCGGGCCGTGGCGCGTGACGACGCCGGCGATATCCACATCCTCCAGCCAGTAGTAGTAAGTGGTGTTGTTGACCAGGTTGGCGCTGTCGGGCCACTCGTAGCTGAAGCCCTGACTGCTGCCCGGCGCCTGCGAGGGGATCAGGCTGGCGTTCAACTGCACGTCGGGCGCACTGGGTGACGCCCCGCGCCACAGGTTGAAGCCCAGGTTGCCCAGTTCAGACACCGTCTCCCAGGTGACCAAGATGTGGTCGCTGAACGCGGCGGCGTTGAAGTCGGCCAGGGTCGCGGCCAGGGGGTCACCCGTAACCAAGATATCGTCAACACCAACCCATTCATCGCTTCCAATAGCATTGGTCGTAATGATGCGTATCTGCACCTGTGCCTGATTGTCCGCGGCGCTGGGCAAAAGCACATTCACCGGCGTAACCAACGTCGCCAGGCTTGGCCCCGTCGTTGCATCGGCAACGTAGCCGGCGGGTAGATTGGTGAAATTGCCACTTGTCCCAACCCGGTACTGGAGGGCAACCTGTTGGATAGCATTGTCTGTTGAGCCATCTATATCTCGCAGATTGTAACTCACAGTGATGCTCTGTTTCCCAGTCGTGTTGACGTGGACCAGAAGAAATGGAGCATCGGCTGTGCCGGAGCCCTGAAAGGCAACCACCGGATCGGCGATGACGTCGAATTCTGCCACGCCACCAGTAGTTACGGTGTTAGGATTGATCTGATTGGCGATGACATTTACAGGTGTTGAAGTCCCGTCGGCCAAGATCGTTTGTGGATCGGTGCCAGTTGCCGTGGTGAGGTCGTCACCGCGATAGCCCATAATGCCGGGCACACCTGACCAATTGTCGTTGACTGTGATCAACCCCGTGTTGGTCCATGCCTGTGTGAATGGTAGTGACTGATAGGTGTTATCCGCAGACACCAGGGATGCCAGCGGAGTAAGTGCAACTACCAGCACCAGTACCAAGAACACTTTCAACGCCTTGTGATTCTTCATAAGCAGCTCCTTATCGTCTGAGACCAGACACCCATAGGTTAACGACTGCAGCAACCGTCGAACAGATAGAAAAACAGTCTGGCTCGGTTGGCCCTTGATCCGGTCACTGCGTTATTTGAGGCTTCGTGTAGGGTGCCACGCACAAAGCCGGCCACAGCGACTTGTTGCAAGTTATCCGGCAGAGGCGGATTCATCTCGCTTCTGCCGGATAACATCAGAATGTTCGCCGTCGAAGTAACGCCATCCCGGCCAGCGCGGCCAGCCCTACTACGGCCAGTGGCCAGGCGAGCGGGAGCGCGGCCAGGGGGGCGAAGTCACTCAGCGAGACGGCCGTCGGCGCGTTGAAGGTTGCGCTGACCGGGCCGAAGCGGCTGACCCCGCCCTGCGTGTCCACGGTCTCCACCCAGTAGTAGTAGGTCATGCCGCTGACGACATTGGCGTCGTCGAAGGTGTAGACGAAGCCCTGGCTGCTGCCCGGGGCCTGCGACGGAATCAGGCTGGCGTTGAGCTGCGTGTCCGGCGCACCCGGCGCGTCGCCGCGCCACAGATTGAAGCCAATGTTGCCCACCTCGCTGACCGTCTCCCACGTCACGCGGATGGCGTTGCCGTTCGGCGCCGCGCTGAAGTCAGCCAGGACCGCGGCCAGGGGCACGCTGGGGCTGGCGGCAAAGGGGCTGTAGTTGGCGATGCCCGTGCCTTCCACGAAGCAGTTGATAGCGGCGGTGTTGCACGTACCGCTGTCCGTCCCACGGGTCACAGCGTTCCAGGCGCTGGTGTGATAGTTCCATACGTTCTGGTTCGCCAGCGGCTGGCCGGTGGGCGTCATCTCAGGCTCACTGAAGTAGAACTTGATGCTGGCCGTCTGCACCGAGGTCGGTGTGACCTCGTAGCAGCGCTTGATCGTCGAGCTGGTGATCTGGGGACACTTCTGGTTGCCGCGGATAGAGACCGTCGTCAAGCCCATGGCGCTGGCAGGCGTGACGGAAACGCCGTAGTAATAAGTCGTGCTGCCAGCCGCGTTCTTCAGCCAGACAAAGTCGAACTGTGAAGCGCTGGTAACGTCCCTAACCTGCTTGATCGTGCCGTTGTTGGTGACAGCCGTCTCCACGGTCAGGGTATTCTGTCCCAATCCAAAGGCGCCGCCAGCATCCACCGTCAGGGTCCCACCCAACTTGTACGCGCGGCCGCTTCCGCTCGTCGGCGCCAGTGCGACGTCCGCGCCATTGGCAATCCGCAATGTTGCGCCCGTCAGGATGGTGACATTGGTGACCACGTCAATGGTCTGGGCCGCCGTTCCACCCATCACCAACGTATTGGCGCCGGTGTTGTTGAAGATCGGCTGCGTCGTGGCGGTGCTCGCAGACGTAATGTTGCCCTTGACCGTCACCGTGCCATTCGTGGCTGTCGTGCCGCCGAAGCCGCCGCCGGTATTGGACAGTGTGGGCGGCGCCAGGCTCACGTTGCCATTGACGACTACGGGTGTCGTACCAAGGTAGTTGACCGTCAAGGTACCACCAGCCGTGCCAGTGCCGGCCGTGCCACCGAAAGTGAGGTTACGGAACGTGACGTTCGACGTTGCAGGCGACGTGTCGGCCTGCAAGTATATGTTGTACGTCGAAGACGAGAAGTTCATCTTTAGGTCGCCAAAGATCGTGGCATTCACGGCGAGTATCTTAGATGAGAAGGGACCCGACTCGAACGAAATGGCTCCCGATCCAGTGGAGAGATAGGCGCCGTAGACGACGACATTATCGTAACCGGAGCTGGTGCCGGAGATCGTATATCCGCCGTCGGCAAAGGTCGTCCCTGCTTTGACGTAGATCATACCCTTCGTTGGGTCAACCCCAGAACTTCCGCTGATGGTCTTGTTACCGTTCAGCGTCTTCGTCCCGCTGCCGCCAGTTTGTATCATGGACGCGGGCGGGTGGGTCGTCGCGTCGATCGTCTGATCGCCGGCCGCATTGTATTCGACGATGGAGCCGTCTACGTACGTGTTGGCGCCTGTCGTCAGCACCGTTGCGCCGACGCCGCCCGCAGCCTTGGCTGTCCCCAGGATTGACGTCGTGGCGCTCAGATTCAGCAGGCCTGCGCCGCCAATCGTGAAGGCGCCGGCGTCAAGCCGCCCGATCACGTTCAGTGTACGGGCCGCGCCCATCGTCACATTGTCCTGCAGCGTGTAGCCCGCGCCGCTGGCCACCGTCACGTTCATCTCGAAGCTGGGCGCAGCGGTCGGCGCCAGGGACGCCACCCAGGCTGGATTCTGCACGATCGCGCAGTCGTCCAGGTTGATGATCAGCAGGCTGTCCGGACTCTTAGCCGCAAGCAGGCGTTCGACGTCGGCCTGGCGCTGGGCGTAGGTGTTCTCCAGTTGCACCGCGTCTTTGCTGACAAAACGGCTGGCATCCGTCAGGAAACTGACCTCTTGCACAGGCGTGCGGCTGTAGTCAGGCGCAGGCGCCAGTGCTGGGGCCTCCAGGGCCGCCCCGCCGATCGTCTTGCCAACGCCGGTCAGATTGAGGGTCAGGCTGCCGACATTGGCGCCGCCGGCCACACCGCCGTAATTCAGGTTACCGGCGACGTTGAAGGTCGTGGCGGTCGCTGCGCTCAACGCCAGTTGGGCCGTGCTGCCCACCGCGAAGTCGTTGTTGATGGTGCAGGTCACGCCTGCCGTGAAGGTCTTGGCATTGCCCGCGCCGCCGTTCTGCAGATTCAGGTTGTAGAAGGTGACGCCCGTGCAGTTGACGGCCCGTGCAGCCGCGCCCGACAAGAGAACCGTGCCGGTGTTTGGCGTGAAGGTGCCGCCGGTCTTGGCGAAGTCACCCCTGACCTCCAGCGTGCCGCTGCCCAGATCAATCGTGCCGCCGCTCTGGCTGAAAGCGCCGTTGACGGTCAGCGTGTTGCTGCCCAGGTTGAGCGTGATGCTGTTAGCCAACGTCAGGTTGTTGACCGCGTACGCGCCGTTGACGTTGATGGTCGTGGCGCTGGCGCTGGCCAGGGTGACATTGCTCGTTCCGGTCGGGACGCCGTCTGGGTTCCAGTTGTTGGCGTCGCCCCAGTTGGAGGTGCTGGCGCCGCCGTCCCAGGTGATGGGCAGCGACTGCTCGTTGGCCAGGACGAAGTAGTCGTCGCCTTGAACAATTGCCGTCGTCGAGGCGATGCCCGTGGTAGGCGAGGCCTGGGTCGAGCCGCCGCGCGAGGTGTACGAGCCGCTGGCTGTGTTGGCCTCCGCCACGCGAGCCGTTGGCAGGTTGCCAACGTTGTCATCGGTTCCGTAAGAAAGCTGCACGGTGGCCGTGGTCGTGCTGAAGATATTGGCCGTGTTCTGAATGCGGACGTAGCGCGCCAGGGTGAGCGCAGCCAGGGGCGAGACCGGCGTGCCGCCCGTGGGGCCGGTGATGACCTCTGCCGTGTACGTCTGCAGCACGCCGTTGGAGTGGAAGTTGCTGATCACTATCGGACGCCAGCCCGTGCTGTTGCCGACGCCAAAAGTGCGGTTGACGTTGCTGGCGCTGTTGACCTGGATCGCTAACGGACCGTTGACGTAACTGGTGGCCGAGCCGGTCGGAATCGTCGTCACCGTCGTGGCCAGCGTGGGCGTGTTGGCGGCCGAGGTGTTGAACAAGCCGGCGGTCAGCGTGAAACCGGAAGCGCCAGTTATGGTCAAGTTGCCGCCAGCCAGGGTGACGCCGTTGGTGTTGTTGATGGTCACGGAAGCCACGGAACGCGTGCCAGGGATTTCAAAGCCGGTGGTGCGTACGACCGTTTCCTGCAAATACAAGATGCTATGCCCGCCGCTGCCCGTGCTGTACGTTGGGCTGACGTCGAAGTTGCCGCCCGGCGTGGTGGCGCTAGCCTGGCCGATCTGCACGGTGGTGCTGGACGCGCCGCCATTGCCGAGGGTGAATTGGTTGCTGTTGATGAAGGTCCCCCAGAATAGGTTGACGCGGTTGGTGACGATTGGGGCGCTCAGTGTGACGCCGCTGCCATTGAAGATGCCTACAGACAGGAAAGGTGCAGCCGCTGTGCCAAACGTGCCGGAGCCGCTATAGGTCTGGGCGGAAGCGCCCTGGAAATCGAAGCGGCTGTTGGTGACCGTGCCGACGATCGAGCCGTTGTTTGTTACAGCCGGGCCCAGCATCAATACGAAAAAGCCGTTGGCATCCAACTTCGTGCCTGTGTTTACCGTGAGGTTGCGCCAGATATTGGTCTGGGCGACCGCCAGGGCGTTCTTGGCGTTGGTGGTGTTGTCAATCACCAGCGCAGGGACCTGGCCGCTCATAACGGAAGTCGAAGTTGCCGGTGTTGCCCGTAGTAGCGCTGGTTCCCACGTTGAGCGTGCCGCCGGTGATATTGGCGGCGCCCGCCACCTGGTAGTCGAGCCGGCTGGTAGCGGTAGCATTCGAGTTGATCTGAACCAGGTTGATCACGCCGCCGCTCATGGTTATGACCGAGCTAGTCGAGGTGAGGCCAAATGAAGCGGTGCTGGCCGTTGTATTGGCTACCGTGCACACGTTAACCGTGCCGCCGCTCTGGGTATAGCTAACAGCGTTAGCCGTGTTCAGGCGCCCCGCCAGGTTGAGCGTTCCGCCTTCGATCAGGAAGATTGCGCCCGCGCCCGCGCCCATTGCATTGCCCGAGGCGGTGCCGACGTTATAGGCGCCTTGGGTGAGGCGCAGCAGGCCGTTCATGGTCGGTGAACCGTTGGTACCGGAAACAGCGAAATTGGCGTTGTTGAGCCAGAAACCGGCGGTGCTAGGGATGGAGTAGCCTGCCGTCGTGAAGACAACGCTGGAGTAGGTAAACGTCCCAGAGATCTTCAGGATGCCGTTGTAGGGCGAGACGCTCAGGAAGCCGTTGGTATCGCTGGCTGCGCCGCGCACCGTGAACGAAATGGTGATCTCTAGCACCGGGCTGCTGGTCGTGACTGTGCCGCTGCCCTTGCTGATGGACAACGTCCGCAGGTCGGTAGTCGCGCCCGCGCCGCTCAGTGTGTTGTTCGTCGCGTTGACGAAGCGCAGCTCCGCGCCGGCCGTGTTGGCGTTGGTGCTGAAGTCCAGCGTGCTGTTGTTGGTCAAGTCCGTGCCAACCGAGAGCAGATGGGTGGTGGCTGTGCCGCTGGCGGCTGACTGCAAAGTGCCGCCAGCCGCGATGGTCACACTCGAGTTCACCGTTAGTGTGCGGGCCGTGGTCGGCTCGAATTGTAGAACGCCCGATGTGCCCTGGCCGACGGTCAGCTTGTTGATTGTGGCGGTTGTGTCGATGGTGACGGTGCAGCCGTCAGCGATGGTCACGTTGTCTGTGGCTGTGGGCAGGACGCCTCCAAACCAGGTGGCTGTGGCGCTCCAGTTGCCGCCTGCGCCGTTGCAGGTGATCTCGCCGGCTGGATTGGTAGCTTGAGTGCCAGAGGCTGGCCCCACTGGTGCAAATCCCTCCGAAAATGCGAACACCTGCCAGTAGTAAGTAAACCCAGGCAAGAGGCCAGTGGTCGGGTAGGAATTGGCGTTGGCGGCGGTCGTGGCGATGGTGGTGTAGTTGACGCCATCGGATGACCGCAGAATCAGGAACCCCGACTCGGTCGAGGAGTTGTCATTCCAGTTGAGGGTCATGCCCGTCTGTGTGACAACTGTGAAGTTCAAGCCGCTGGGCGCTGCCGGCGCCGCGGGCGGTGTGAAGGCGTAGACCTGTCCCGTCGCCGGTTTGGTGCTCAATGACGTGGTCTCGCTGGTGGAGCTCACGGTTGGGCTTGCGCCCGTCCCGTTCAGCGAGAGGAAACTGCCGCTGCCAGTTGCCGTCGCGGCGATGCCGATGGAGGCAGATCCACTGCTAACAGCCGCTGCATCCTGGCGATAGACAAACTCGATGTGGCCGTCAGCTTCGTACAGTTTGGCTTGGAAGGAGATGACCGCGGCGTTAGCAAGGTAGTTCCACTCCCAGTTGAGCCACTGGAAGGTGAACACGCGGCTGCCGGGGCTGCCTGTGGTCAGGTACGATCCCTGGCCCGCACTTGCGCCGTCGAGGTCGTCCCACAAGGGCGCAAGCACAAGGCGCGGCGGACCGGCTGAAAGTGCGTTAGTGAGGGATGACGAGCTAAGGGTCGCAAAGGAAAGGAAGCCGTTCGAGCTTGCCGCTACCGTCGTGTATGGGACCCCCATGTAGTAGAAGGTGAACCCGATCGGGAGACCGTTGACATAGACCTCATCGGCGTTGAAGCCGCTGACGACGGTTGCCCCAGAGAGCGGCGTAAACGTACCGCTGCTCGCCGAGAAGGCGTAGTTGGTGATGCTGCCGACGTCGTTGGGGGCTTTCGGATCACCTTCTGGGGCGGCTCCCTTAGCTGATTCAACAGCCTTCACGGTTGGCAGCGTCGAAGCTGCGACATCTTCAGTGGCAAGCGCGGCTGGCGGTGCGCCCTCCTGCGACTTCGGCGAGCTCAGTCGAGCCGCCAGCGCGGGCATCGCCAGGCTGACCAGCAGGGTCGCGAAAAGAAGGATGGATAACAGGCGCCGCCGAGGGCGGGATGGACGATAGGTTGACATAGACGATCCTCCATTCTGACGAACACGAGATGAATGAGTTGACGCCACACGGTGTGGTCAATGACCCTGGCAATGGAGCCGGCTTGACGCCTGGAGATCGTTGTGACCAGATCAACAATGAGCGAATCGGCGCTGAACCGGGTCGAGCGGGCGAGGAAAGTGAGGCTGGCTTCGTCATGGCCGCATCAGAAATGCGGTCATACGTGGAGAAGGCGAGATTTGCGCGTCGAGCGAACTCAACCAGCGGCGGCGGTGCTCGAGAGGCCAATTGGCTGCGCGTCAAACCAGGTTGACAGGTCTATTATAACCTGGTATGGTCAAAATAGGCAACTGGCGCTGACTGTGTCGCAGCCGCGCCTGGGGCGGCTCACGAATGGCGGCCATCCCTGGCCTATGGCAGGGGTTGTTCGGGCCGAAAGTTGTCGTCGTGCTGCCAGGATGTCCAGACCACCGCTTTGACGATGCGGCCCAGGTAGTAGAACGGCAGCAGGCCGCGCCAGGGGATGTGGTAGCGCGGGATCATGTAGGTGGCCGGCGGGAACAAGAGGCCGCGCCAGTAGGCCAGGCGCGAGGGATGGCCGGGCAGCGCTTGCAACCGCCCCCGCACCGACCCCAGGCTGTTGCGGCGCTGGCGGTCCAGGTCGCCAAATGCGGCCATTTCCTCCAGCGCGGGGGTCGCCGCGGTCAGCGCAGCCAGCGCGCCGGCCGGCAGCGGGGTGTTGAACCAGGTGCGCGCCAGGCGCACGCTGGCCTGCAGCGGCAGGAGCGCGGCCAGGGCCTGAGCGCGCGCGATCAAGGCGCTCCAATCCCAGGCTGCGGCGTGCGTGCGCAGGAGCAGGTCCACATCGCTCAGCCAGCCCAGGTGCCAGGTGCCCAGGTGGTGCCAGAAGAGATGGATGGCGGCATGGAGCAGGGCGTCTTCGGGACAGAGCACGCGCACCGCCACGCCGGCAATGACCGCGGGGACGCTGCGCGGCAGCCAATCTTCGGCCGCCAGGTGGGTCATGACGGCCGGGTGCTGCGCCAGCCGCCAATGCACATCCACGCCAAAACGCAGCTCGCCGGCCAGCAGAGAGGCGCGCAACGCCACTTCGCCGGCCAGGTGCGGCCGCTCCTCCGCGGCCATCCCCTGGCCCTCGAAGCCCAAGGCCAGCAGCGCCGTCTTCACCTTGCTCACGTCCGCGTGCAGCACCAGCAGGTCGAGGTCGGTCGTGGGCCGCAGCGCCAGGTTGTGATAGAGCAGCTCGCCCAGGGCCATGCCCTTGAGCACCACCGGCTCGATCCCGGCCGCGGTCAGCGTCTCCAACACCTGCCCGGCGGCCGCGGCCAGGGCGACGCCCCACAGCGCGTGCTGGCGGTACTCCGCCTGCAGCGCGTCGGTCAGCATCGCGGGCAGCGCCGCGGCCACCGGCGCCAGGCGCACATGCAGCAGCGGCCCCAGGCGGTGCCAGCGGGCCGCCTCGATGAACGCAGCCCACTCCGCCTGGGTGATCCCCGCGGGCGGCAGCCGCGGCGTCTGCGCTAAGGCCTGGCGCAAAAACTCGAGCAACGCGTCAGGAAAATTCATACTCTCCTCTACGGCGCCTCAATCCGTCGCACCCACTGATAGCCGCCGAATGAATTCGGGGCGAAGGGGCGTTCCGCCGCCAGGTCGGCCGTCGCCGACCCATCGCGTCCACGCCGGTGGACGCCCGGCGGAACGCCCTTCAGGCGCGATTTCAATCGCTCAATCGTTGGCCGCCGGCGGCGGGCGGCTCAATCGTTGGCCGCCGGCGGCGGGCGGCTCAATCGTTGGCCGCCGGCGGCGGGCGGCTCAATCGTTGGCCGCCGGCGGCGGGCGGCTCTCCTCTACGGCACCTCAATCCGTCGCACCCACTGATAGCCGCCGGCGTACATGAAATCCACCATTTTGACGTCGGCGGGCGGCGCGACAAAATAGAAGGCGCCGGTCACGCTGCTGGCCGGCGGCGCCACACGCTCAGCCCCAAAGGTAACGGTCAGGTCGCGACGTAGTGGATAGGAACGCCCGTTTTCGTCTAACAGCAGTGGGTCGGCCACCAGGGTTACGCCATCCCACAGCGTGTCGTTGTGTAGGCTGACGTCCAGGCGCAGCAAGCCATCGTCGGTGACCTCGATGCTGTTGACCCACACCGACCAGTTGGAACAGCAGTACGGCGCTTGCTGATTGACCGCGCGCCGGCGGATGGCGCGGTCAGGCGTTGCGGCGGCGGTGGTGGCTGCTTGGGGCGACGCGGCGAGCGGCGTCACCAGCCGCAGCGGGGTCACGGTGGGCGTGGCCTCGGCGGCGGTCGGCGCGGGTGTGACCGGGGGGCGTTCGTAGACTGGGGGCGCGGGCGTGGGCAAAAGGAGCAGGATCAGCGCGGCGAGGGCTACGCCTGCCGCCAGCAGCCAGGCGATGCGGCGCACCATGCTCGCAAGGGTAGGCGTCATGCTGAATCAAGCCTCGCGGGCTGGGCTTGCGCAAACAAGGCCGCGATCAGGCCCAAGAGGAGCCAAAACACCAGCCCCGGCTTGGCGCCCAACGCGACCGCATCCGTGAGACCATAGACCAGGTGCGCCAGCAGGCCGCATCCCAGCCCCAGGGCTGCATAGCGCCGCGCCGCCATCCGTGGCGCAGCCGCGGCGTCAACCGTGCGCCAGAGGCTCCACAGCATGGCGGCCGCGCCGAGGTACAGGGCGATAAAGGCAATCAGCCCCGGCAAGCCCAGGTCGAGCGCCGCCTGTAGAAACTCGTTGTGCGCGTGGCCGACATCAACGTCCGGCCCGATAGTGAACAGCGGATAGAGCAAAGGCATCACGTGACGAAACGTGTTCATGCCCATGCCCGTAAACGGGAAATCCTGTATGCCATAGATGGCGCGCGACCAGATTTCGACGCGGCCCCCCAAAGTGTCAAGCGGCAGCGTGGCGCTGCCCAGGCTGGTTTGGGCGGCCGGGTTGACCTCGCCGCGCCACACGATCGCGCCCACACCGATCAGCCCGACAACCATCCCCAGCGCCAGCCACTGACGCCAGCGCTTGGGCGCGCCCATGATCAACATCAGCGCAAGGCCGGCGGCCAGGCCGATGTAACCGCTGCGCGACTGCGTCAAGACAAACACGCCCACGACGAACAGCAGAGACAACGCGCTCAGGCTGCCTACCGCGGTCGCAAAGCCGCGGCGGGCGGCCGCCGGCTCCGGCCGCCAGAGGCGTTTGTTCTGCACCGTCGCCATCGTCATCGCCGGGATGATCCACAACAGAGCGCCCGCGACCTGGTTGGGGTTCAGCCCCTCTTCGGCGCCGGGCAAACCGCGTAGGACGATGGGCAGGCGATTCAGAATCGGCGCCAGGAGAGCGATCTTGGCGCCCGACTGCATGCCCAGCAAGCCGACGGCGGCGATCAGTACGCCCAGCGTCAGGAAGCCGGCGAAAATCCGCAGCCACCACGCCGGCTCACGGCCTAAACGCGCCGCGGCAAAAAATACACCCAGGCCCAGCGCCAGCCCGGCGACCTTGGGCAGACTGACGGCGATGTCGTACGTGGCATACAGGCTCACCAGCACCATGATCGCCAGCAGGATGAGGCTCGCATTCAACGGTGTGCGCGGCAGTAAGCCGCGGCCCGCCACGCCGGCGATGACCCACAATGCGGGCACGACCAAGATAATAGCGCTGCGTTCTGGCCTGGGGAACAACAGCCACGGAGACGCCAGCAGTAAAATCGCCCATTGCCAGCGGTCAACAAAGGCCGCCATCTTGCGGACAGCGGCCCAGAGGGTTTTCATTCAGAATCCTGTGGCTCAGCTCTTTGGCTTCGCCGCCGGTCGTGGGCGTTCCCACCACGACGCGACCCGTCGTGTCAGCGCCTGCGGCAGCCAGCGCGGGTCGCTGCGTGCGCGGCGCTCGCTCCGGCCATCGCGGCTGTAATAATAGTAGTAGTACGAATTGTAACCGCTGCTGCGCTCGCCCAGCTTGTTGAGCACCGCGCCCAACAGGCGCCCGCCCACCTTGCCCAACGTCTCCTGGGCGCGCAGAGCCTCCTGGCGCCGCGTGCCATCGGTGTCAATCACGAGCAGGGTGCCATCCACCAGGGTCGAAAGAATGGCGGCGTCGGCTGCGGCCATCACCGGCGGCGAGTCGAAGATCAGCACATCGCACTGGCTGCGCAGTCGTTCCACCAGGTGACGCATGCGCTCGCTGCTCAACAGCTCCGACGGGTTGGGCGGCAGCGGGCCCGAGGTCAGCACACGCAGCCCATGGACCGCCGTTTCCTGCAACACGGTATCCACCGCCTCCTCCGCGTGCTGCATCAGCGCGCTGGTAATGCCCACATTGTTGCTCAAATCGAACAGCTTGTGCGCGGTCGGCCGGCGCAGGTCGGTGTCCACCAGAATGACGCGCTGATCGGCCTGCGCGAGGGTGACGGCGAGATTGGCGGCCGTGGTGCTTTTGCCCTCACGCGGGCTGGCCGAGGTGACCAACAGGGTGCGCACCGGCTCATCCACGCCGCTGAACTGGATGTTCGTGCGCAGAACGCGGTACCCCTCGGCAATGGGCGAATGCTTCTTGTCAAGGGTGACGAGCGCGGACTCGGGATTGTCGCGGGGCCGCACACGCAGAATCGCGCCCAGGGTGGCCAGGCCCAGCAGTTCGCGCACCTGCTCCGAGTCATGGATCGTATCGTCCAGGTACTCAACCAGGAAGGCCAGGCCCAGCGCCAGCAGCGCGCCAACCACGGCCGCCAGCAGGGTGTTGGTGGCGGTGCGCGGACGAATCGGAAGGATGGGCGTCTGCGCCGGCGTGGTGACCGCGATGTTGTCCACGGTCTGCGCTTCGGTCAAACGCAGCTGCTCCAGAGAGTTGAGCAAGGCGGCGTAGGTCGCCTCGAATTGGCGCAGCATGGTCTGCTGGCGCGAAAGGTCGAGGCGCTGCTCATCCGTCAGGGTCGGTTGACTCTGCAGGCTGTTGATACGCGCCTGCGTCTGCTGGATATCGGTCTCCACTTTGGCCCGTTCGGTCTGCAAGTCGGCGCGGGTCTGCGCATAACGCCCCTTCTGGTAAGCTTGCGTCTGCTCGATGAAAACCAATGGCAGGGTATTAGCAATATCCTTAGCCAGGACTGGGTCGAAGCTCTCCACTGTCAGCTGAATCAACTGCGTGTCACGCACGGGCTGCGCATTGATCTGCACGCCGAGGCGTTTGAGTCCATCCAGGTCTTGCAGACCCAGGCGGCTGGCGGTCTCCTGACGCACCGGATACTCGGTGAGCAGCTGCGAATAGGTGCGCGCCACCTGCTGGCTGTAGAGCAGGTCGCTGTAGTTAGCGCCGCCGGTCGGTGAGTTGGCCTGGCTGACCAGAAGGGTGGAGACAGCCTTGTAGACTGGCGTGGTGCGCCGGCTGATGACAAAAGCCGCCAGGGCAACCACCAGGGCGCAGACAACGACCAACCACACCCATTTAAGGGTCAAGTTAACGTACTGGCGTAATTCCATGATAAATCTCGATCTTTCACATAAGGGATCCGACTGCAAACGGTTTGCATCGGGTGATAAGTCAGGCTGCGGCCAGAGCTTCGTCCCAGCCCGTGCTGCGACCATCTTGCAGAACAACCATGGGGGCTTCCTGGCTGGCCTCCAGGGCGCCCAGGGTCAAACGTTCGCCGGCCACCCCTGGCGCGGCATGCAGGCCGGCGCGCTGCAAAAGCGCAGCGCGGCGTCGCGCCCGTTCCACATCGCCGCGGTCCACGAC
Organism: Candidatus Amarolinea aalborgensis; assembly: GCF_900491745.1. NCBI lineage: Bacteria > Bacillati > Chloroflexota > Caldilineae > Caldilineales > Candidatus Amarolineaceae > Candidatus Amarolinea > Candidatus Amarolinea aalborgensis. The sequence goes on along the minus strand of NZ_UETR01000006.1, from coordinate 847 downwards.
GGCCGAAATCTCGAAGGCAACCAGTCGCTCTGGGGTGTCTGGCAAGCGGCGAGCGTGGCCCTGGATGAGCAAGTCGAGGCGCATGATGTCTTCAACGTCATCTTCGGGCAAGCGGGCTTCCAGGGTTTCGCGCAGGGCATCCGTTAAAACCAGCGAAACCGGGCGCAGCCAACGGCCAAAGAAGGCCCCGGCCCGTTCACGATAGTGGCGTTCCAGGTCGCGGCCATCCAGGCGCGCCGCCCGATCCGTGAGATGATCCAGGCGGCTGCTGACAACCTCCATCGCGGCGGTCAGTTTTTCGACTTGCACCCCAGTGCGCTTCTGCGCTTCGGCCAGCTCAGCAACCGTTGCCTCCAGGCGGTCAAGCCGCGCCTCGCTGCGCTTCTGCGCTTCGGCCAGCTCAGCAACCGTCGCCTCCAGGCGGTCAAGCCGCGCCTCGCTGCGCTTCTGGAGGCGAGCCAGTTCGGCAAGGGTTGCCTCCACGCGGTCCAGGCGGCGTTCGGCGCGCTGGTGAGATTGAGCCAGCTCGCGCAAAAGCGTCGGCATGTTGAGCATGTCGTCGGGCGTGAGCAGCTGCTGCAGTTCCACACGCCATTCCGGGTGCAGATAGAGCAACTGGCGCAGGTCGGCAAAATCGTTGACGGTAAAGGCCATCGTTTACTCCTGTTCTGGCCTCCCAGGTTGAATCAAGCCTATTGTACCTGAACGGCAAGAATTGGACAAAGGTAGATTGACGATGGTCATATCAGTTCTGAGGCCGCGTATCCGGTCGAAGGGAGGGTTCTGGTGTGGCTAAAACCGTTGCTGCTGCCTTCCGCGGCATACGGGCGCACAGGCCGCGCGATCT